>CANITF010000010.1 GCA_947470515.1 Flavobacteriales bacterium
AATTCTTCTCTTGCGGAGGCGCTCATATCTGTATATTGCAAATACCCAACTGCAGTTAATGCAGCACCACTATTATTCAAATCTTCCATGTCGGTTAGTAATTCATCAAGTTAATCAGTTGTTCAGTCGCCATTCCTTAACTTAAAAACTTCCTTACCCTTTCCATTAAAATCATTCTATGGAAGAAACAGAATATATTCCATCCTTGTTATCCAAAATAAACCTTGGACCATCAGGGATTTCTATAAACATTGAAGATTTTGTCTCTGAACGATTAGAAGCAGAGTCATAAGAAAAAGAATTTAGGTTTGTCAAACTCGAAATTTCTCCTTCCCATTGATCGATTCGTAATAACATTTTTTTATCTAATTTAAGTTTGCCTTTAGGATCGAAAAAAACACTAAGGTTAATTCCAGCAAGTTCTTTTAGTTTTTTGTAGTCTTTAACTCGAATTGCTGCAACTACACCTTTTATATATGGGTCAGCATATCTATTGTCTGCGTTTGCCATATAGTGTCTCATCATTCCTTGATAACCTCCTTTAGTCGCAATTAATTTTACATTCAAACAATTTTCAATATCAATACTGAACAAATTTATGTCCTCTCCTAGTGGAATAGTTAAATAAGTACTGTCATTATGGAAGTTTACTTTAACAGCTACTTTTTCATTACTCCCTTGTGTCTTATAAGTATAATTTTCACCGTTGTAAATTACCTTTTGAAAATCAGATGGTAATTTTGTCACTTCTACAGAGTGTTGTCCTAAAAAAGAAATTGTTAACATTTTATCGCAAAAAATATAGGATGAAAATTTGAACCCAGGTAGTTTCGCTCCCTTACATAATGGTAAAATCAAGGGTGCTTTAATGAAATCTTCTTGAGACAATGAAACTTTTAAGAGTTGGTCGTCTTTGCTCAGTGGATAATGCGAATAAATCATTACTTCAGGTTCAACATTAATCCATTTTTGATCAATATATGTTCCATTGTCAGCCCAGGTAACATCGTAAATCATCTCTTTTTCTCCTAAACCTACGATATTCCAAGCGTGAAACCCGGTTAAGCGTTTGAGATCATTATGTGATTGTCTAGTATGCCCTAAAACCGTTCTCGCTTTAATACCTGATTTCTCACATAATTCCATAAAAACATAAGAATATCCAGCACATACTGCCAATCTTTGTTTACCTACAAGTATCCCTTTTAGATCATTTTGTTCATTAGCATAATGGTCTAATTTTAATCCTTCATAGTCATATTCAATACTTTGAACAATGAACTTGGTGATAACATCAATTTTTTCTTGATCAGATTTTATTGATTTCAATAAATAGCTTAACAATAAGTCAATATCTAGCTCATCTTCAGCTTCAAAATTATTGACTACAACATCGTTATCCAAATGAATGAAAAAGGGCTTTCTATATTCCTTTTTAGAAGTAGTTTTGTACAAATAGTTTTTTTTGAATAGAAAATATGCCCAAAAATTTGGATAAATCTTCCCGTTTTTATAAAAATAAGTACCTGATTGAAATTGACCTTTAAATTCTAATTGAGTAGGTTTTTCAAAAATAATCTTGTCCTTAACTATTTTATATTTTCCTAGATTTCGCTCAACAAATTGTTCATTGTATCCCTTTGTTTCAAATAATAAATGCTCGTAAGTTCCTTTATCATAAAGCCTTAAAATTTCGGTCTTTTTACCTTTGGAGGAGCAATCAAAAACTTTATCAATTTTTTGATCAATAACAGACCAAGAATTTCTTTTTGATGCACGAATTCCAATAAATGGAATAAGCACAAATGATAGAACGATTACTTTTCTCATAACTAGATAGATTGATGAAAGAATTAAAAAGTAATTGTTGTTTCATAGTTTATGATTTTTTACTTACAACGCTTAAGATTAAAAACAATACAGTTTAGATCATATTTACACTATCAACTAACTGTTTTTGGTTAAGTTTAACGAACGATTGATTCGTCTTTAGTTTAATTGAATAGTCAGATTTTTGAGCAAAACAAGGCAATAGTACCAAGGTTATGTGAGCAATAATAAGTACGTTTTTCATAGCCTTTTTTTAAGAAAACGAACTAAGTAGTAAAATATAACAGTTGATCGAAAATTATATTCAGTTAGTTTTTGAAAATCAATAAGTACTCTTGTGTTAAGAGCAAAAAGGGCTCTGAAACTAAATCAGGTTTGATTTGATCATTTTCATATTCTGTTGTGCTCTTGAGCTAAGGACTAATATCGCTCATAAGCTAAGTGACGTTAGTTTGGAAATTCTAAGCAAACTGATTTAGTTTGCTTTGATTAAGCTGAAAAATTCATATTCAGTTGCATATAATCATTTCAATTCAATTTCAAATGTCATATTAGATTCATTTGACTTAAAGCTACCTTTGAATCTAACATCAATTTTTCTGAATGGACCATTAAAAGGCTCATCAAAATCTTTTGCTAATTTAATAGCATCAAATTTATCAATTTGATTTGAGTATGCCTTAGAAATTGGAATTGAGAAAATTGCCTCGGAAGGGCCATACATCCAATTAAGCAGCAAATTAGGACAATCTTTTGAATTTGAATATTTGACATTAGATACTATCACTGATTTAAAATCACTTTCCGCGTCAAAGCATTTTCGAAAGTTTGTATTAGTAAGAGTAATTTTATGTTTCATTGTTATTAAATGGTTTTATTAAGCCCCAGTAAGATAACTTACCGATAACGGTTTGCGTTTAGGTGATGTTGCCTTGTGTTGTCCCGATGTTTCGGGACGGCAAGGCAATATTGCTTACACGCTGTTAAAGGCTGTTTAATTTTATTGCAAATGGGAAATTCAAGTTTTCTTCTTTATCATTTATCGTTACAATTTGTGGATTCTGATCAAAATTTGATTTGAATTTCAAATACTGATGAGCTAAATCATTCGCACCATTTATAGATAATATGCTTTCGTTATTTTGGTTCTCATACCATTCTCGAGATGTTTTTAGCAATGAATAAGTATAGTCGCCTCCTAATTCTGTATCATTACTTATTTCTCCAACAGAGCAAGCATAAGCTATAGAAATACCATCTGTACTTTCAGAAATTATTTGCATGTATTTTTCACTAGAATTTGGTTGATCTAAACTTGATTTAAAGGATAAATATTCAGGACCTGAAAAACTTGCGTATTCTTCAACTAAGGATTTTCTGCAAGTATCAATAATTATTAGTGCTTTAGGTGCTTTTATAATCGAAATTAGTTGAGAAACAGAAAGTGATTCGGAATCGTTTATTTCAATATTCGTTTCATTTAAGTCATGATTACCGTGGCCGGAGAAATACACAAGTAAGAAGTCAGTATATGTACTTTGGAATAATTCGATCAAATTTTCAGATGGACATTTAAACAGTCCTGCAATTTCATTATCCTCCCAAGAACCACCAATAGGTGATTTTAAAAAACTTACAAAGTGATGTAAATCAGCATCGACACCCTTTAAATAATTAACAGAATTCTTTGGTCCTGGGGAACCAATCATTATTGCTTTTCTAGTCATATTTAAATTGCCTTTAACTTATTTATAGTTTATCAAAATGCACCCAAAACAATTAGATTTTGATGTATATACGAACATAATGATCGTGTTTCTAAATTTACTTATTTTTTTACATTACATCTAACGAATCATGCATCTAATTGCAATATTGATTTCTCCTTTTTTTCTCTTCAATTAATTTCGAATTTGATCAAAATCGCGAAAATTGAGTGTCTTTTTTTATTTCAATGATCAAATTCTCTGAATTCGAATTGTTAATAACTATTTCCTCTTTCGATAAAATTCAAACAAAAAACACCAAAAAAATGCGAAAAATTATTCTTAATAATAATTAATTATCTTTTAGAATAATTTAAAATTATCTTTAAAGATAATTCTATAAATCATTGATTTGTTGATAAGTAGGTGTTTTTAATTTAATCTTTACATTAATATAATCATTATCTTGTACCCAAGTAAAATGGATAACGAATCCATTAAATAATTAAAACAAGAAATCATGATACACGTAAATTTCTCAATAAGATTTTTGGTGAAAGCTTTAAAAAGTGATCCCAATAAATCATTTTTATACTTGAGACTTTCTTTGAAAAAAGAAAAAAAAGAAATCGCTTTAAAAATTCAAGTAAACCCAGAATTATGGAACCAACAACAGCAATGTATGGATGGCAAATCTGAAAGCTCTAAAGTCATCAATGATGAATTAGAAATGATTAAGACGCGACTGCGCAAAATCTACAATGATTTGCGTTTTCAAAATGGTGATGTAAAAATGGATGAAGTTTTAAATGGTTATTTAGGCAAGAACCGTTTGCATGGTAAACATACTTTATTGGAAATTTTTGACATTCACAACAAACGTGCTGCAGCACTTGAAGGCAAAGGATACGCACATAACACTGTCGTTAGGTTTAATACAACACGTGATCATGTTGCCAATTTTCTAAAAGTCACGTATAAACAAAATGACATTGATTTAAGCAAACTTAACTTCCAATTTATAGAAGAGGTACATAATTATTTTGTGGTCTCTAAAAAATGTTGCCATAATACGTCGGTAAAATACATTCGGATCATTAAAAAAATCGTCAAATTGGCCATTCAATATGAATGGCTCGATAAAGATCCATTTATAAACTTCAAGCAATCATTGGATGAAGTGCATAGGGGACATCTTTTGGATGGAGAGCTTGATTTATTAGAAGAACTGATCCTAGTTAAATATAAGGATCAAAGAGTGAGGGATTTATTTATTTTTTGTTGTTACACGGGTTTATCTTATTGCGATGCAGCTTCACTTAAACAAGATCAAATAGTTGTCTATCCTGATGGGGAGTTATGGGTTAACTTAAACAGAAAGAAAACTGGCGGAAAAAGTAGTTTTCCACTTTTAGATAAAGCAAAAGCGATTTTGGATAAATATAAGAATGATCCAGAATGCGATGTAAAAGGTACATTGTTGCCTTTTGTTTCGAATGCAAGAATGAATACTACTTTGAAGGTGTTAGCTAAAATGGCAGGAATTAATAAAAATATAACAACTCATCAAGGAAGGCACACGTTTGCGACGACGATAACCATGAGCAACGGTGTTCCAATAGAAACTATTTCAAAAATGTTATCGCATAAATCTATAAAAACGACACAGCTGTATAGTAAAGTGTTAGATCTTAAGGTAGGACATGATATGCGAATATTAAAAGAGAAACTGAATAAAAAAAAGATTAATTAAATTTTAAAAAGTAGACATGGAAAATCAAAACAAAAAGAAATCCGAAAGGGAAAAAAGAAAACGCAAGGAACTAGCATATGTCCTCGAGCGTGTGTTTCAACAACAAAAAGGAAATATTAAAAGCATATTGCTTGTTGATTATCCTAATCGAAAATGGCTAAAGACGGGAGAATTATTAAAACTTCTTCAAGTGCCTATAGAAAGAATCACCCAGATGCGGAAATTTGGGTTTATAATAGGTCATCTTCAAAGTGGAGCTTATTATTATTCAGTTGAATCTATATCGAAATTGATCGAAGAGTATTTAATAACTAAAAAAATAAATTATGAAATGTAAAAGTTTATTCTGTAACAGAGAGATTATTGATGAGCATGGATCTAGGGAATATTGTAACAATAATAACAGATGTAAAAACAAGCATCATGCTGCAATAAAGAAGGAAGAACTACTTAGGTATAGAGAAGAAGAATCCTTCAAATTAAGAAGTGAATTTGCTATTAAGTGTTTTACCCAATTATTATTTAAAATAAAAAAAACCAGATTTATGATTTTTAAAGAATTCGAGTTATTGAATTTGAATTTGAATGACGATATCTTTTTTAAGAAAAGTTTAGGCCCAGGATTTTCTGAGTATAAAATTGATATTTATACTATTTTACATTCAGAAAAGGCTGGTAGAATTTATATTTATAGGTAAGGAATTAAAATTATGTGAAGGAATGAAAATGTATCTGCAAATGAGTAGAAAAATCGTCTATTTCGAATTTGAAACTGTTTTTATGTGAATTTGTTTATTTTCTAAAATTGAAGGAAATAAATTCTTGCGTAATCTTTAGGAATTTTTCGTTTGTTTCCATTTCCTATTTATCTTTTTTGCTTTATCAGGAAACATAAAGATGAATAGGGGAATTGCTGAAATTAGAATTACTAGAGTTAATAATAAAAAGAAAACAATCTGATTTAAACCAGACTTTTGCTGGAAGTTGTTTACTCCAGACAATATAGGCCCAACGCTACTAATCGATGTAAACAAACCTACAACACCTAGTAATAAATTGGAACGGCTTTGTTTTTGTTCTTGAATTGCTTGACTAATTCTATTAATCCTGTCTTGAAATTTTTTCAATTCAGGTTCAATGTCGAGCGTTTTTCGGTGTTCTTGATAAATTAGATTTGGTAAAAAATTATAAGAAATATGGCTGACATTGTATGCGTTTAAGAAAGCTTCAAATTGATCACGAACTTTGACGGAGTCATCAATCATTTCAGAGTTGAAACGGAATAAATTAAACTTTATAACCAAATTATGAATGAAAATCCTAAAGTAAAGTTGAGACCAAGTAGTTGAGTGAAAAGATTGTTTGTCACCATCAAGTATTCCTTTTCCAAGAACTGTGAATGTATCGAATAATGGAAGAATATCGTAGTTGTTAAAAACGGATATTTTATTTTTCATTAATTCATCAAAATAGTCGTTGCTAGGAGAATACGTTTCATTTCCGCCTGCAGTGCCTATTTTTGAAACACAACCAACATCATATAAAAGTTCTAATCTCTTTTTATGATCAATTTCTTCTTCTAAATCAATTACAGTAAATAGCTTAAATTTTGAGCCAGAATATTCGTCTACTTTTACTTTTTTTGTGGTTAAATCAGTACTTATTTTAATTCCTGCTAACACCTGGTTTTCTATCCAATTTACCCATTTAAAATCTTTACCATCTTCAATTATTTCGGTATTAAAGTTTCTTGAGAAAAACATTAAGTCCGAATAGCTAGATAATAGCTTGGAGTCTATTGTTAATTCAATTGAAAAGAAATGAAGATTATTTGGAAATAAGAAAAGCTCAACATCTCCTACAATAGCATTTAACCATTCTTTTTCTTTTGTTTCATAATTAGTTCTAACTACAAGAGAAATTTCTTTGTTTAGCGTTTTTTTAAGAATTGTAGAACTTGTTTCTTCCGATTTAAAAAAATAGATATCTCTAAATTCTGGATACCAGTAATTTTTAATGAATGAATTGTTTGTATCGATTTCTTCTTCTTTGTAATTACTGTCCTTGAAATTTTTCACGGTAATTTGAAGCCTACCAGTTGTTTCAAAAACACCGATTATACGAATAATAGAATTACTTACTTTAAAATCTAAAATGTTATTCATGAATTGTTAAAATTTTGTAGCTCAAAAAAAAATGTAGCGTATTTACTTTTGAATCGTGCTAATTGATTGTCAGATTTTTTTAATTCTTTAGACTATCAAACAGCGACGCAATGTAAAAAAATCATTTGACAATTTTGTGAAGTTATTGAAAATTAATATATTATTAAATTGTACCCTATTAATCCAAAGTAATGCAAAACATTTTAAGAAATCTCGATTTACAAAATCATCCATTTATAGTAAAAGAAATCGATTTTATTACTGCTGTTTTTAATCAAAATAAAGCTTTATTGAGTCATTCAAATGGATTAAATCTAGTTTTTTACGAGCAATCGGAATCCATTAAAAATGAATTTCCCGAAAAAGAATTTTATCCATTGAAGATTGAGAAGTTGAAAAAATCATTTTTTGAATTAGAAAAAATCCAACTGATTGAATCTTTATTAAACACAATTTCAAAAACAGATAATTTGACTAAAAATCTCTTATCAAAAAAAGAATTGAATGAGGCAGACATTACATTATATAAAAATAGAATAGGGGACTTGGAGTCTGTTATCGAATTTGAAGAACACTTAAAAGTTTTGAAATCCTATTTCACTGATTTAAAAAATCATTTTCCAAAATTTGACATAGGAAAAATGCATGAAAGCTGGAAAATCCAAATGAATCAAAACGCACTTTGTAAAATGAAAAGTGAGGAAGGAGTGGAGCTCTTGAGAATTCCATTTGGGAACTATTTGTATATTCCAATGAATGAAAATTTAGAGATTAGAACAGTTTATACTGGTTTCAAACCATTTCCGTTGATTGGCAGTGGAAATAAAGAATATTGGCAAAAAGTAAACGGTGGTTGGAAGGTTATTCATTCTGATCAAACATGGATCAGTTAGCATTTATTCGAAAATAAGACCAACTTCTGGTTTGAAGGGTACAATTCTGGCAGTATCATCTTCAAGGATAAATATTTAGTTGCTTGAATAAATATTTGATTTAAATTTATGAAATTCAATAACTTAAGTATTGGTAGTAATTTTTTTTCTTTAATTAATTTCAGCATTTAATATTACCGCTTTTTTGAATTCATCCGATACATTATACTCTCTAAACGCTTCATTTACCGATTCAGTTTCTAAACCTTGCAAAGGTTGCAAAATTTCGATTTTTGCTAATTCTGCCATTTTTGGAAAATGATAAAACGATTCGTTACCATCATCTTCGCAACGGTAGGTGAATATCCATCGAATATTTGACGAACTTCTCCATTCATCTTCTTGCTCTTCCTTTTCATTGTATTTGAAGAACCAATCTGAAATTCGCAAATTTGAATAGGCGACATACTGTGTACATTGTTTTTGAAGTATAAAGTGGTATACCTTAGCATGCAGTCTATGGCTTATTGGCTTATTAAGTTTGATAACGATTTACGTTTGCCCGATAGAAACTTAAATTACGCTCGTTAAGTGCTAGCAAAGTTAAACAACTATCGGAGCTACTGATATTGCTATTTCATTAAAAGTATCTTTCCTTATAGACTTCAATACTCCAATCATTTTTAATGTTTCTTTAGCAAGCACTTTAGCCATTTTATGTTCACCTATTTCATTTAATTTTTGAACTGATAAATAATATGCTTCGATAGGTAAGTCAGCTAATTCATTAAGTGTCGATTTTACTTTTTGTATTTTAACATATTTTATTTTTTCTTGAATAATTCTTTTTTCAACTTTTTTGTTTGATAAACAATATTGCATTAAATCAAGATTAGCGAATTGACTCAGTTGATTAGGTTCTGATGATTCATTTAAAAGTGCTTTAGCTATTGTAAAAAAGTGCTTTCTTTCTGAATCATCAAATAATGAAAAAGCTCGGTGAATAGTACCAATGATACCAGGAGGTTCATTCAATTCACTTTCTAGCATCAATGCTTCCAAATAAAATGCTTTTGATTGAGCTAATTCACCAACTTCAAAATTTAAAATTCCAAGCCTATTTAAAGCATTACTAATTCCTTTTTTTTCACCTAATTCTATGCGTATATCCAAACATTCTTTGTACAGTTGCTCAGCCTCTTCAGTTTTTCCTTGATTAAAATTTAATCGTGCAATATCTGTGAGACTTGTACATATTCCTTTTTTATCATCCAATTTCCTTCTTATACTCAAAGATTCTAAAAATAGTTCTTTTGCTTCTTCAATTTTTCCTTCAATAACTTTGATGTCTCCAAGTGCAGTTAGTGGGAAAGCAATTCTTCTTTTATCACCTAGCGATCTAAGAATTTCTAGTGATTCAAAATACATTAATTTGGCTTCATTTAGGCGGTTATTTGCTTTAAGAATATTAGCTTTATTATGCAGTATTTTAGCTATACCAGTTCTGTCCCCGATTTTAGTTGATATTACAAAAGATTCATCATACAAGGAAATTGCATCTTCGATCATTTTCTTTCCCTTCTTACTTATGGCAATGTTATTCAATACTTCAGCCTGTAAAAGTAAAAACTCATTTGCTTTTGCTAATTCTAGAGCCATTATATTATTCTCATGGCTTGAAACTTTATTATTCAAATATTTTTCGAGTTTCGCAAGTTCTATGTAAGATTTTGTTAAACCAAAGTAATCTTTATGTTCAGTTTTGTTTTTTATTACTTCGATTAGTTTTTCTTTTGCATTGGAATACCTTCCTTGCATCATATCTAATTGAGAATCAAACAACATTAAATCCGATAATACTTTGTTATTTTTTAAAAGATTTGCCTCTTGTTGTGCAATTTGCATAGTGCTAATAAAAGATTCGAAGTTCCCTGTTGTATAAAATTTATCAACTAAAGAAATCAATATATCTAAATCTGTATTTCCGGGATTTTCTGGAAATCGTTGAATAACTGATTCAAAATGAATCTTATTCTCTATTGCGAGAGAGAATAAGATATTAGCGATAATTTCAGTAGCAAGCCTTTTAATTTCTTGCGTTTCCTGATCGACTAGGTCTGACAAATCAATCAACACATCAGATTGGTCATTATTACAAAATCTCAAGACAATCATTTCAACGGCTCCTTGTAATATTTTAAATTCTGAAATTCGTTTAAATAAATTTAGAACATCCATTGCATCATTTACTTTTGAAAAATGCAATTCAGCAAGCATGAATTCTAGAAAACGATCAAAAGCGAAACGCACAAAACAATCATCTTTTTCCCACTCTTCCATCAGAACGCCCAGTTCTAATAATTGAATGTATGGACTATCTTTCTGCGCGTTAATCAAATAAGTTTTAAACGCATCCATTTTTATTAAAGTATCTCGTTCAATACGTTCAGTATTTTGTTTGTCAAATTCACGAACTAATAGATTTAATAGTTTTAATCGCTCAGGAAAACCTGCAGATTCATTAGTCTTTTCAACGACAATATTGTCCAAATATAGTCGCATAGCTTCATCATTTTTTAATTGCGATGGTAACTTTGATCGGTGAAAAGATTGTAAAATTAATCTAGTCATTAGCGGACTTCGCAATAATTCCAGAGTAGTTCCATTTGGCTCTAATTCAGAAAAAGTAGTTAGCGGTCTATATTTATAAAATCCTTCGTCCTCTGAAATTACAGAATCTTTCCATTTAAAATCGCGATAAGCATTATAAAGTTGTTCGGTGAATTTTTTAGCTAAAGGTTTAAGACGAACCACATTTGAAGAGATCTTTTCTCCATTTTTTTCTTCCTCAACTTTATAATAATTATTAGTTGCAATTTCACCGAATTTCGAAATAGTTCTGCTATAAGCACTATCTCGAATACTTACAATAACTTTAAACCATCTGTAATTAGAAGATTGAGCGACCATGTTTTCAATCGACTTTATCAAATCGTTTATGTTACCAGAGTATTCATTCAGAGCATCAATTATCAAATAACAATTTAGATTTGCTTTAGAAAATATGTTATCTGCCAAACTTAAAAAGTCTTCGAGGTAATTGAGTTTTAATGCACAATCTCGAAGAAATTTACTGGCTATATCTGTTTGATTCAATGCGCTACCTCTATAAAACAAAACCATATGGCCATCATCCTGCCATAATTCTGTTTTTTGTGCAAGCAAAGTACTCTTTCCGATTCCACTTTCACCTCCTAATACAAATCCATTAAAGGCGCTCGAACAAAACGAATCTAAATATTCATTTAAATCCTGTCTTTCGACTGTTGCTTCACGAAGATATTTACCCGACGTAATTAATGCTTGAATGGCGTTGTAACTAATATGCTTACCTAAAGAATGTAGAATTTCTCTGGATAGATTTTTTTCATCAATTATTTCTACATCCATTTGCTTTTGGGCAAGTAAATCTTTCCAATGTTCAAAACGAGTAGTTTTTTCAAGATGTTCGCCTGATGAAGAAAGGTAAATAAGAGTGTTTTTAGTACTTCCTTCAAATACAAAAACATCTTTACCCATCTCTGGCAATCCTATTTCATTCGTCTGTTCCACATCAAAAAACGCATATAGAGGGAGTATTTCGCCAGTAGAATCATTAATTATAAATAGTGGAGAAATTGAGGGATTTATACCATCTCGAGTGAAATCAACTTTGCTTTGTGATGGATTTGAGCCCATTAGTCGAATACCATTGACTCCATTTTTGCTAGATTCAACATGCCAAAGTGTGTATCTAGATACAAAACGCACCTCCTGTAAAATATCACATAACAGCGGATAATATTCATCGAACTCTTTTTGTGCTCTCTCTTTACTTTGATTAAATCCATGTGCAAGCCCATTTCTATAATTTATAAGTGCTTGGATTTTACCGAGTTTTTTAGTTTTTGTTTTTATGTTTCCGTGCTCATCACTGTAGGATTGACTCAACAAAAAAGGGTCTTTGCATTTACTTTCTAATTTTTCATATGCGCTCCTCATTTCTGGTGAAAACAATTGAATTCCTTTATCTCTAAATACAGGTAAAGACCTGGCAATTAAAAGATTCCAAGCCGAAATAAGTGGCCTAGAAAGATCCTTTGTAAGTGTTTGATGTATTTGCAAATCCTTAAGTTCCGGAACACGAATATATTCGCTAGCTAATTGGAGAGACAGGTATTTCAATATAGCTGTAAAAGTATCTACCATTAACTTACATTTCATTCTCGGATCTGTTTCTTTTAAAAGATCACTGAAGGGTCGCGCAATAAGATAAGGGTAAGCAGAAACAACTTCTTGTTCAAAAGGAGTAAAATCTTTTTTTTCGGAATTAACAGTTGTTTGGGTTAAAGAGGAAATAATTGGATTATTTAATTCAGGTTTTGCCTCTACTATTCCTTCATGTGAAATAAACTTTACCTCACCACTAAATGTGTCTAACACATAAAGTCCATTTGATGCTAAAAATCCTTCGTATCTTTTTTCCATATATTTAAATATTAAATGTTTGACTGCAGAGGAAGGCAACCATATATTTTACATAACCCATATCATCAAAAAATGTAAACTGCTTGTTGTTCGGTATTATTTTCTGTTCTATGATCTTTGAATATTCCATTCGAATCTATTACATGTCAATATCAATTTTTCCATTTCTTTAATTTCATCCTTTGTTTTTTCAGACATAATATAAATACCAAACTCAACATTGACGGACGAGTTTATTAAAGAGTTTAAATGACAGTTTGTTGCTTGTCCATCAATAAAACAGTTTTTAGGATGAATTTTACCGTAACCTTGATTTATGCGTTTTTTAAAATTATCTGTGCAACGTCCGATATATTTTATTTCATTATTAATAGAGTAGAAATAAAGCCCCTTGTCGTTCAAATTGTCTTTAATTTTAAACTCGCAAAATTTATTATCTCCATATTTATTTAAAAAACACAAATAATTAATATCGTTTGTTAGTTTTAAATGTTTTAAAAAGTCACCAAGTTTTGAGTGTAAATGATTTCTGTATTTGTCCGATAACAAAATTTTTAAGCGTAAATATTTCTCATGTTCAAAGGTCTCTTTAAGTGTTTTATTATTTTTGTCAAAGAAAACGTTTTCATAATTCTTCCTTTCAAAAGTAAGTGGTATAATTTTAAATACTAGTTTTCTATCATTAATTCTTATCTCCATTTATCCAAGTTCATAGATTAGTTACCAAAATAAGGTGCGTTTCAAAAAATCAAACAATTTATCAGTCTCACAGCGAATACAGCGGCATTTTCCGGATGGACGCTTCCTTTTACAAGGCCATCGCAGATGTAACAGAGGTAAGTTGGTTCGAGGTGGGACATGTTTATAATTGAGTATTTCTTACAAATTCACGGAAATTATCTTTGTCAATTACAGTGCCCGTTGCATCATATTCACGCAAGAAAGTGGAAGGAATTTTAACGGACCCTTTTTGTTTCCATTTAAATTCATAGGCAGTTAATTGACCATTTGATTCTTCCACAAAATCGATTTCTTGCTTTTGTACCGTGCGCCAGAAATAGTTGTTTGTATAGATAAGATTGTATTGTTGCATCTTCAAACGCTCTGATATTAAAAAATTCTCCCACAAAGCACCTTTATCTGTTCGCAAATCCAGTGGATTAAGATTATTGATGATCATATTACGAATTCCGTTATCGTAAAAGTAAATCTTCCGGTTATTTTTGATTTCATTGCGTTGGTTCCTGCTGAAACTATTTAATCTGAAAACAATGAATGCCTTTTCTAGTAGGTCAATGTATTTTGAAACAGTAGCTTTGTCAATCTGCAACATATTGGACAATTCATTGTAGGAAACCTCACTTCCCAGCTGTAAGGCTAATGCTTTCAATAATTTATCCAATAAATCCGGCTTTTTAATGCCGGTTAATGACAATACATCTTTGTATAAATAACTGGATGTAAGTTGCTTTAATACCTCACGTGCTTCAGATCGGTTATTAAGTATATCTGGATACATCCCGTAAATCAATCTTTCTTCCAGTTGCGCGTTTGCTTCTACATATCCAACATGGTCTTCAAATTCTTCCCAACTAATTGGAAATAACTGGTATTCAAACTTTCTTCCAGTTAATGGTTCCTGTGTTGAATTACTAATTTCCAATGCAGAAGATCCACTCAATACTAATTGCACATTTTTGATTTGATCCGTGATCATTTTGCCAATGAGTCCAATATCTTTGATCCGTTGTGCCTCATCGATGAAAATATAATGGTGATTTCCAATGATGGATTTCAATTTTGAAACACCGGCATTTTCTAATAAATCTCTAATTTCTGGGTCGTCTCCATTTAGAAATAGAAAATCTTTTCCATCAAGACATTCTTTTAACAAAGTAGTTTTTCCTACTTGTCTTGGCCCAAGTAGAACAATAGCTTTTCCTTTATTAAGCTTAGAAATTAGTGTTTTATATAAGTCTCTTTTAATCATAATCACCAAATATACTATATTTTTAGAGAATTAAATCTCCGAATAAGTATATTATTTGTAGTTTTAATTTCTTCTCGTAGCGTTTATTGTACATACATTTCCTTTTAGAAAGCCATCTTATGTGCAGTGCAGTTAGGTTGGTTAGAGTTGGGACATTAAAAATCCTTTTTCATTTGATTCGCAGTTTATATTTGAGTTGTCAATATTGAATAACTAAACTCTTTCAGTATCTCCAATATAAATAGCACCTTCGCAACCTCGGCATCGCCCAACTTTTGTCATTAATGAACTTGGACAATCGCCCTTAGAATCACAACCAATGTGTCCACATTTTTTGTGTCTAATTTTGGCAGCATTGCATGTTTTTCCTGAGACATTTTTTCTTTCGTTACAAGATGGCATAATATTCTTTTTAAAATTGCTCCTACTCTTGACGATTTTCAGAATACTCGTTGTTTTTAATGGTTTTCTTGTCTCCACTTTTATAGTTACAATTGTTGTTAAGTCGATCTCTTTTATCCTTGAACATAACACTGTCTCTTGCTGCCATCCATATTGTCCCTAAAAGTGATTTATCAAAGTTCACTAATACATAACCTTACCAATGAGCAGAAAATGGCCAATACACATTATTTAAAAATTTTAATAATCTAATTGGAAATTTATTTGATACCATAAAATCATTACCAATCATTGGTTTTTCATTACTATAGAAATAATAACCTGAGGTTTCATTGTAATAAAGATTTTTATTAATTGATTCTATAAACTCATTTTGAATCTGTTTATCAAATTGGTTCATTTCAGTTTCAATTTCAACAATATTTTGGTTTTTATATGATAATTGATAAAAAAAATCACTGGCACTCCTTGAAATCCAAACAGTGCTTTTTTCTAAATTTGAACTATCGACTTTGAAAAAACATTCTTCTTGGCAGCCACCACCACTGTATCCTATTACAATTAAATAGTGAACAAACGTTTTTGATTCACTGTTGAAAATAATCTTATGTAAAGCAAATATACTTAAGTGTCTAATCGAAGAACACTGAAGTGGATCACTTCTGCGCTCTTTCGTTGATAACTGAATTAAGGTGTTCATTACTATTATTTTGGATATAGATTACTAAAATCCCTTTCTTGTTCAATCCATTCTTCTTCCTCATCATACCAATAACCTTTTCTTTTTTTAGTATTGTGATCGTATACTACTACATATAAATCATTTTCTCTCGAAAAATCCATTAACTCATCATAAAAACTAAAATCATTTAATGTGTGATTGGAATAGTTTAGGAAGAGCGAATATGAACTTTCAGGATCATTTTCGTCCTCTTTTTTAATTGTTACTTTTTCTGAGTTGTCGAGAATATTTTGTGTAAATTCGATGCAAGACTCTTTCAAATCATCGTCTTCGGGGGAAAAACTATTAAAATCAATTGTTATCATTGTGTTTGAATTTTATTTTTCCTACTCATAAGGCTTTTCGGAATACGCCTCGTTTTTTTGAGTGGTTTTCTTGTCTCCACTTTTTTAGTCACAATAGTTGATTAGCCTTTATCGTATTGCTACTTCTTTTAAACTTGGAATAATTCATTAATAGCTCTGGACATCATTTCACGATGTCTTCATTGTGAATACTTTTTTTGATTAAGCAATCCTATCTGCAATTGTTTTTTGAATTACTTAGTATCTCATAAACCGGAATATATAAAAATGAATTGAATTTATACCTATCTTTTTTTTATAAACTCTATTAATTAACTTTTCCATATTGTTGTTCCCATACCTCAGCACCAGTGCGGTTATCGTGAGGAAGATCACTTGGCTTTTTATGATTGACCATTATTATAATGAATACAATAGTAAATAACCAAAAAAAAATAAAGTACTTTCCAAAATGGCCTTTAAAATACCATCGGATAAAAGCTACTGTTAGTGCGATTATAATTATTTTATTGAGAAGTTCCCAAAATCCTTTCATACTGCGTAGTTTACATTATATTAGGAACATCTGGATAGGGAATAAACGATTCTATGAAAATAATAAATGGATTTTTTGTAAACATTGCAGTCACGATAGTTAAAACACTGATCAAGATGGCAACACCAACGTTATTCTCCTTGATTTGAGTGTATTCATCAAGTTGTGTTGTAAGAAAAGCAAACATTTTGTAGGCAATAAATACAATTGCAGCACTAAAAACATAACCAAGAAATAAAAACATTCCAATGTATTGGGCATATTTCAAAATTAATGTGCCGAGCGAATAATTACTTGTTTGAATGAGTTTAAAAGTTGCTGTAAGCGGTTCCATTATTCCAAAGGTAATGTATGAAACTGAAAAGATTGTTCCGCTTAAAAAGATGAGAAATGACAGGTTCTTGTATGGATCGATTTCCCCAGTTTTTTTAACGTAGAAATTCATTACTACCATTTTCGTTAAAAAAACGGTCATTATTCCTATCAAAACGGATAATAATAACTCAAAGGCTGCAGAACTGAAAATTGTACTCATAGTTTTTATTTTATAAATTAGTATTCGGACCCATTGCAATATACCAGTAGCGCATATTGCTGCATTCATCAGAAATACTACCAGGTGTAAAGCCCTTAGCAGTTGTTTCCCAAACATAATATTTTAAACCTTGATATTTTAGATAATCTCCACGATAATTTCCTGATACACCAATTATTGCGTGGGAATACTCATCAGATGCCAATACCACGACATTGAATCCAAGTTTTGAAAGCACGTGATACAATAAAACACTTCTTGTATCGCAATCACCTTTAAAATTACCCATAAATTCAGTCGGTGATTGTACGCCAAATTTAATTTTATCCAAACAAGGTCCTCCAGTTCGGTGGTATTCAGAGATGAATCCTCCGTAAACTCGATCTGCTTCGCGATGACTCAAATCATGCACCAAGTAATAAGGAATACTTTGTATGGAAGAAACCACCATATCGGCAAAATCTGATTTATTCATATTTTTTGTCCTGCCAATTTTCTTGTATTCTTTTATTATTTCGGTGAGGTAATCATTATTTTGATTAATTAGATTTCGATAGATAATAGCGTAATATGTTCTAGAATCATTCGCATTAACTTCAAGTTTATCCCGTTTTAAGCGAGAAATATTATAAAAATCACTTCTCACTTTAAAAATCCCAGAATGAAAGTTATTGCTATTATCATTCCAATTGAGTTGATGTTTTAAGAATGAAATAGCGACAGTATCATCTGTTTCCGTTCGTATGGTGCTACTATCTATTTCTGGTGTATATTCCCAATCTGTATCGTCTTGATCAACATATTCAGGTGTATCGTCTTTGGTTTTTTTAATATGACTATCCAAATTGATCATATTAAACAATAAATAAAAGGATAAAAGCAAAAGGCAAATTCCAATGAGTCTAATGAATTTACTAATTCTAGAAAATAGAATTAAACCAATAGCAAGAACAAGAAAATAAGTTGTGTTTGCGGTAAATCCATGTTTAAAAAGTCCATCCAAAACATAGATTAAGAAAAGATATCCAATGAAGTTAAATAAGTAATTATTGATACTCCAGTTTCTTTGAAACCAAGGAAAACGATCACTTAGGGCTTGTGATAATATAATAGAAAAGAAAATAGCAGGTATTACCAAACTTAAAATTCCTAGACCATGTATTTGAGAAAGCAAATAAATTGAAAATAATCCAATAATAAGCCCTCCAATAATTGGTTGCCAAAATTTTCTTGATGGAGATAAAACTGAAATTGCAGGAGTGATTAATGTGTTATTCGTTTTAAATAAATTGAAATTAAAAAAACCAGATAACCCGGCCGGCTTAAGTGGTTTGTCTACAACAACTGCAGGGGTAGGTAAAATAACCTTTTTAAGAATAAATAAGATCGTTCCACTAAATTCTTGCAATTCAGTTCCATTGTAGGAATTCTTTTCTCCTTTTATGATGTCCCTAATAACAAATTCAGAAACTTTTTCTTGGATAAATTCTGTCTTTGAAATAAATACTCTTATTTCTTTACTTCTTGTAGATTTATAATATAAACCTACACAATGTTCATTTAAATCTATTTCGTCAATAACAAAGGTATCTCTAACATCAATTGTCTCAAATTGAATATCAGAAATCGATAAATTTCCCGTAGTTATAGATTTCCCTTTTAGGAAATAACCTTTAGCAGAACCTTGTATATATAGAATTTCCTCTTTCAAACTATACCTTATTTAGCTGTTGGTTTGCCATAGAGTTCAATTTCTACTCTTCTATTCATTGCTCGTCCTTCTGTATCATCATTCGGTGCTCTAGGATTCTTTTCTCCTTCACCAATCGCTTCTAGTCGTCTATTATCGACACCTTGAAAAATAATATACGTGCGAACGCATTCTGCTCTAGTCAATGATATTTTTTTGTTTACATTATCATCTCCTCTAGAATCTGTGTAGCCAATTATTCGGGCTTTAAGATGAATGTTTTCCAATAGATAAAGGCTCAATTTATCCAAATCTTTTTGAGAAGAAGGCATTAGTTTTGAGCTATTTGTATAGAATTGAACATTTGATAAAACTACGGTGCGGTATTCTATTGTTTTATCATCATCCGTAATTGATATAGAATCAGGTTCTTCAGGAACAAAGTCTATTTTTCTTTGGTCTGTGTCGTCATCTTCAATTACTTGTTCTTGGTCATCATTTTTACGATTGTCATCTGAAAAGAATCCAGCACATCCTCTAAACAAGAAAGATAAAAAGCCCAAAAGCAAGATAATGCCAATTAGTCCACCACAACCTAATCTTAGAAAATTAAAGCAACCAGCTCCTCCAACAGGTCCATTAAGCATGGATCCAAATGGCATACATCCGTTTCTGTTCATTAACTGAGAAGTACTTGCTAAAGGAGCGCAACCTTTTCTACTCGAAAGGTCAGTTTCAAGAATAGAATTATCAGTATTTATTGTTGGAATTACTTTTATTTCTTCTTTTAAGGGAATATCCTTGAGCTTTTTTAATTTGCAATATAATTCAGCTTTTAATTGTCCATGACGCACCCCATTAACTAATCTGATTTCTGATGTTTGCGGGTTATGAATAATTATATCGCTCGCATTGAATTTTCTAGCCATATCCAATGGATAGATTCCAACTTCTTTTGGAAAAACTTCTAAACCATGAATATAGTTATCTGAAAGAAATGATTTACTTTTTTTTTCAGGTGGATTTCCTGGAATAAATTCAGCATCATTTAAAACTTTTCTCCCTTGCAGAACAATATCATTCAATGTGATATGTGTATGTTCATTATGGTTTAAAAATTCAGCAGAAAAACTACATTCCAATTTACCATATAACCAAGATTGATCCAAAGTTGTCTCTTCCATTATACTTTTTTATCAAAATGAAGAAACAAATTCCGATCTATTATTTTTGTGTATCCTTTGAATACTGGTATTCTATTGAATGGAGGATCTTCATAAAGATTTGATTTTTCAAACTGATATTTAAAGTTCTTTTTTAAAAAAGTTGAACAATCGTCAAAAGAAATCTGATCGTTTTTCTTCACCAGTATTTCAATTTCGTTTTGATATATTTTTCCGTATTCAAAATTCTTTCCGCACAATAAAAAGAGGTAATAAGGAATAATACTAAAAAAAGTAAAAAACAGTAGAAAAATAATAATAGGGGAGCCTGGAATGTTAAAAAGCATCTGAAAACGCTTAAATGGCATGTCAATTTCTTTTAGCTGTGCCTCATAACTTTTTATAGAATTAAGCGTTGTTTTTGTTAACTCATTCGCTTTAACAATTCTAATATTTTCAAGAATTACGATGGAATTACTGATTTTTTGGATTTTGAATTGTATAATCCTCTCATCAGACTTATCATTTTTTAATTGTGCAATTTCAATTCTTTTTTCTTCTATTCTTTCATCAATTGAGTTTAATTGATGATCTGCTGAATTAGTTTTAAAGATTCGGTATTCTTTAACTAATTCAGATTTTATTTCATCTATTTTAGGATTAAGTTCTTTTCTGTAAACAAATGCTACCAATGGAACAGTAATGGTAAAAACGAACATTGAAAAGATAAGTGCCCTAAAAATATTTCCGGAATTTAAGATTACTCTTTTTATCGTGATAACTTCCGATAAAGGAATTCCTATAGTTATTATCGAAAAGCGTAATATTGAGTAGTATACAAAACCTAGTATCAAACTTAATAAAAAGGCTAAAACATGACTTTGAAGAAGTAAATAGAAAAAGTAATTAAATGCCAAAACACATGCAACTATTAGTGCAATGAATAGTATTGCAACAGCTCTGAAATGTTTTTTCTCAGATTCTTTACATCGCTGAAAAAAAAGCATATCCATACCGAAAAGTTTGGCTGTAATGTTTTCCATTATTCTTCAGTGTAGAATCCTTCAGGATTTTCATCAATTTCTTTTCCTTTTTTAGTATGCCATTTTTCTATAACCTGGGTTGTTAGTTCTCCTTGTTTATCCAATTGTTTTTGTTTGGATTCCGTCTCATGGGTTACTTCTAAAAAGTCAACTTTTTCGGCATCTTTTGCTCCGTTAATCGTGTCTACAAGTTTGTCTGAGAAAACAATACCATTATATGCTTCGATTTTCTTTTTATTATTTTCAACCATGTATTCATAAGCACCTTTGGTCATCATCATCTTAAAAAAGATTGGACCTGCTTCGATTGAAAATAACACAAGGAAGATCATAGTTGGAACCCAAAAACTCAGTTCATGTGAAATTTGAATTCGTGCAAGTAATCCATCCAATTGATGGGCTACAATGACGTTTTTCTTATATTTTTTATCTCTTCCTTTATCGAGTTCATCGACTTCTTTGGTAAGTCTTTTTTGTCTGTCTGTAAGTGCTAATATTTCAGGTTCTTTTGTTTTTCGTTTTTCTAAAAGTTCTGCTTCTTGTTTATTAAGATTTTCTCTTTGTGCCTTTGCAGCAGGACCTTCACCAGCTTTTCCTGATCCAATTCTGCCAGCTATTTCATCCTCAAGTCTTTTTCTACCATCCAAGATTTCAATGCGTTGCTTTTCAAAAGTGCTTTCTATTTCTGTAATCTCAGTTTCTGCTTTTGAAAGATCTATTTTTTTGCTTTTCATTTGAAGATTTGTAATAGAGTCTGTCTTCTGGTTCAAATCAATTAGAAAGTTATCTTGTTTCTTTTGCAGTTCTGCGTCAATCTCAGTTTTTAGAATACGAATTTCAAGTGGGGCAGAGATGGCAAAGCCAAGTACAATTGCAATTAATATTCTTGGAAGTGCTTGTAATAATTCGTTTCCAGTAATTCTATCTGTTCCATCACCTTTACCTGTGCTAGAAACAATAAATCTATCCATATTTAAAATAATTGCACCCCAAACTAATCCGAAAGCTAAGGAAAGAAGTGACCAACCAATATTGATTGGGTCTTCACTAACAGCATCACCTTTTGGTGCAAAAATGGTATAAAAAGCATATGAACCAGAAACACATGCAAGTAGGCCTGTACAAAAAACAATTCCCCCTATACCTGCGTATTTTACACGATCAGCCATTGGTGATTGCATTAATATTTGCTCATCTGCTCCTGCACACCACCACATTTTTTTAGTGAATTTTGAAACAGGCTTTTCATTGTAGCCTTTTATATATTGTTTAATATCTTCCATAATAAATTAAGTTTTCAGTTAGTATAGTTAAGTAGTTCGTTTTTATATTCCAGTTCCTTGATTTCACTGGGGTCAATTCCAATCACATTGATCTGTAGTGCGCTAATTTCTGAGTTAAGCTTTTCGTTTCTAATTATAATAGATGATTTTTTTGTTGTCCCAACATGAAATCGTTCGAGGGAAATTCCAAATCGAGCGATGATTTCAGTTTCCAAACCTTTTGTTTGTAGAGAATTGACTGGTAATTCTAATTTTGAAATTGTCTTGAAACCTAAAATTGTCAATTTTCTTATTTCAACGATAAATGGATTTTGATTTACTCGAAAAGACATTTCGCCGCTTGCAGAAATCGATGTGTAATTTCTCCAAAACCAAAAACTTTTTTTATGCCAAATAAAAATGGTGCCATTTTCTCTATTACCATAATTCCATGATACTTTAATAGTTGATCCGTGAAGTATGAATTTATGGTTAGTTTTTAGCATTGGGCTAAATATATAAAATTAAAGTAGAAATGTCATAAAGATTGAAGTGTTACTTTTTTAAATGAATTGATTATTATTTTAAATGATGAAATGAATAAAACAGTTTTCTTTGAAATGTATTTTATTTTTTATATATTAAAAAAGTTGCAGTAATTGTTTTTTACAAAACGAATTTTCAATTTTCATTTAAAAATTCATAGACATGGAAGAATCATATACAGATGCTATCAAATCAGAGATGTTAAAAGGAAGATTATTTGAAGAGATTTTAAATGAAGATCCACCAGAAGATTGCACATCAGATGAACTGCATGCGTGGCTCGATGCCGGCGAAAGTGCAGGTCTTCATAAAAATATTGTTGATAATTTTAGTGTAACAAAGAGAAAAGTATTTTTCCTTGAGAAATCATTAATTATACTTATTCTGGTAATGATTTCATCTCCGTTTTTTATTCAGTATAACGTCTATTTATTATTTAATATTCCAATAGGAATTATTGTGGCAATTTTGGGTCGTAAAAACGGAGAATTATATTCAACAATTGAAATGAAAGTAAATTTGAATGAATTGCAAAGGCACTTAACGATTAAAGGATATACGCGTAGGGCAAAAATCAGAGATTTCTTTAATGAATTATTTTTTAAACCACTAAATTATATTTGTCTTTTATGTGAATTTCTATTTCCTCCGATAAATTTAAAAAAAATAAAAATTTAATTATACGTAGATTTAATTTTAAAAAGAAATAGAAATTATGCCAAAAGCAAGTATAAAAATGAATGATGATTTTATTTTTTTATTCTCTAAAAGAACAGTTGGGAATGAAAGTGAAACGAGGGTAATTCCGAATTACGTATTAGATCATTTTCTTAAGAATTATAAAAGATTTCAAATCTTAGATGAAAGCATTCAAAAAAAATATTCTGAATATTCTAATTATGTTATAGATTTAAATTCTGAGCCATTCTTTCTTTTAGAATTTGAGTTAACTTATAGTGGAAGTGCATTAGGAGGGATTTTACAAAGACTAAATGTTACGGAAGAATCTGAAGTTTCGGTAAATTATATAGAAACAATTTTTGAAGATGATGAATTTTTTTACTTAAAATTTAATATTAGTGGTCAAGTATACTGGGACTTTAAGCCGACACATTTAAAAAAATTCCAAACCTATGTTGAAAATCACAAAGGCACTTGGGATAATGCAAATATTTATTTAAGACTAAATTTTAGAGATAACTTTTTGTATAGTGATTCTTTAAAATATAATCATGGTAGTTCAATTCCTGAAGAACCTGAAAGCGCAGATAATATCAGATTTATTTTAGAAATTTCGCCTAATATATTTTCTACTATTAAAAATTATAAACCTCAAAATAAATGGGAATTAGAATCTAAATTTTGGCAAATGTTCGATGAAAAAGACATAACATTAGTAGGGAAATATTTAGAACATTTTAATTAATTCAATTTTTTGATAGAGCGACGAGTTGGTTACTATTAAAATGTAAACCCGAATCCAATTTCATGTAATTTGAGTTGTCTGTTTTTCAAAATTCCAACAGATTTTTTTAGTAACATTTTTCATGTTTTAAAAATTACTTCAAATCTTCTTTTAGGACCTCAAAAGATTATTTTATTAAATAATTTAGATGCGCATTTCAGGTCTATTTCAAAGACCTATTTTTGCCTAAATTTCATCAAATTATTATTTTATTAAATAATAAAAGGGTAGTTAATTATTTAAAAAAATAATTTTTTTGACAATTTATGGTTCTCATTCCAACTTTTTTTCTATCTTCGTGTAAGAAAGTTATCAACACTTTTTCTTCAATTTTAGGTCCGTTTTCGGGAGGACTCAGTATTGAACACATGCTTTAACTGACGCTTGTAACGAACTGAAAATCAGAATGCTTACATGTAAAAAATACTGCCTCCGGCTCCACTCCACAGGAAAGCACGCCAAAATCGGTGTACTTTTCTTTTTTGCTCCCTCCAGAAGTATTGCTAGCGCTAAGTATCAGAGAAACCACCCGATTCATTTCGAGGGTTCGAACTGAATTTTTCTCAAATACCATCTTCCGAGGAAACATCGAACTAATTATCCGTTGCTTTGTTGCTGTATCTCTTTGTGAATATAGGTTTTTAAATTTTTAAATTTTTAAATTGCATTTTGAGTATAATTCACTTTAGATGTCTCATTTTAACAAGATAATCCAAATGCACCTAAACTTGCTTACCTATGCTGATCCAATAAAATAACGTTTCCATCAGGATCTGTCAACATTACACTTGCAGGACCTGAAGTTTTTTCATCTGCCTCCATCGTCAAGGGAATATTTTTGGATTTCAAGTGCTTTTGAATAATTCGAATATCATCGAAGTTCTTAACGTTTTTGGCGTTAACGTCCCATCCAGGGTTGAAAGTCAGCATGTTTCCTTCAAACATTCCTTGGAATATTCCTATTATGGTGTTTTCATTTTTCAGGATTAAATAATTCGAAGCCTCGTCGCCACCCATCTGAGAAAATCCTAAATTCTCGTAAAACACTTTTGATGCTTTAAGGTCTTTAACACTCAAGCTAAGAGAAAAAACACCTAATTTAATTGGCTTTTCATCCTGGTGTTTTTCTTTTTTAGTTGTGCCAATAAATGACATTGTTAATAGTCCTAATCCAAACGCAAAAAGCAGCGCTATGGGTAAATATATTTTTTTCATAAATTTGAAATTATAATTTTTTTGACTAAATGGTTTTGAAAATAATTTGGAAAGTATAAAGATCTTATAATTAACGTTATATTAATGCTTGTTTTTTTTAGATTATTTATTTTCAACTCAGATACTTTTTATTTATCTTTAATGCCTGTACCATTCATCTGTTAAAAATGCTTTCAATTTATGTTTAAGAATAATTCAGTCAATTTAACACTCTTAAAACAGCGCGCTTTTAACCTAAGATGGGCAACTTTACCGGAAGGCGTAATACCCTTAACGGCTGCAGATCCTGATTTTCCCAGTGCACCTGAAATTTCAGAAGCAATTAGTTCATTTGCCAAGGATAAATATTATTGTTACGGTCCACCCGAAGGTTTACCTGATTTTAAAGAAAGTATTGCAACTTATTTTCAGGTGAAACGAAATGTACCAGTTTCTCCTGCTTTTTCTTTTCCTGTCGACAGTGCCGCTTTTGGAATATACTTGACTTGTAAAGCCTTTCTTTCTCCAGGAGATGAAGCAATAATTTTTGACCCAGTAGATTTTCTATTTCGCTATTCAATTGAATCTGTTGATGCTAAAGCCATTCCTTTTGCAATTCCCCCGGGAACAATTAAAGTGGATTTTGAAGAACTTGAAATGCTGATAACAAAAAACACGAAGATGATTTGTCTTTGTAACCCACTGAATCCGACGGGTAAAGTTTTTACAAAAGAAGAGTTGACTCAACTTGGTGAAATTGCTTGCAAACATCAACTTATTATATTGTCAGATGAAATCTGGAGTGATATTGTTTTTAAGCCAGCTGTATTTACGAGTATTGCTTCTATCAATGAGGAAATCAGAAATCAAACGGTCACAATAACGGGATTCAGCAAATCCTATGGTTTAGCAGGTCTAAGAATCGGAGCTGTTATGGCTCACAATCAGCAACATTTCGAAATTTTAATGGATGCTTCTATGCATTATTCGACAATTCACGGTGTCAATGTATTGTCTCAAATTGCTGCAACAACCGCCTTGAATTCATGCGGCTATTGGTTGGATAATTTTGTTGATCATCTTTCTAATATGCGGAATTTAGTAGTCAACGAATTAAACACCATTCCGGGATTTAAGTGTATTGCTCCAGATGGATGTTATGTTGCATTTACAGACATAACAGCTACGAATAAAACGAGTCAAGAAATTCATGATCTATTATTGAATGAGGCAAAAGTTGCTGTTGTTCCTGGATTGAAACAATGGTTCGGTGATGGAGCTGAAGGGTATATTAGAATGAGTTTTGCAACATCTGAAGAAATTTTAACTGATGCACTTGGAAGAGTGAAAAAACACTTGAAATGAAATCCATTTATATGTTTGGTCTTACTTTGGCTTATTGTCTTTAATAGGTGAAATTACTTAACCAAGAGTCTGTTTTTATACTTATTTTTTTAATGACTAATCCAAATAATAATTTCAAATCTTCCAATAATTTTCATTTTTGAATCATATTATAATTTATAAAAAAACACAATGGTTTTTGTTACGTCTTTTAGAATTGCATTTGAATATAAAAAAGCAGAAATCATCTTATTGAACGAGACAAAAGTTGCTGTTGTTCCTGGATTGAAACAATGGTTCGGTGATGGAGCTGAAGGGTATATTAGAATGAGTTTTGCAAGTTCAGAAGAAATTTTAACTGATGCTCTTGGAAGAGTCAAAAAATACTTAAAATGAAGGCAGTTATAATAGGTGGAGGTATTGCAGGTCTTACAATGGCACTGCATTTAAAACGCATAAACTGGGAGGTTGTGGTGTGTGAGAAATTAGCTTCCATTCCTAATAGAGGTCATGCTTTTCTCATGAATTATGAAGGGTTATCAGTTCTTTCAGAGTTTTTCGGTGAGACGAAAGCACACTTAATGAAGCAACATGTCAATCTTTTTAGTCTCAAAAGACCTGATGATGAAGAAAAAATCAAAATCCAGTTAAATGATTGGTATTGTTTGAAAAGAATTGATGTGATTTCCTTTCTTTATTCTTTTTTCACGCATGATGTACTTATTGAAGGAAGATCCTTTTCCCATTTTATTTATGAAAACAATAAAGCGATTGCTGCTGTGTTTGAAAATGGAGAAATCGAATATGGAGATGTGTTTATCGGTGCTGATGGCAGTAATTCTAAGGTAAGAAACGCAATTTTTGGTAAAACAAATTTTAGTTTGGTTGAAGTAAATGAAGTTGTTGGTATTTCTGGAAAAAGAATGAGCAGAAAAGGGGATGATGTAATTTTTCAAAAAATACAAAGTCAAAATAAAGGATTAGCTTTTGGCTACATTCCATCTTCTTCCGATGAAGTAGTCTGGTTTCTGCAGTATGACGTAAAACTTTCTCCAGGTATTGAAGAAAATAATCCAGAAAGTTTAAAAGCATTTTGTACAGAAATGATGAATGATTTTCCTGACGATGTAAAAACTGTTTTAGAAGCGACAGATTTCACAAATGCGTATATCTGGAGAACACGGGATTTTGATCTACTTCCAAGTTTTCATAAAGAAAATGTTGTGTTAATTGGTGACGCGGCACATTTAGCACTTCCATTTACAAGCGCTGGAACAACCAACGCAATTATTGATGCTAAATGTGTGTCTGAATCATTAGTAGAATTTACAAGTTTTGAAGATGCATTTAATAAGTATTATGAAATTAGATCACCAAAAATTGAAAGTCATATTGAACAAGGTAGGATATTAAAAGAAACATTTTTAAATCCAAAGAAATATAGTGAACGCGGATTTATTTTACCATTAGTGTCTGATTCAACAAAACCGAAATCAATTTTCATTGATAAACCCTTGAAAATCATATATTATACAGATCCTATTTGTTCTACCTGTTGGGTCATTCAACCAATTCTTCGAAAGTTAAAATTGGACTACGGTGATTATCTTGAAATTGATTATCACATGGGTGGTTTACTTCCATCATGGAAAGATTATAATAAAGGAATTATAAAAACGCCATTAGATGCTGCTAAACATTGGGAAGAAGTAAATGAATCTCAAAAAATGTTTTTAGATGGTGATATTTGGATTGAAGATCCATTATACTCTTCTTTCCCTCCTTCAATTGCGTTTAAAGCAGCTCAATTGCAAGATAGCGATAAGGCAATAACATTTTTAAGAAGATTGAAAGAATTGGTTTTCTTAGAGAAAAAGAACATTACCAGATGGGATATTATTGAAAATGCTGCTCTTTCAAGTGGATTAGATACTGCTTTATTGAAAAAAGATTTTGCAGATAAAGGTCCTAAATTATTTGAAGCAGATTTAGAATTAGCCAAAGACCTTAAAATAAATATCTTTCCAACTTTATTCTTCTTAAAAGAAGGCATTGTAAATCATACAATCAAAGGATTTCAACCGTACGAAAAATTTGAAGAAATTATTCTTTCAATAATTCCAGATGCCGTAAAAAAGAAAATTAGTTACAGTGCAGAAACCTTATTTTCTATGTATAATAACATGACAGAAGATGAATTTTCGTTTCTCATGGATACAACAATTGCGGAATCGAATATACTGCTTAATGACTTATACGATCTAGGGAAAATTGACAAATACATGAGTAAACATGGAATAGTTTGGATGTTGAATTTAAACGCTAAAATTTAAACGAGATAGTAAGAATTCTATCTGTTTGTCATTCTAAAAAAAGGATCTTCATAAATCGCCAATTCCAAGTTGCAATTCATGAAAAGGAGTATTAGTTGAATCAAGAATAAAAAAAACGAATAGTGTATCCTTTTTTTTATTCTTGAGTATAAGCACACTTAGGACAAAAATCTATTCTATAAGTTAAACTGATTTTCCTACATTTGTAGACTCAAAATATTAAAATTGAAAGAAGACGACGAAAACACTGATCAGATTACATTTCATAAAACAAAAAATAAACGGTCGTGGTTTATAAGGATTTTCCGTGTCTCTTATTTTACCATTCTTCATTTATTAGCAGCTGGTGCGTTATTTGCAATTTTTACAGCTTTAGCTGTTCATTTCAAATGGACAAATGATAATGGTTCTGTCGACTTAAATAGTCGCTACATGACTAAATCTGCGGATAAATACAACCAAGGATTCAAAACAGATAGTATGTCTGTTGTGAAAAATGAATACCTCATGTTTAGGCAAATTGGTGTCTTAACAAAATATTCTCCAACCAACGCCAAAACAATTTTAGAAGGATACCACAAAACCGGAAATATTGAAGTTGCTTTGAGGATGTTGGATGCAGTAAATCTATGCATGATAAAAAATAAATCTTATCAAAAAGAAATTGCACAAATTAAATGGGATAAAAATGACAAAGCATTGTCTGTTTTTGCGTGGTCAAATTACAATGAATGGAAACAGTTTTGTAAAGCAATAAAAGCAGACAAACATGCTATTGATTCTGTTTCTGCATTAACTGGTGTTGAATCTCGCATGATAGTTATGTGTTTGGTTGGTGAACAAGTGAGGATGTTTAATTCTGGGCGTGAAAAGTTTAAGAAATATGTAACGCCATTTAATCGCTTAATTCTCCCTAAAAATAGAGGGTATGGTGTGACTGGAATCCTTCAAAACACTGCCGTTAAAATTGAACAGAATTTATACGATAAAAACAGTCAATTTTATCCTGGAGACTATTTCCAAAAATGTTTGAATGTAAAAGATTCTTTTCCTGAATTGATCAACGATACAATTGAAGCGCATAAAAACATTATTATTCAGCGTTTGATAAAAGGGGGAGATCATTTTTATTCCTACTTGTATACAGCATTCTTTTTACGTCAGTTCGAAGCGCATTGGCAAAGAGCTGGTTTTACGCTTTCCAACCGACCTGAGATTTTAGGTACCTTATTCAACCTTGGTTATCAAAAAAGTAAACCTAAGAAAAATCCGAGTGTTGGAGGTTCCAACTTCGTAGTGGGCGACAAAGATTATACGTTTGGTGGATTGTGTTATGAATTCTATTACAGCGGTGAATTGCAAGATCTATTCCCTCTTACCGGACAAGGATTTATTCCTGTTAAAGAAGTAATGGAGAATAATAAAGACCTTGACGAAATTATTAAGAAACGGCTAGAAAAAGAGGAAAAGGACGAGGAAGAAAGACTGAAAAGAGAAGCTGCTGGATTGCTTTAAAATGATTAAAACGGGCTTCAATAGATGCATTTTTTTAATTCTAACATCACATATGAAAATCAATAGATAAATAGAAATATAAATCGGTATTTTGAACTAAACTCTGTTGTTATCAGGAAGCCAATTTGTGATTGCCTTTTTTATCTCCGTTGAAGTTAACTTTTCTGAAATTGCTTTTTCTATTAAGATTGTTAACTCCTCATCGCAAGCAAAACGTAAAGCGATAACTTGTCCTAATTTCAAGTGCTTTTCCTTTTCTGCAAAAGACTTTCCTGTAAGTTCAAAATAACGGTAACGCATTTCAATTCGAATAAGTCTGTCTTGATTTTTCATTGCATACGTTCTAGAAATAAGTGCGATTAAAACAAGAATAAAGGAACTTAAAACAAAATAGAAATTCGGAAACGAAAAACCATTTTTAACAAAATTCTGTATTGCCCAAATTAGCAGGGTCAGTAAAAGAGGGATTAAAATGAAATGATGCGCAGGATATAAACGACGATGATTTTTGAAATTTTGCATTGAAAAGTGATTAAGTTTAAAGTTGAATAGTTCAAAGAAACGAATTGTTTGAAATATTCTGCGATTTTCAAAATAGAATTGACGTTTTTTAACATACCCTTTATCCAAACTAATTTATTTAATTTTGAAAATCACTCTCTTTTTAGTGTTCTTTAATTAAATTATTCAATTGTGAAAATAGCACTCTTATTTACGAGCATAATTTCTGTTTTAAACGTTTTCTCTCAATCTTTAAGAGATGAATATTATAATCGAGCATTAGAGTTTGCATACAGCAATAATTATGATTCTGCTATTCACTATTTTTCATTAGTTGTAGCAATAAATCCTAAAGATTCGATTACCTATTTTGATCGAGGAATGATGAAGGCATATTCTAAAGATTTTAATGGGGCAATTGATGATTATTCTTTTCAATTAAAAATAGATCCCAAATTCGTTGATGCCTATTTTTTAAGAGCAATTATGAAAGATTCAATTGGAAATCGCAGAAGTGCTATTAAAGATTACACTAAAACTATTCATCTAGAGGAGAGCAATGCAGATGCGCATTTTTTGAGAGGAATAGATAATATAAGTATCAAAAAGTATAAAAGTGCATTGAAAGATTATAACCAAGCAATTCTGTTGAATTCTAGCAATGCAGAATACTATTTAAGACGGTCGGAATTAGAAGTTGTTCTAAATCAAAATATTAATGCGGAAAAGGATAAAAAAAAGTACCTTGAATTGAAGTCACATGAGTGAGAACCATAAAGTAATAAAGAATCATTCTAATTAAAAATCGATTCTTATCTTATTTATCCTAATTATCTTTACAAAATAAATCTCTAATGATTATGAAAATTTCAAGTACTATATTTACTCTCTTACTTTCTTTTGTGACTTTTACTCAAACAACAGGAACTCTAACGTTTAAATATACTCCGACTTCACATTCAGGTTATTCTGGCACAAAAAATGTCTTAGCCATTTGGATCCAAAATAGTGCAGGTGCTTTCGTAAAAACAAGAAGTCGAAATGCAGGTGGCGGAACAGCTGACCATTTGCCAACTTGGGCTGTTAATTCTGGAGGACTCTCTACGAATTGTTTGAGTTCTTCTTGCAATATGATAGGAGCAACTTCAGGAGCAACATTAAGCAGTTTTACAGCAAAAAACATAACTTGGGATGGGACAGATGTAACTGGTGCGGTTGTAGCTGATGGAACATATAAGATTACTGTTCAATCAACTTGGAATCATGGAGGAACAGGCACAACTACACGTTCTTTTACTTTTGTGAAAGGTCCAAATTCTGATGTTCAAGCTCCAGCAAATGATGGGAATTTCACCAATATCACATTATATTGGAACCCTGCTTCTGCAACTGGTGTTGAAGAAAATGAATTAGCAACAGCAATTATTTACCCTAATCCAACAACAGATGGTTTGTTCAATGTTGACTATGTGAATGCAAACTCAATAAAGGTTGTTAACCTTGTTGGAATGACGATTTTGGAAGATAAATTAGATGCTCAAAGTGGAACAAAAAATATTGACTTGAGTGGTTTTACGAATGGAATCTATATAGTTTCTCTAAGTAACGGCTTGAAAACTTCAGAATATAAAATTGTCTTAGATAAATAAGATTTCTATTTTCAATTTATTAAAGGCAACTTTCGAGTTGCCTTTTTTATGGCTCTATAGCTACAAATAGACGTTTGATTCCTGCCGTTTGATAGGTTTGATAATTCCCTTTGTCGTCTGAATAAATTAAATACACTTCTAATTCTTTGTGTTTCTCTAGGAATATTTTCGCTTTTTCCAATCCCATTACCAATATCCCTGTGGCATTAGCATCTGATGAAATACATTCTTCCGAAAATACAGTAGCACTTAATAAATTGTTTTTTGCTGGGTAGCCAGTTTTAGGATCTAAATGATGCGCGTATTTAATTCCATCTTCAAGAATGAAGCGGCGATAATTTCCAGATGTTGCAACTGCCAAGTCTTCAAGTCGTGCATATACTTGAATTGGATTTTGACCTTCCTTATTATCAACTGGTTTTTCAATTCCAACAAGCCAATTTTCATTGTTAGGAAGTCTTCCTTTGGCATAAACTTCCCCGCCGATTTCAACAATAAATGAAGTAATATTTTTTAAAAGTAGAAAATCTGAAACAACATCAACCGAGTAACCTTGAGCAAAAGCATTAAAGTCTAATGCTACTCTCGGATCTTTTTTAGTGATATAATTTCCTTTTAAACTGATTTTATTGAATCCAACAAATTTCAAAATACTGTCGATTTTTGCTTTTTCAATTGTTTGTTTTTTACCTGGCCCAAACCCCCAAGCATTTACTAGTGGATAAACTGTTGGATCAAATGCACCTTTTGTGTTTTTCCAAATTTCTTTTGCTTTGAGGAAACAAGCTCTGAAATAGTCATCCACAACTACCATAGGTTCATTTCTGTTAATTCTAGAAATGATTGAGTTGGAATCATAGGTAGAAACGGATTTGTCAAAATCTTGAAGAAGCTTAATTATTTCTGGCTGAAAATCCCTGTTCTGAGTATCGTAATAGGTAATATGATAGGTTGTTCCTTGCGCTTCACCTTCAATATAAACAGGTTCTAATTCAATATTTTGAGCGTAAATTGAGAAAGAAAAAAAAAGAAATCCAGCTAAAAGTAATTTCATGCAAATTCAATAAATTGATAAATAAAAAGGAAATTCTAAAAAAAACAATCTTTATCAATGTTGTTTTGTAGAATAAATGTACTCAGATTCTTTTAAAGAATGAATAGAAAAAGTAATCAACATGTTGGTAAATTAGAAGTATTAAAGTTTCATTATCTTCTATCAAATTATATCTTCGTCACATTCTAATATTCAAAACATTGACAACTACCCAACAGCAAAAAATTAAAAAATTAGTCAGTAAATACAACGATATATTACTGAATTCTATGCGTTTAGCAGTTGCAGAAGATTTTATTAATCTCATGTTATTAAATAGGGAAGACTCAGAATTTGAACTTAAGAATTTAATGGAGGATAAAAATGATTTTTACAATGCGATTTTGAAAGAATTCATGAAACAGAATAGTTCTTCTGTTTTGGAGGATTTAAAAAAGATGGAAGATCCTACTTTTGGGATTAAAATATTAAAAAAAAGACCGCTGCGCTGATAGAGCATAGAACCTAGAGCATAGATTTGATTTTTTGAATTAAATTAATTTACAGTTTTGAATAAAATGGAACCAATTTGGACAGGGATAATTTTTGTTATGATACTGTTTCACCTTCTGTTTTACTAGCCGCTAGAGACTATTATGATAGTAAAGATATAGAAGATCCAAATTGTCAAGGGCATATTATTGAATATGGTGAGTATGATTTGGTAGCTGAAAAGTATTCCTTTATTGCCTTTGAGTAGATGGGAATTGAATTTATAATCGTTATTTTTGATTGTTCAATTCATACAGAAAAAGATAAAATAACCGAATGAAATTTCGATATAAAATAGAAGCAGAAGATTTTTTAGAATTTCAATTATATACTGCTTCGAAAGACCCAATTGTGCAAAAACGAAAATTACGAAGTTGGATTTTATTGCCTATTGCATTTTCAATTATGGCAGTGTTCTCATATATGAGCGAAACTTATTATTTAGCTGTGTACTTCGCAATTTTAGCGATTGTAATAGTTTTATTCTACCCAAAATATTTTTCTTGGAGGTATAAAAAACAATACGCAAGTTTCATTGGTCGCAATTATGCCAAACGTTTTGGTCAACCAGCTGAATTAGAAATAACAAAAGATTTTATTTTGTCCAAAGACAAAGTGGCTGAAGGTAAAGTCAAATTGTCTGAAATTGAATATGTAAGTGAAACGCTGAATCATTTTTATATTAAAATTTCTTCAGGAATGTCTTTCATTATTCCAAAAAAAGAAGTTGATGTTTCAATTGATTTAAAAGCGGAATTTGCACGAATAGGATTGGTTGTGAAGGATGAATTAAATTGGAAGTGGTAAATCTATGAATTATGATTGCCATAAGCTGTACCGATCGAATGGGGAGGTAATTATGAATTATGAATTATGAATTATGAATTATGACTGCCGCAGGCGGCACCGACCGAATGGGGAGGTAATTATGAATTATGAATTATCATTTTACCTATGTGACCTATGTTCCTATGTGTTTCAAAATGATTTATAACTTACAATACAAATATTGACTTATGAATTCTCCTTTCATTATCATAGAACCAAAAGTAAAAAAGGTTCCAATAATAATAAGCGTTCCGCATTGTGGGACACAATTTCCTGAAGAATTAAAAGGAAGTTACATTGAATCAATGGCCCAACACCCAGACGATACAGATTGGTTTGTACATAATTTATACGATTTTGCTTCAGAATACGGAATAACGCTTATTCATGCGAGATACAGTCGTTGGGTAATTGATTTGAACCGTGATCCTGAAAGTAAACCGTTGTACAACGATGGTAGAATCATAACCGGATTAACTCCTTCAACTGATTTTTTTGGAAATGATATTTATGTATCGGAAGATAAAATTCCTGATCAAAATGAAGTGAATCGCCGTCTTGAAACGTATTATTGGCCTTATTACAAGAAGGTAGAAGAGTTATTAGCAGAGAGAAAAGCGGAATTTGGAAAAGTACTTTTGTGGGATGCACATTCTATCCGAGAAAACGTTCCAACAATTCAAAAAGAGGCTTTCCCAGATATGATATTGGGCGACAATGATGAGAAAACAGCTGATCCAAAAATAATTGAAACCGCTTTATCAAGTTTGAGAAAAGGCGAATACGAAATTAGTCATAACACACCTTTCAAAGGGGGACATATTACGCGGTATTTAGGCAAACCTGAAAATAACGTCCATGCGCTTCAATTAGAAATGAACAAGATTTTATACATGAACGACAAAGAGATAGAATTGTCTTTTGATCGCATGTTGCATGTTCGAGCAATATTAAAACCTACATTTGAGGCGCTGATTAAGGTTTTGTCAGAATTGAAGAACAAGTAGAATGAAAAAATACGGTTTTAAATCTCTTTTACAGCGAAATGGCTGGCTTGAAAATGCAATTGTAAGTGTTAATGCGAATGGAATAATTACAGCTATTTCAAATGATTCTGTTGAGATTTCTGCAACAGAATTTAATGGCTATGCACTTCCTGGGTTTCAAAATGCACATTCACATGCTTTTCAATATGCGATGGCTGGTTTGGCTGAAGTGCATCAAGTTTCAGCTGCATCTGATGATTTTTGGTCTTGGAGGGAAGCAATGTATAAACTGGCGTTAAGTGTAAATCCTGACCAAATGGAAGCGATTGCAACAATGCTTTACAGCGAAATGGTGAGACATGGTTATACAAATGTGGCAGAGTTTCATTATGTTCACCACGATCAAAATGGTCAACCTTTTGCCAATCTAGCTGAAATGGGTTCACGGATTATTTCGGCAGCTAAAACAGCTGGAATTAACATAACACTTGTTCCAATTTTTTATCAAAAAGGTGGATTTGGACAAGCGCCAAACGATCGTCAAAAACGGTTTATTTCACCTGACATTGACAGTTACTTGCGTTTGTTGGAAAGTAGTAAAGAAGCATGTAACTATTATGAAGGTGCAAACATTGGAATTGGAATTCATTCGCTGAGAGGCGTTGAACCAAATGATGTGGCTGAAATTGCGAAATCGGGTCCACAAAATATTCCTTTTCATATTCATGTTTCGGAGCAATTAAAAGAAATTGAAGATTCAATACGTTATTTGGGAAAAAGACCGGTTGAATGGATGTTAGAGAACATTGAAATGAATGACCGTTTTCATTTGGTTCATGCAACACATTTAACAGAATCAGAAACAGTAGGTATAGCAAAAAGCAAGGCCAATGTGGTTTTATGTCCCAGTACGGAAGGAAATTTGGGCGATGGATTGTTTCCATTAGAAAAATTTCAAAAGGAGGGAGGTTCTTGGAGTATTGGTACCGATAGTCATATAGGCATCAATCCTTTAGAAGAACTTCGTGTTTTAGATTATGGTCAACGGTTAATAACACACAAGAGAAATACATTTACTTCTGAGAACCAAGGAGATTCAGGAAGTTTTGCTATTGAAATGGCAATACTAGCTGGAAGAAAAGCGATGAATAATTATGCGTCTGCATATTTTGAAGTCGGACAAGCTTTTAATGCTTCAATAATTTCAGATCATTCACCTTTGTTAAGTCTGTCGTCTTCTGAAAATTTACTTTCGAGTATTTTATATACTGCAGATTCATCGAATCAATTAACAACTATTGTAAATGGTGTTGTTCAAATTGAAAACGGTCAACATATTAAAGGCGAACAAATCAAAGAAAACTTCATTCACGCGATGAAACAATTGAAAAACCGTTAATGATATGAAAATTCAACATTTCAAAGCAGATCAAACAAAAACTATAACTTGGGCAAGTGGTACAAGCACCGAATTGTTTATTTATCCATCGACTGGAGATTTTCAAAAACGTGATTTTCTCTTTAGATTAAGCACTGCAACTGTTGAAGCAGAAGAATCGGTTTTTAGTGATTTTTCTGGAATTACGCGAACGTTAATGCTATTGAAAGGGAATCTTACGTTGATACATGAAGGACGATATACGAAGGAACTGGAGCCTTTTGATCAAGATACGTTTGACGGAGGATGGGATACAAAGAGTAAAGGCAAGGTGAAGGATTTTAATTTAATGTGCAAAGAAGGAGCAACAGGATCCTTGGTACATTTTAATCTGCAAAACAATAATGAAAAAACCGTGCAATTAATGGGAAATAAAAATTACATTTATTGCGAAAATGGTTCTTTTAAAATTGGAAATGATCTTGTTTCTTCAGGTGAATTAGTGGCTTTGGAAAATGAAAAAGTGATTACTCTTTTTAGTGAAGAAAACTCTGATATCATTCATGTTTCGTTAATTTGTTCTTGATTTGAAAACGCTTAAAATCTATTTCAGTATCTTATTTATATCCTACTCTTTTTTTAGCAAAGGACAGAATGCCGATATAAATATTTTAAAGAACATTAATGGAAGTTATACTACAAATGGAGGTAAAACGATGTTGGTAGTTACGAATAGTGTCGATTTTATCTCATTGGGATTGCCAGTTGGATTATTTATTACTGGTCAGGCTACAAAGAACAAGAAAGTTGTTTGGGATAGTTATGAGTTACTTTCAGCAACAGCCATAAATGGAGTTTTAACAACGTCTATGAAACTTGGATTCAAGCGCGAACGACCATTTGTGACATATCCGAATGATATAATAAAATACACAAAAGGGGGATCTTATTCTTTTCCCTCCGGCCATACTTCAATGGCTTTTTCAACAGCGATGTCGATGAGTTTGATGTACCCTAAATGGTACGTGATTGTGCCTTCTTTTGTATGGGCATCGAGTATTGGTTATTCCAGAATGTATTTAGGAGTTCATTATCCATCGGATGTTTTTGCTGGAGCATTTTTAGGTTGTGCTTCAAGTGTTGGAACTCATTATTTATTTAAATATTTAAGAAAGAAATACATGAAACCAATGCAAACGAAATTATCTTTATTGTAAGTCGTGGCACAATTCATTTATGTGTCTTTAAAATTTCAAATATTCGTTTCATACTTAATGCGTATCTTCGTGCTCATAAATTATAAGCCATTTAATATCCCCTCCAATGAGTTTTAATAAAGAATTAATCGCAAGAAGTGCAGGTCAATGTGAAGTATGTGCATCAGCTGATACCCTAAGCGTATATATTGTTCCTCCAACAATGGGAGAAAAGTTAGACGATTGTGTTTATATCTGTAAAACGTGTAAAGACCAATTAGAAGGAAAAGCTGATGTTGCACCAAATCATTGGAGATGTCTAAACGACAGTATGTGGAGTGAAGTTGATGGAGTGAAAGTCATTGCATACCGCATGTTGAATTCCTTGAAAGATGAGGTTTGGCCAATGGATTTATTGGAAATGATTTATTTGGATGACGACACCTTAGAATTGGCAAAATCGACAATGGAAGATGAATTCACAATTAAACATTTTGATTGTAATGGTACGCAATTGTTGCCGGGTGATACTGTAGTTTTAATCAAAGATTTAGAAGTCAAAGGGGCAAATTTCACAGCGAAAAGAGGAACTTCTGTACGAAATATTCGATTGGTAAAGGATAATTCAGAACATATTGAAGGAAAAGTGAATGGTCAAGGAATTGTCATTTTAACACAATTCGTCAAGAAATAAGTCTCTTTTTGAGTTCGAATATCAAGCTGTTTTATAACCTTGTTTATTTTTTTTGAAATTTATGTCAGATCAAACACTCATAAAACCAAAAGACCCTAAGACAGCAATCAAGTCCAAGGTCAAATTTATAGTTGACGAGGAGAAGCAGGTTATCGTTCATTGTTCTATTCCATGCAGTCCTGGTGATGGAGTTCGAATTTGGCGAACAACCTATTTGATTACAGATGAAAAAATTAAAATCCCTTTAATCTATTGGGAAGGAATTACATTAGCGCCCAATTGGACACCATTATATCACAAAGGTTCATACCAATTCACGTTGATCTTTGGTGGATTACCGAAAAGTTGTAAATCGTTTTCTTTGGTCGAAGAAATTGCGCAAGCTGGAGGTTTTGTAGTAAGAGAAATCAAAAGGAATGGGACAGATGTTTACCGCGTTACCGTTTGATTTCTATTTGTTAAGCATTAATAATTCAACTATAGGTTTGTCTGCTTCTGCCCAATCTAATTGCTCTAATTCTTCTCTTAATAGCCATTTAAAATCTAAATGCTCTGTAAGCTTAAACGCGGGGGTCTCACATTTACATAAATAGCTGTGCAATGTGATCGTGAAATCTGGGTAAGAATAATCGACTCTTAAAAATAAATCATCAACGATAATTTTCATTTCCAATTCTTCAACTATTTCTCTTTTTAAAGCGAATTCATATTTCTCATCTAATTCAACCTTTCCACCCGGGAATTCCCATTTGTATGAAATATAAGGAAATCTACTTATTCCGCGTTGAACGCATAAAATTCTTTCGTTATGAAATATTATTGCTGCAACAACATGGTTGTGTGACATAAAAATGAAATGTATTTGGTTTAAATATTCTTTTAGCGTGTGATTTTATTCATTCGATGAATCACATCACTCAATTCATCTGATTTAGTTGTACCAATTAGCAACTTTTTGCCATCCTTGAATTCCAATTGAAGACCTATATTACCAGAGACATTTAACGCTCTGTTTTTTCTGAATCCTCGAATTCCCCAGCCGCCATACTCAAGGATTGGTTTGTATTCACGAACTTCATGTTTAGAAATTGATTCCCAAGTATAAAACCGAAAAGAAATATGAATCGGAAAAAATCGGACATAAATTCCATCTTCCTTAATTTGCGTTTCAAGTTTGAAAAGCAGAAAGACAATTGTAAGTAGCGAAATAAAAATTCCAGTTACAATTAATCCAACATCGCTCAATGGATTGTTACCGAATTGTTGATCAAGAAATAATTGTTGGTAAATTCCAAATAGTATAGTTCCATTAATACCTATTAAAATCATCCAAATCCACCATTGTTTGAATTTTTGGGTTTCTGCGAAAAGTAGTGACTGGTTCATAAAAACTAAGATAATGTTTTTTTTGAATTCTATTTGAAGTTCGATCTCAATTTCTCTTCAAAAACAAGAGATAAATAGTCTTTTATCTTCCGCGTCTTCGTATTTTTGCGGATTCTCAAAAAAAAGAGAATAATAAGAGAATGTTTAAAAATGAATTGTTTAAGAATTACGTTGAATCAAATGCTTCTTTAAGTGTTCGAAACAGTTCATGGGATGTAGAAATTAATGGACTTGTAATTGGTAAACTTGGGATTACAGCGAATGTTGTTGGAGTTAACCAGTATAAAGTAAACATTGTTTTACATGATGGAAAAATTCATTCAGCATATTGTTCTTGCCCAACCCATGTAACTATAGTCTGTGAACATATTGTTGCCGTTTTGAAAGAAGCCGATGACTTACTTTACAGTAATCCAGAAAAATTTAATGGGCAAACTGTTTTATTGGAAGATGGTACATCGGCTCACCGAACAATTTTTGCTTTTCATAATTTTTCTTTTGAACAACTCACTAATACATTTATTTTTAAGCATTTATCAAGTATCGCTTCGACAAGTTTTCGAGCACATTACATTCAAAAAATTGAATATGGTTATGCTGAAATAGTAATTTCAAAGACCTATTTCGACAGAGAAACGGTCTCAATTACCTATCATAATGAGGATTTAACGCTTATTTGCAATTGTCCAAAGCCAAAAAATGTATTATGTGAACATCAAGAACAAGCGATGTTCTTATTGAAAGACGATGCAGCAATTCGCGTTTTCTTTGATGGTGATTATAGATTGAAGTATTTGCAAAAAAAATCAGTTGAATTTGGATTGGAAAATGAAACCAATTTAGATGATTTTTTCACGCTTAAATTGGATCAAAATTCAATTGTTGTAAAACCTATTTTAAAAGGGTTAATTTCCCTCGGAGATTCAAGTAAACTAAGACTTGAGAAAGAATTATGTGTTGTTTCTGCTGTTCCAGAGGAATTAAAAGTACAAACAAGTTCAGCCAGTTTAACTTTTGTCGTTATTGGTGAAGAACAATATGGAGATGAGTTTTTTATCAATTTAATGGCATCGAATTCCACAAAGGAAGGGAAAATCAAAAATCCTATTCGACCATTAGACGCAAAAAACTTTCTTTTTCAAAGCGAAGACACCGAAGAAATGAAGTTTTACATCGGTTTGAATCAGTTTCAAAGTTTGGATTATAGGCATTCCGTTAAACAAAAAGAGGAACAAGAATTGACAAGTTTAAGAGCAATTGTAAAAAATCCTTTGAGTTATGATATTTATTACTTGAATTCAAAATTGTCAGACAATATTACGTCAAGTTCAATTGTAGCTGTTACACTTCGGAAAGTTGAAATTGATTTGCATTTAAAAGTGGCACAAAAAGATCATTTCTATGAAATAACACCTAAAGCATTTATTGATGGATCTTTAGTCTCTTATACAAAGCTCAAATTACTGTTTAAATACTTTTTGAAGTTGGACAATGAATTGTTGTTTGTTCCAGATTTAGATGTCATTCGTGTAATTAACTACTTTAAAAAGCACAACAATAAGTTATTGATTCATCAAACAAAATTTGAAGAATTTAGAGCAATTGTATTAGCCAATTTAGAATCTAAAATCAGCATTGAATACACTTTTTTAAAGCCAGCTAATACACAACAATTAATCGAACAAGGTTTTGATGAAGAATTGAAACAAATTCTCTATTTATCAGAATCGGAGGATTTTGTTCTATTGACACCTGTTATAAAATATGGTTCTGTTGAAATTCCAGTGCGCAGTAAAAAACGAATTTATGCTTTAGATGTTTTAGGTGAACCATTTGAAGTTGAGCGAGATGAGTCAGCTGAGATAAATTTATTATTAATGATTCAGCGCCAGCATCAAACGTTTGAAGATCAAGAAGGTTTTGATTATTTTTACTTGCACAAGAAACATTTTTTAAATGAAGGTTGGTTCTTAAATGTTTTTGAAGAATGGAAAGAAGCAGGAATTGAAGTTCTTGGGTTTAATGACTTGAAAGATAATAATTTAAGTTCTTCAAAAATGAGCGTTTCAATCCAAGTTTCCAGTGGAATAGATTGGTTTGATACAGCCGTAAAAGTTTCTTTTGGTAATCAAGAAGTGCGATTAAGAGACATTCAACGATCAATTCATAATGAATCCCGCTTTGTGAAATTGGGAGATGGAAAGTTGGGAATGATGCCGCAAGAATGGATCGATAAATTTTCAAAATTCTTTCGAACGGGAGAAGTTCACGATAATCAAATTCGAACGGCAAAAGCACATTTTTCGGTCATAGATGATTTGTTTGAATCAGAAGTATTAACGCAAGATGTTGCCAATGAAATAGCTTTTTACCGCAAAAGAATGGATGCTTTTAATCGCATTGAAGAAGTTGAAATTCCTAAAAAGTTGAAAGCTGAATTAAGGGATTATCAAAAACATGGATTGAATTGGCTTCATTTTTTAGATGAATTCAATTTTGGTGGCTGTCTTGCAGACGATATGGGTTTAGGGAAAACGATTCAAATCATTGCTTTTATTTTATCCTTAAAAGAAAAAAACGGACTCAAAACACATTTAATTGTGTTACCAACTTCACTTCTTTTTAATTGGAGAGCTGAATTAAAGAAATTTGCTCCTTCATTGAAATACCATACAATTTATGGAGTTGACCGTCAAAAAGACCATGAAGGCTTGAATAAATTTGATATTGTTTTCACAACGTATGGGACATTATTAAGCGATATTTCATTCCTAAAAAATTTCCATTTTGATTATGTATTTCTGGACGAATCACAAGCTGTTAAAAATCCTGAATCGAAGAGATATAAGTCCGTGCGGCTTTTACAAGCGAGAAATAGAGTTGTTTTAACGGGTACGCCTATTGAAAATAATACGTTTGATTTATACGCACAGTTTTCATTTGTAAGTCCAGGTTTATTAGGAAATCAGCAACGTTTTAGAGATAACTATTCTATTCCAATAGATAAGTTCAAAGATTTATCGAGAGCGCAAGAATTGCAGCAAAAATTAAATCCTTTTCTGCTTAGAAGAACAAAAAAACAAGTTGCAACAGAGTTGCCTGAGAAAACTGAAATGGTTATTTTTTGTGAAATGGGCAAAGAACAACGTAAAGTTTACGATTCTTATAAAAATGAATTTAAATTGTATTTGCAAGGAAACGACAAAGAAGATTTGATGAATAAAAATATGCACATTTTAGCAGGTTTAACAAAATTGAGACAAATCTGTAATTCACCAGCCTTGTTGAGTGATCAAGAATATTATGGCAATGAATCCGCTAAAATGGATGAGTTGTTAGAGCAAATTGAGATGAAGTCAGGCCAACATAAAATATTGGTTTTTTCACAATTTGTCACCATGCTTGATATGATCAAGAAACAATTGGATGAACGTGAAATTAAATATGAATACCTGACTGGAAAGACAAAAGATAGAGCAGGACGTGTTCAGAATTTCCAAGAAGATACTGAAACGCGTGTTTTTCTGATCAGCATGAAAGCAGGTGGAACTGGTTTAAATTTAACTGAAGCTGATTATGTTTTCATCGTCGATCCTTGGTGGAATCCAGCCGTCGAAAATCAAGCAATTGATAGGTGCTACAGAATAGGTCAAAAGAAAAATGTAATGGCAATTCGACTTATTTGTCCGGATACAATTGAAGAGAAAATTATGCTTTTACAAGCTAGCAAAAAAGAATTGATCGACGATTTGATCAAAGTTGATGGTCAAGCTGCAAAATCCTTGTCAAAAGAAGATTTGTTGAGCTTGTTAGATTGATGCAAGTTCATTGAATTTCAATTCCATATTTATTTAATAATCCTGGAACACCGACAATTGAAAATTTAGCTTTTTTTAGTTGGTTGATTTCAGGATCAATTCCATAGTTGAAAGCACTAAGAAAATTCACTTCTCGAAGATTCGTTTTAAAGAAAACGGTATCCGTTAAATCTGTGTTTTTAAAAGTAGATTTCATTAAATCAGTTTCCGTGAAATCACAATTTTTCATCGAGCAATTTTCAAAATTGGATTTAATCATTTTCTTTTGGAAAAAGGAACAATAATCTAAAATACAGGACTCAAAGTCACAAGAAAATAAAAAATCCAGGCACTCGTGGAAATTGATACCAACCAATTTGCATTCTTTAAATAAAGCGTTATTTAATTGACAATTCGAAAGTTTAGTGAGTGACATGTTGCAATTAGTAAATGTACAATCAATAAACTTGCTGGATGAAAATGAACTATTTGAGAAATCACAATCGATAAAAGTGCAATTCACAAATTCAGTTGGCTCAGTAACTTTTCCTTGACGAGATAAATTCCGAAATGTTTTGTCTTCTTTTATAATTGAGCTCATTTGAATTACATTAAATGACTTTTTATTTTTAATTGAAAGACAAATGCTTTTGTTTACTTTCGGTAAAAAAATAAAACGAAACATGTCAAAAACAAAAATAACAATAAACAGCAACGGTTCAATGCGAGTTGAAGGAGATTTCGAAATTGTCGATAAAAGTGGCAGTATTTATGATTTGGGTGGACGAGAAATTATCGGAATTTGCCGATGTGGTTTGTCGAGTAATAAACCTTTTTGTGACGGTTCTCATAATGGAAACTTCGATCATGAAGCAATTGCTTTTGCGCTTCCTCCAAAAAAATAATTCAAATCAAATAAAAAAGGATGTCAAATGACATCCTTTTTCAATAGTTGTTATTAAAATAAATTAATTTGTTTTAATAATTTTTACGTGTTTAATAATTTTTTCACCGTCATTCGATTCAATTACGATTTCTGAGCATTCTTCTTCTTTATCACAAGAAGATCCTTTAGAACATTCTCCTTTCATTCCACCTCTAGAACATTCCATTTTATCTTTATTGCATTTTCCTTTGTGACAAGTACTGCACATAGTTGCACAAATTATTCCACCAACAAAAACAACAGTACCGAATAAAATGGCAACATAAGAAGCGATTTTAGTCATTTTCCCAAGGCTCTCTTTTTTCGCGTAAGCAAGTAAGAATAAACCTCCCAGAAGCACGATTAATGCTAGTGATAAAGCAATGATAATAATAGGACACAACATAATAAATAGTTTTTAGGTTATAATTAATTCAAATATAAGCAGTTAAAGCAATAAATTGATATAAAACGTATGATTGTTGATGATAAATATAAATCAGTTACCATCATCAACCATTTCTCTTTCCCATAAATCACATAAGCATACAAGAATGTTGAATAGTTTAGGTAAGAAAACCTAAGATTATTCTATCTCTAACCTCTATCTCTAATTTTTTATTTTAATTAACAACAATCTTCTTATTCCAAATTGTCTTAACAGTTTCAACATTAATCCAATAAACTCCAGAATTTAATTGATTTGGAAGAGTGATTTTTTCATCAGTAATAGATGAGCTTTTAAAAACTACTTTCCCTTGATTATCAAGTATCTTTATGTTAGATCCATTTTCAATTCCTTTTAAATGAAGTATAAAACCAGAAGAAATTGGATTCGGGTACATTTCAAAATTATTTGCGTTTGATTCATCTATTTTTAGATCATTCAAAATATTGATATTATCAATATAAATGTTATTACCAAAATGTCCCCAATTTCTAAATGCAATAATCACTTTGTCAAAATTTACATAACTCGACAAATCAATTGATTCTGTTCTCCATTCTGTTGCTGTTGGATAAAAATTAGATCCAATTGTCGGAGCTGTTGCTAGTGTGGTTCCACCTTTTGAATAAACTTGACTGAAAGTCGCTCCACAATCTGTTGAAACCATTACATCTAAGGTGTCTGAATATTGACCGCCATATGGCGCATATGCAACTTCAAATGACAACTGTAAATCTGACATTGCTAATGTGTTTAGTGCAATATTCATGTCGTCATAGCTACCTTGCGAGTCGATGCCATAATTGTCAAAAATTGCGCTTTGAGAGGAATTTCCGTAGCCTCCGTAACTGCTATTGAGTGACCATTGACCTCCATTATCTGGATTTGTTAAAAACCATCCATTTGGTAAAAAGGTACTTTCAAAATCCTCATCAACAAAAGTAGGAGCGAGGTAGTTTGTAACGGTCACATAAAGAGAATCTTGATCGGTGTTTCCAAATTGATCTGTAATTGTTAGAACTGCTAAATGCACACCTGGGTTTGAAAAAAGTACAGATGGGTTTCGTGAAGATGAATTAGCCGGCGATCCTGTTGGAAATACCCAATCCCATGACGCATTCGTGTGATTCAAGAAGGAGTAATCTTCAAAGTAAAAAGAATCTAATTCACAGAACACAGTTTGTTCTAATTTATCAACTGTGATACGACAAATTGGCAAAGCTGGTTGTTCGTTTAGGTTACTTTCCCAAATTCCCTTTCCATAAGATGCCATTCTAACTTTTCCATCGCGGTAAAATGGACGTAGACTTGTTGTGCTAATATAAGTTGGCAATCCGCTATTATCAATCACCCATGGAGAAGTGTTGTTCGCGTAAAAAACACCTCTTCCGGTTCCAGCATAAATCCCTCCATTTGTTCCAGCAATATGAATCAACGATTGAATACTTTCATTGTTTAAAATAGTCGTTGTTATATTTGTCCATGAAGAACCACCATTAATAGAATGGTACACTTTATTTCCATTTGAACCACTGGTGTAAGCTATCCAAATTTCATTTTCATTTAAGGGGTTTATGGTTAGTTGCATAATTCGACTATTTCCAGCAGGAATCGTTAATTGATTCCACAAAACTCCACCATTTGTCGTTTTCCAAAGTAAACCAGTCGAACCAGATGAAGGACGCTGATTAAGATAAATCACATCAGGATTAGAGGATGAAATTTCAATATAATTCACAACATCATTGGCTGAAGAACCAAAAGTATGCACCAGATTATATGATCCACCGCCGTCTGAAGTTTTCCAAAGTTTATTATCCTTGCCTAAATAGGCGATATTGTAACAGTTTGGATGGAATTCCATTTCACTTGATTCTGAAGCATAATAACTTTCGTTTGGACTCATTCCCATTGAAAAATAAACCAAGGGATCAGTAATATTGACTGGAATTACATAACCACCAATATCTGAAAAGTATGTTTTGCGGTTATTTCCTGGATTAACATATCCCGTTGGAGCTTCACCACCTCCTAGTGACAAAAAGTTACCAGCGCCATAGCTTTCATTGTATGCAATATTGCCATTATGGTACAAGCCACCAACTAAAACATCCTCGTTCCATCCACTTCCAAATCCCCAATAATCAGAGCCATGCACTCCATCCATTTTGAATGTTGGTTGCGTAGTGTAAAAATCTGTAGATAAATAAACGCCTCCATCTGTGGTAATCCAAGTATTGCCATTGATGGACCTAAAATCTTGATTATCGACATGCATATCTAATGGTCCACCAACATACCCCCCTAATGCGGTAAAAGTTGAGCCACCATCTAATGATTTATAGAGATTCAAACCGCCTACAATAATTTCATCTGCATTTGTGGGAGAGGCAACAATGGCACAATTATAAAATCCTTGGTGATAGGTCCAAGTTGGACCGCCATAAGCTAAATTTAAATGCGTAGCGGTATATGGGCCTCCAGTAGGAGTGTTAGGTAAAGACCAAGAAGTACCTCCGTTATTGCTTTTAAAAACACCAATAAACCCATAATCATTTAATTTAGCTTCACCAATAAGGTAGGCATAAACGCGATTTGGATCGTCATTTGAAACAGCAATACGACCACCACCATCAGTTCGTGCAGCATCAGTTGAAGAATACCAACCTGTACTTTGAATGTTCCAAGTTTCCCCCATATCTGAAGAGCTATAAAATTCGCAAATAATTAAAGCTGGATTATTCTTTAACATGTATACGATGTTGTTATTTCCGGTATTCAATTTTACGTCGTATGCTTTTTGGGTGTATAATTGTGTAAACGTTGTTCCACCATTTACAGACCGATATAAACCTTTATCCGTTGCTGCCAATATAATTTGGTCGTTTGCTGGATTGATTAATATCTCATTGACATTCAAATTCGTTTGTGGTAAAACATTTGTCCAACTGGACCCTCCATCGATACTTCTAAAAACACCATAATTCCCGCCAGCAAAAACAATATCGCCATTAGTTGGGTGTACTTCAATAGCTGTAACACCGCTTCCAAAATCCATGGTCATTGAAACAGTTGACCAATTTATACCTGCATCAAGACTTTTGTATACTTCACCTGGTTCTGTGCCTAAATACATAATATTAGTATTTCCTAAACACTGGTCAATTGAATATACATTTGTCTGACGTTTCCCAATTCCACCCAAATCCTGTTGAGTATGATAAGGGCCCACAGATGACCAATCCGAAGATTTTTCATGCGATTGTTTAGCGATATAATTTTCTCGAATTGCTTTTAACTCATAATCAGAATATACGATAGGGAAACCATTTTCATCAATTCTATTATTGACAGATTTTCTCCAACGCTTGTAATATTGTGTATGATAACTTTTTTCAAATAAATTGGATGAATAATAATTTCTGTATAATTCATCTACTTCAAAAACATTTGGATTATTTTCATACATGGTTTGTGCCCATAATGGAAGTTGTGCAATTTCCAAAAAAGAGGGTTTGTTCATTTGCTGAGCAGAAATTTGCGAGGAGATTAAGCAGAAAATACCAATTAGAATTGTAACTATTTTTTTCATTTCATTCGTTTTAGTACTATAAAAATATGAAACAAATTTGGATTGAATTGAGGCACTCGGGAATATCTTAACGATTAGTTTCATAAAAGTTTTTAGTTAAAAGGTTTTGTAAGATTGGGATTTTAGGAATTTGTAAGTTTTTTGAGTATTTATGCATTAAATTACCCGTCTATGAAACTTTTCTTGATACCGCTGTTTTTTTCAATTTGTTTTGTTATTTCTGCTCAAGTCACCAATAATCAGCTTTCAATTATTGATATAAAACATTATGCAATTGAATTAAAAGTCAATGATTCAACCAATCGAATTGAGGCAAAAGAGTCGATTTTATTGGAAAGATTGGATGAAACAAAAAATATTAGTTTGGATTTAACCTCTCTTAATTCTGAAGGAAAAGGAATGGTTGTAGAAAGTATTTTTGAAGGGAATTTCCCGATTAAATTTAAACATGAAAACGATAAGTTGATCATCGAGAACTTAAGACCAAATGCCCAAAAGGAAATTGAATTGAACATTGTTTTCAGTGGAGTTCCGATTGATGGATTAGTGATTGGTGAAAACAAATATGGAAATCGAACTTTTTTCGGAGATAATTGGCCAAATAGGGCACACAATTGGTTTGCTTGTGTGGATCACCCTTCTGATAAGGCAACAGTACAATTTTCTGTTCAAGCTCCAAACCATTATCAAGTCATAGCGAATGGTGAATTTATGGGAAAAAGTGATGCGAACAATTCAGATGTAATTTACGAATATAGTTCAACAGTCCCATTGCCAACAAAAGTCATGGTGGTTGGAATTGCTGATTTTAAAATACAAAATTCAGCTTCTTCGGCTGGTGTAAGTTTGAGCTCTTGGGTGTATCCTGAAAATGAACAAAAAGGATTTTATGATTTTGAAATGGCAACGACAATTATGCCCTTCTTTGTGTTTTATCTTGGTCAATATGAATATGAAAAACTAGCAAATGTGCAATCAACTACTCGTTTTGGAGGAATGGAAAATGCCGGTTGTATTTTTTACGATGAAAATGCAATTAATGGAAAGCGAACGTGCGAAACATTGTTAGTTCATGAAATAGCACACCAATGGTTTGGCAATTCAGCAACTGAAAAAGAATGGGAAGATATTTGGCTCAGTGAAGGATTTGCGACTTATTTCACCAATTTATATATTGAAGAAGTTAAGGGGGAAGATGCTTTTAGATTTCAATTACAGCAGGATAGATCTAAAGTCATCCAATTTAAAAAGAATTATAATCATCCAATAGTTGATACGAGTTATACTGATTTAATGGATTTATTGAACCCTAATTCTTATCAAAAAGGAGCATGGGTAGTGCACATGCTTCGTCGAAAATTAGGAGATGAGCTTTTTAAAAATGGTGTAATGGCCTATTACAGAAAATATCGATTATCCAATGCCTCAACGAACGATTTTAAAAATGTTATGGAAGAGGTAAGTGGGTTAGATTTGAATCAGTTTTTTAAACAATGGTTATACTCTTCAGGTCATCCAGTTCTTTCTGTTCAAGGAAAAGCGACGAAAAAAAATATACGTTTGGAAATTCAGCAAACACAATTTGAAAGTGTTTTCATTTTTCCATTAACAGTAGAGTTTACGATGAAAAATGGTGATAAGTTTACCAAGGTAATTCAAATAAATGGGAGGAGTGAAATTGTAAATCTTGACACTCCTAAAAAAGTGAAATCTTGGAAATTAGATCCTAATATTGATTTATTATTTGAACTTAAATAGCGTGTTAAAAAGTAAAAATTATCTCTGTTCCTTTATTTGAAGTAGAAATCTCAAAATCACTATCAATTTGTTCAACTAAACCATCAATTAAATCAAATCCAGTACCTATTGTTTTGTAATCTTCCTCAAGTCCTGGTCCATTGTCTTTAATGATAATTTGAATCTTGTCTAAATCAGTTATCGATAAATTTACGGACAAACTATTTTCTTTATCTTTTTTGAAAGCATATTTATATGCATTTGTAAAAATTTCGTTTAATATCAAAGAACAAGGAATTGCTTTTGAAATGTTAATACTGACTTCAGATAAATTGAGGTTTAATTTTACATTTAAAGTATATCCATAAGTGTCGTTAATATTTCCAATTAATGTCGTAACAAATTCACTGAAATTAACATCTTTGTAATTATTTGATTGGTACATTGCACTTTGTAGCGCAGATAAAGAGAATGATTTCGATAAAATATTTTCAAACAGATCCTTATGGTAAGCGTCTTTAGTGCGATTTGATTCTGAACGAATCAACGCAGTCATAACAGCCAAATTATTTTTCACACGGTGATTGATTTCCGCTATTAAAATGGTTTTTTCTTTGACAATTTTTTCTAATTCGTCTCGGTATTTATTTTTTTCTTTTGTTTCTAACGTAAGCGCCAATAATTGTGTTAATGCCAAAGAAAAATGTTGTTCGTCATTGGTCCAATCTTTTAACTCTTCTGTGTTTTCAAAACAAACAATTCCTCTAAGCTTTCCGCCAGATAAAATTGGCACTTCCATCATAGAACAAATGTTTAATGGAATCAAATAAGCATCCAATAATTCTTGATTAAAGCTTTCATTTCTTGCATCAAAACTGATGATAATATCATTTCTATTAATATGGCTGAACCAAAATGGAAAATCAACTTCCATCATTTCTGCACCACTTTCGTATGTATCACTTCTTAAATCATAAGCCAACATACAATCAATTCCACTGGAGTCAGGTTTCATAATCCAAAAGTTTGCTCTAGAAATTTTTAAGAAATTCGTCGCATTGTAGAGGATTTCCTTTGCCATACCAACTTCATTGCCCTCATTGATATGAGGGTTTTTAGACAAGCTTTCAATAACTTCTAAAAAAATGGATGAACGATTGTTGGGCATTTTCAGTGAATAGTTAGATTCAATTGGAAATTTACAAAAAAAAAATGGTTATCATAATTAAAGTATGAATTCATTAATTGTGGTTTCCTTTCAAGCGTCATAAAAAGTGCACTTTCATCTTTGCAAGTATGAACGAATTTATAGGATCTATTCCAACTGCCTTTGTATTGAAATGAGTCATGCAATTTATTTCATATTGCGGAATAGGAAATGAAAATTTTGATGTTGTGTCATTTTGAGAAAAAACAACAATCCAAGAGAATAAAGACAGGAAATCTAAGGTTGCTTTCAACTTATTCTTTTATAAATAGTGTCATTTTGACTTCTTTACCGCTATAAAGAAATAGTTGATAAGTTCCGCTTGTTAGCTCTGAAACTGATAATCCAGCTTCAGGGAATTGAACGCCATTCATGATTTCTTGACCATTTTCGTTAAATACTTTATACGAATCAACAATCATTTTTTCTTTCATGTATAATTTATCCGAACTTGGATTTGGATAGACATTAAAAGAAGAAAGCGATTCGCGACTTATTATTTGTATCGAATTTGTACCTGAGATCACACCAATTTTATTCAAATAGATACTTAAAACACCCGTTCTAACATCTCCCCAAACGGCATAAATAGTATCATTTAAAAAATTCACATTCATGAAATCATTTCCTTTTCCATCTAAAACTACATCATGGGCAACTTGTGTATCAGAAATAGCAAAATCTGGCGAGAAATTTATTGAATCCTTCCAACGAACGACCCCATAAATTTCTGTTCCAGTTTGGTATGTATTCGCTATCCCATTTCTACGGTCTCTCCAACAAACAGTTAAATCTCCATCTGAATCAAAATCAGCCCAAACTAAATCTTGTAAATTATTATTTCCCAATGGATCTTGATTGATTCGTATTTGTGCTGTCCATACTGTTCCACCATCAAATGACTCCATAAAATAAACATCAACATCACCACTTGTCTCTTTTAAAAAGAAATAAGCAATGTGATTTGCGTCAGATGGGTCACTTTTGAATAATGAACCCTTTTTTAAATAGGCATTACTAATAGGAGATCCAACTCCACTATAAGCGTCCAATTGGTCAATATCTATACCCGCGGATGTGCTTTTTGCTATATATAAATGAGCGAATGGACCTTGATTTAATGGTTCATATGCTGGGTAAATTGCCATGAATACGCCATTTGATGTTACGATTGGTGAAGGCATTGGTTGCTTTATAATACTTCCAGAATAAAAGTTCAACGTGTCTAAATATCTTGGGTTTGAAAAACTCATTCCATTATCTGTGCTCACTGATAAATAGGGGTGATATGGAGGAAATACTAAAGTTGGTTGATCAGCATTCATCGAAGTCACGTAAATTACACCATCATTAATTCCTCCAGATTTATCAACTGCAATCCAAGGCCGATCTATGCAAGCTTGATTTGGGCAGTCACTTATTGAAGTGGCTTCTACAGCAGGTCCCCAAGTTGCTCCTCCATCAATGGATTTACGAACATAAATTGCACCATTTGAGAAATTAACATCATCATAATCAATATATGAAATATAGAGATTACCATTTAAATCGTAACCCATTGAAACATCTGCCGAACCATTTCCTGTAATTTGGTGTGGTTGCCAAATTGGAGTAGACCAAGATAATCCTCCATTATTTGAATATGACGTTTTAATAGTTATTTTATTACCAATTTGAAATCCCATCCATGCCGCAACTAAATGCTGAGAATTTGATGGGTCAATAACTAAATAGGGTTCTCCATCAAAATATGCACCGTTTGAAATGTTTTGATTTTGAGAAAATGAAATATCGTGTAAAAGGAGAAAACCAATGATTGAAAGTAGAATTTTCATGTATAGTAATTTTTAAACTATACAAAAGTAAAGTATTATATAATGAGTTTTTAATTTAGTGTGAAAATCACATCAACTCTTCGGTTTTTTTGTCTGTCTTCATCTGTTAACTCTGGAGTAACGACAGGAATGTAATTACTAAACCCATCGTGCCTCAATCGTTTAGCATCGATTCCTTTTTGAATTAATATCAGAAAAACTGCGTGAGCCCTAGCAGTTGAAAGTGAAAAATCATCCGCGCAACAAACATGACCTCGCAGGAATGCATAAACTTTTGGATTATCGTTTAGGAATGTATATAATTTATTTATCTCATCAAGTGAATTTCCAATCAATATATCTTCTCCAGGAACAAATTCTATATTTAATACAATTGAACGCTCATCAGAAGTTGTAATTCTTTCAATATTGAAATCTGAATCAGTTTGACTTTGTGGCTCATCTAGTGTAACCATAGTCGGTTGAACAGTTAAATACTGAATTTCAACCCTTCTCCAATATTTGTAATCATTTATATTTTCTGCATTTTTTGGGTAGTTTACGCCTGCTGCATTTTTTTCTAAGATTTCAAAATCATAGGATTTAATCATTTTTTCAACTGATTGAATTCTTTTTTCTGCTAATTGTTTGTTGTATTGAAAATCACCATTTAAATCTGTATAGGACGTAACACGTTCAATAAAAAATGAACCTTTTTGGGCTGATTCCATTAAATTATTAAGTTCGTATTTCGCAGAAGATGATAATTCATATTGATCAAATCCGAAATAAATTAAAAGTGTATTTCGGTTTTCTTGATTGAACGCAGATGAAACTGAAAATAAAAAAAAGAAAGTTATAGAATTTTTCATTGATTTAAAGTGGTATATTTTTTAAAGTTTTTGTTACAAAAAAAGCGTTCATTTTTTGTAAAATGAACGCTTTTGCAATTTATTTAAGTTCTTATTATTTGTAAATACTCAAATCTATTTTACCATTTACTACAATAGAAGTAATAACACCTGAAAAGGCCATTTCTCCCATAGAAATTGTCACCGTATGCGGGAATAATAAACCGTTCACATCTTTATATTCACTGAATAACGAAGTTGATTCTGTAACTTCTTCACCATCTTTATTGATAGATAGTGATTTCAATTTCATAAAAGTCTTCGTGTCATAATAATCAAAAGATTCTGCTGATCCATCGTTTAATTTTAAAACATAAACATCTGTTCCATTTAACGTTTCAATTCCAACTATTTCATAAGTCATTCCTGATGTTGCATAATTCATTTCAGGAAAAAGTCCAAATGCTTTTTTCTTTGAAGCTATTTCTTCAGCAGTAAGATCTTTTTTTCCAGTTTGCATATTGGTTGATGAACCAGCTGTTCCATCAAAAAATGACTTTTGAAAAACCATTCCTTGACCTTCTAATTTTTGTGCTTCGGTACTTGGAGAAACCCAAACTTTAGTCGATTTTAAAGGGAAAGGAACTTGAGACATTGATAAATCTGTCTTTTCCTCATACGATTTTATTTTCTTCATTTTCTTTTGAGCAGCTTTCATTGAAGTTGTTTGCGTAACAGCTAAAACATATTTAGTGATTAACTCTTCCTTAGTTATATCAGCTTTCTTAACGTCTTTCAATACTTCTCCATACGCATCTAAAAATTCAATCTTTCCGTCAGCATCAAATTGTTTTAATCTCTCAACGATTTCTTCATTTCCAACAACAACGATATTACAGTTCTTTGCTGAAAAATATTTTTGTGCCATTGTAAGTACATCTTCCTTGTTGATTGCTTCCAATCGTTTTAAATAAGTCTGATAATAATCTTTTGCTAAGTTGTTTTTGATAATATTCAACGCAAAACGTGCAATTGTTTGTGGATTCTCTAATGATCTTGCAAAATCACCTGCCATTGAAGACTTCGTTAAATTTAATTCATCATCTTTCACATATCCATTACCGATATTATCCAATTCAAATAATATTTGAGTAATTGCTGAATCTGTAATGTCATTTCTGAAATTTCCACCAATTGACATCCAAGAACCATCTTCTGTAACATTTAAAGATGAATAACAACCATATGTATAAGCCTTGTCTTCACGCAAATTTTGCATCAAGCGTGTTCCAAAACCTCCGCCACCAAATATTTCATTTAAAACGTTCAATGGAAGTTGATTAGGTTCGCCAGTTCTAATTTTCATTGGGAATGAAATCTTAATAACTGATTGAACTGCTCCTGGCTTCTTTATAAAAATTACACGATTTCCTTTGTTAAATTGACCGTCACCACTTTCCATTTTATACGGTTCAACTCCTGTCCATTTTAAAAAATACTGCTCCACAAGTTTTGTTGCTTCCGCTTTTGTAATATCTCCAACAATTACTAAATAACTTCCTTTTGGCGTAAACGTTGATTGGTAGTAGTTAAGAACATCATCTCTCGTGATATTTGCTAAAGTAGCTTCTGTCATTACTTCACCATAAGGGTGATTCGGGAAGTTTACTTGCGATTCAGCATTTTGAGCCATTGCTCCAGCGTCTGACTTTGCAGATAATAATTCAGATTCACTTTGTTTTTTTATACGTTCAAATTCAGATTCAGGAAAGTTAGCATTCATCAAAACATCAGACATCAGTGTTAATCCTTTGTCCATGTGTTTTGTTAAGCAAGAAAGTGAAATATAAGATCTCCCTGCATCTAAAGAAGCACCGATATAATCTTTCTCATTGTCTAGTTGATCTTTGGTTCTATTTGTTGTCCCCGATAAGATTAAAGATCCAGCAATACCAGACATACCAGCTTTTGCACCTTCAATTTTAGGATCTGAACCCATTGATAAGGCAAAAGATACGCGCGGAAGTTTATGGTTCTCAGAAAGTATTACAGTAATTCCATTTGCGGTTGTAAAAACTTCTGAATCTTTGATATTGATTGTTGGAGCCTTTGCAGGTGTAGGCCTAATCGAACGATCTAATTGACCAAACAATAATGTTGGTAATATAAATCCTGCTATTATAATTAACTTTTTCATATTTCTTAATTTATTAACTTTCAAATTGAATTTTTGAAGTCACGTTTATTTATCTTTTGGTAAATAATGTAAAATTACTCGTGCATCTTGCGTGAAATATAATTTCGCAACACGTTGAATGTCTTCACGGGTCACTTTCATATAATTCTCTAATTGATTATTTACACGACTTGCTGAACCATAATAAACATGACTGTCAGCAAGGTTCTCGGCAACTCCTTCAATAGATGAATTGGAAGAAACTAAATTATTTTCAAATTGATTGCGTACTTTTTCAAACTCTTCTTGAGAAATTAATTCCTTCTTCATCATCTCAATTTGTAAATCAAATTCAGTTTGAATATCATCTAAATTGATTCCCTGAGCTGCAATTGCCGCCATTATTCCAACGCCCGCATCTTCAAGACCATAATTAAATGAAAAGGCAAATGTCGCCATCTCTTTTTTCTCAACTATAGTTTTATTAATTCTAGAACTTGTTCCGCCAGACAAAACTTCATTCATCATTTCCAACGCATACATATCAGGATGAGTTTGAGCTGGAAATTTGTACCCCATGAAAAGAGCAGGAAGCTGAATATTGTCGTAAACAACATCCTTAATAATACCTGTTAATTTTTCTGTGTCTTTTTGTGGTCGAGGAATTTCAATTGCCTTGTTAGAATACATTCCAATTAAACGTTTTGCTTCTGGACTTTTAGAATTCATGAAGTCTTTCGCGTCAAACTTTGATTTCGCAACACTGTAGCGTTGGAAGAAATCATCATCTGATAAATTTTCAAAATCTCTAAATAAATTGATTGCTTGACCTTTAGGCATTGAAGCAAAATACTTTTCAATCCATTTTTTTGTTTCTTCGACATTTAAATCTCCTGCAATTGAAAGTGTAGCATTACTTGGGACATAAAAAGTCTTATAGAAATTTACATAATCCTCTTCTTGCGCAGCATCTAAATGCTCCATACTTCCGATTGGCACCCAATTGTATGGGTGAACTGTAAACATTCTTTTAAACATTTCAGTAATAAATGAAGCGTAAGGTTGGTTGTCAACACGTTGACGCTTTTCTTCTTTTACAACACTTCTCTGAGTTTCAATTCCTGTGTTGTCAACTTTCGCATGCAATAATCTTTCACTTTCCAACCAAAGGCCTAATTCCAATTGATTTGAAGGCAAAATTTCATAATAATACGTTCTGTCTTGAGATGTATTGGCATTTAAAGTTCCACCATTTTTCTCAACAAGTTCACTGTATTCTCCTCTTCCAATATTAGCAGAACCTTCAAATAATAAATGTTCAAAAAAGTGAGCAAATCCAGTTCTTTCTGTAATCTCATTTTTAGATCCAACATGGTAAAGTATCGAAACAGCAACAATTGGTGTAGCATGTTCTTCATGTATAATTACATGGATTCCGTTTGGAAGATCGTATTCAATATATTCGATCTTTTTTTGTGCTTGGGTAGCAAGGGCCACAAAAGCCAATATCCCAGTAACGATGATTTTTTTCATTGTTGATTTCAGTTTATATCGAATACAAAGTAAATCAGATTTCTTGAATATCAAAATCTTAAATGATGTACGGATTAATAATCGTACTAGGGGTAGATTTATAAGTACATCGGTTTGGCTTGAAAATTGTCTATATTTGAATAATGAAAAACGCGATACTTTTCTTTTCTCTTTTTATTTCAACCTTTTTCTTTGGGCAGAATGTTGTTCCTTTTATCGATTTTAATTATTATTTCAAATCATTTGAAAATGATAATTTTCGTCAAATTGAATTTCAGCGTATCAAAGAATATAAAGCTGGTGACGAACTTGTGGGTTATATCGATACGAAAGGAAATCTCCGAATATATGACGGCAAAGAGAGAAAAGATATTTCCAATATGAATTTGCAATACCAGGTTTCAGATCATTTATTAGGTTATAATATTGGGAGTACCCTAAATATGTGGGATGCTGGAAAATTACAAACCTTAACCTATTATTCTCAGAATTATGAGGTAAAAGATAGTATTATTGTTTATGAAGATACCCGGTTTAATTCATTAAATGTTTATTGGAATAAAACGACATATCCACTTTATACAATTATAGAAGGTATTTATATGCCCGTTGCTATTGGGGAAAATATACTAGCATTTAAAGATAATGGGAATTTTTACAAGGTTTTTTGGAATGGTGATACCTATGATTTAGGGGTTTGGAATGGCGCTATAGAATTCCAAGCAGGTACGGATATTTTATGTTTAAATGATCCGACAACAAGAACTTTTGCTGTTTTTGAAAATGGTCAATTTTTCGATGTAGAACAATTCTACATTAAAAAATACAAAGCAGGACGAGGATTTGTTGTCTACGAAGATTTGAATGGTAACTTAATGATGTATAAAAATGGATCAAAAACACAACTTTCAAATTTTTCAGCTAATTTTTGGGAAGTGAAAGATGATATCGTTATTTGGGGAGAAAACTCATATGTTTATGCCTATCAGAATGATGCTAAAATTCAGGTTTGTAATTTTACACCAAAGGATTATTTACTAAAAAACAATGTATTCGCCTTTCGCAATATTATGGGCGGAGTTAGCGCTTTGATTGATGGTAAGGTTCATGAAATAACAAATCAAATGGACTCTGAATATGAAATATATGGGAATCTTGTTTTGGTAAAACTCTTTAATAGTTCATATATCGTTTTTAAAAATGGACGAAAATTCGAGAACTAAATTTTCTTCCATCTAATTTCTTTTGAAAAACTGTTGAAAAATAGCTACTCAATCACAGTATTCTCAATTTAAATTTCATTATTCATGCTTATATTTGTTTCCTATTTTGAATCAACAAACAATTGAATTATGAATAACTGGTTTACAGTAAAAGTTAAATACACAAAGCAATTAGACAACGGTCAATTTAAACGAGTGTCTGAACCATATTTATTAGCAGCAATGACTTTTACAGATGCAGAAGCACGCATCTATGAAGAACTTGGTAGTATTATCAAAGGAGAATTTAATGTTATTGGAATTACAAGGACAGAAATTCACGATATTTTTGCTTACGACGATGCGGATGTTTGGTACAAGGTGAAAATTACTTATGATAGTGAGGCAGCAGATGATGAAAAAGCAAAAAAAGTAGCTCAAAATTTCCTTGTTTCTGCTCATTCTGTTAAAGATGCATTTGATCGAATCAAAGAAAGTTTATCAACATTAATGGTTGATTTTCAAATTCCTTCGATTATCGTTTCTCCAATTGTTGAAATATTCCCTTACACAGAGAATTTGGATAGAGAAATTGAAAGACGACCTATTGAAAATGTTACAGCTTTTAACGATGATGTTACTCCAAAAGGAAAAGTTTTTTCAGCTCCAGGATCAGATTTAGATGATGACTTCGAGGATGAAGACGAAGTTGAAGAGGAATTAGAAGAAGCTGATTCTGAATTGGAAGATGATTTTTCAGACGAAGATTAAGTTGTAGGAATGGATAATTTTCTTGATCTTCTTAGAAATGATCACCATCAATTTGACCAAGGGAAGCTTGAAGATCACATTGGACATGAGCCTTTTACCTTGTTTTCTAAATGGCTGCGTGAGGCTATAGAACAAGGTGTATCTGAGCCTAATGCGATGTCAGTCTCAACAATTGGTTTGGACGGTTATCCTCATTCTAGAATTGTTTATTTAAAGGAATTATTAGAAGAAGGAATTGTTTTCTACACGAATTATTCTAGCTCAAAAGGGCAAGACATTGAGGCAAATTTTAAAGTTCAAGCGTTGATTTTCTGGCCAGGAATTGAGCGACAAATTCGAGTTATTGGTAACGTTGAAAAAGTTCCGGAAGAAATGAGTGATACTTATTTTCAATCACGACCATGGGGAAGTAAAATTGGTGCTTGGGCATCTCATCAAAGTGAAGAATTGGCTTCTAGACAAGAATTGGAAGACCGTGTTCATGAGTTAGCTTTGAAATATCCAATTGATGTTCCACGTCCACCACATTGGGGTGGATATTTGATTAGGCCTGTTGAAATTGAATTTTGGCAAGGAAGAGCTTCTCGCTTGCATGATAGAATTGTTTTTGAACTAAGTGGTTCAAATTGGAAAATCTACAGAAAGAATCCTTAATCCATGTATGAAATAAAACCAGTTATTTTCAATCTTTCAAACGGAATTCGTGTGGTGTATTTGCATGCGCCATCTCAAGTTGCGCATTTAGGAATAACGGTTTTAGGTGGTGCTCGTTTTGAAAAAGACAAAGAGGATGGATTAGCTCATTTTTTAGAACATTGCATTTTTAAAGGAACAAAGAAACGCAAGGCATTCCATGTTTTATCACGATTAGATTCTGTAGGGGGCGAATTAAATGCGTATACAGCAAAAGAAGAGATTTGTGTTTATGCGTCTTTTACAAAGGAGCACATTCGAAGAGCTTCGGAATTATTGGCAGATATTACCTTGAGTTCAACTTTTCCGCAAAAAGAGATTCAAAAAGAAAAAGATATTATTATCGATGAAATAAATTCCTATTTGGATAGCACCAGCGACAAAATATTTGATGATTTCGAAGCACATTTGTTTAAAGGACACGCGTTAGGCAATAATATTCTCGGAACCAAGAAGAATGTTCAAGGATTTACAAGGGAAAATTTGATTGATTATGTGAACCGTTTTTTTACGGCAGATAACATGGTGATTTCATTTGTTGGAGACATATCTAAAAACAAATTGGAAAAAATACTGGAAGAAGATTTTAAGAATTGTCCGAAGGGAAATCATCAACCATTATTAGAGAAATACCAAAAATTACCGGCATTTAAAATCAGGTCAAAAGAAGCGAATTATCAAGTTCATGCAATTGTTGGGGGAATTGCACCTAATCATAAAGATGAACATCGAAAAGGAATGGTGCTTTTAGCAAATATTCTTGGTGGACCAGCATTAAATTCAAGGTTAACGCTTTCCATTAGAGAAAAGTACGGCTATTCCTATAATGTAGAAGCAAATTATACTTCTTATGCTGATACGGGCTTTTGGAGTGTTTATTTAGGAACGGATCAAAAATATATCAATAGATCAATTGCGCTTATACATAAGGAATTGAAAATCCTTCGCACAAAGAAATTAGGTGTTTTACAATTGAATAGGGCAAAGGAACAATTGAAAGGGCAATTTGCCTTAGGATTAGATAGTAATTCTGGTTTGATGTTAGGGTTAGGGAAAAGCTTGCTTTTATTCAATCAAATTGATACGATTCAAGAAATTTTTGATGGGATAGATAAATTGACAGCAGAGAATTTGTTAGAAATTGCAAACATTTATTTTGCTCCAGAAAACTGTTCAGAATTGATTTTTGATTTAATTGAAAATTAATCTTTAATTCCAAAAAAGTGTTCGCTCATCTCCATTTATCATTGCCCACTTTTATTCTTTACAATTGACTTCATAAAGAATGATTTGTATAATGATAAATTAATTTTTCTATCGGTCAATTTTAATGTTTTGACTAAAATAGTTAACAATATTATGAATTTAATGATTTAAATAGGGGGTTGTTAATAAAAAAGTATGTTTTTTCGAGCTTGACCCCTTAAAAAAGTGCTAGATTTGTCAAAAAAATAATTTTATGGCAACAAAAAGACAGCAAGCGTATCAAGATGTATTGAATAGAACGCCAAAACACATCGATTATGATGGGCGAATTTCTGATTTATTTGGTAAAAATGTTTTTCACATGGAAGTAATGCGCGAGTATTTGCCATCTGAAGCATTTAAATCTATGACTGAATCTATTCAAAATGGAACACGTCTAGATCGTAAAATGGCTGATCAAGTTGCCTCAGCAATGAAAGATTGGGCACTGACAAAAGGTGCAACACATTATACACACTGGTTTCAACCATTAACAGGTTCTACTGCTGAAAAGCATGATTCATTTTTTAAACCAGTTGGACCAGGAAAAGCAATTGAAAGATTTGAAGGAGAATTATTAGTTCAACAAGAACCAGACGCATCTTCTTTTCCAAATGGCGGAATTAGAAACACGTTTGAAGCAAGAGGATATACTGCTTGGGATCCTTCTTCTCCAGCATTTGTGATAGGTAAAACATTATGTATTCCAACAATTTTCATCTCTTATACAGGTGAATCATTGGATTATAAAATGCCATTATTAAAAGCGTTAAATGCTGTTGATCAAGCTGCAACTGAAGTATGCCAATATTTTGATAAAAACGTTACAAAAGTAATCGCAACATTAGGTTGGGAACAAGAATATTTTTTAGTTGATCAAGCGTTATTTAATGCTCGACCAGATTTAATGATGACGGGACGTGCGTTATTTGGACATTCAGCTGCAAAAGGTCAACAATTAGAAGATCATTATTTTGGTTCAATTCCAGATCGTGTAACTGAATTTATGCGTGAATATGAAATGGAAGCAATTTTATTAGGAATTCCAGTTACAACGCGTCACAATGAGGTTGCTCCAAATCAGTTTGAATGTGCTCCGATGTTTGAAGAGTGTAATCTTGCAAATGACCACAATCTATTATTAATGGATTTGATGGAGAAAATTGCACGCAAGCATAATTTCCGTGTATTGTTGCATGAAAAACCGTTTGCTGGTGTAAATGGATCTGGTAAACATAATAACTGGTCATTAAGCACAAATACTGGAGTGAATCTTTTGGCACCAGGAAAAAATCCTAAATCAAATCTTCAGTTTTTAACATTTTTCGTGAACATTATCAAAGCAATTCACGATCATTCAGATATTTTAAGAGCATGTATTGCTTCTGCTGGAAATGACCATCGTTTGGGGGCAAATGAAGCTCCTCCAGCAATTATTTCTGCATTTATCGGTTCTCAATTATCAACCTTGTTGGATGATATTGAATTGAATGTGAAAGCCGGGAAAATGACTCCTGAAGACAAAACGGAATTGAAAATGAATATTGGTAAAATTCCTCAAATCATGCTGGATAATACTGATAGAAATAGAACTTCTCCATTTGCTTTTACGGGCAATAAATTTGAATTCCGTGCTGTTGGTTCAACTGCAAATTGCGCTTCTGCAATGATTGTTTTGAATACAATTATGGCGAAACAATTGAAAGACTTTAAAGTTTCTGTTGATACGCGTATCGATAAAGGTGAAGCGAAAGATGAAGCAATTTTAAAGGAATTACAGAAATTAATCAAAGAATCGAAGAAAATTCGTTTTGAAGGAAACGGTTACGGAGATGAATGGGTTGTGGAAGCTACAAAAAGAGGATTAAAGAATCTTAAGGATACACCTCGTGCATTGAAAGTTTGGAGCGATAAACATGTTACTGATTTGTTCAACGAAATGGGAGTTTTAACTCCAAGAGAATTGGAAGCACGTCAAGAGATTGAGTTTGATAGCTACATCTTGAAAATTCAAATTGAAGCACGAATCATGAGTGATGTTGTGCAATCAATGATTATTCCTGCTGTTATTGATTATCAAAATAAATTAATTAAAAATGTTGAAGGATTGTTTTCAGTTCTTGGAGATAAAGCAGGTAAAGAAGCAGGTAAATCTCAAATAGAATTAATTCAACGAATTGCTGTTCATTTAAATAAAATGAAAGCTTCATCGGATGCAATGTTGATGAGCCGAAAAGCTGCGAATAAAATTAATCATGCTGAAGAAAAAGCAATTGCTTATTGTGATAAAGTCAAAATTCATTTTGATGAAATAAGATATCATGCTGACAAATTAGAATTATTGGTAGATGACGAATTATGGCCTTTGCCTAAATTCCGTGAGATGCTCTTCACACGATAAAGTGATATTTTAATGAGTTATGAATTGGGATTTTCTCATTCATAATTCATAATTCATAACTATTTTCCATACATTTGTCTTGTTTAAAATAATTCTAAATAAGATGCATGTCATTTTAGCTGATAGTAATGATTTAGTTCGTATTGGATTGAGAACAATTCTCACTTCTCACGGTGGATTTAAAATCGTTGGAGAAGCAAAAGACAAAGAAGAATTAATTGATCAAGTAAAGAACTTTGGAGCATCAGTTGTATTAATTGATTATACTTCTCCAGGTTTTGATATTGATATAATTCCAAAGGTTTTATCAATGAAAAAAGGAGTTAAATTTTTAGCAATTACTCCTGAACAATCCGCACCAACATTAATAAATGCTCTTCGTTCTGGTGTTATTAGTTACGTTAAAAAAGATTGTGATTTAGCAGAAATAATCGATGCAGTTGTTGAAACTGCACGAGGAAATAAATTCTTTTGTGGTCAAATTCTAGAAACCATTCAACGTGCTTCAATAGACGTAAATGATATAGATTTCGAATCTTTTTCTTGTGAACCGGTTATCGTTTCAGAGCGAGAGAATGAAATAATTACATTGATTTCAGAAGGTTTAACAAATGGACAGATTGCAGAACAATTGTTTTTGAGTAATCATACAATAAACACGCACCGCAAAAACATCATGGCAAAATTAGGCGTTAAAAATACTGCTGGAATTGTAATGTATGCTGTTAAAACAAATTTGGTTTCTCCGAATAAATTTCTCTTTGCCGCAGAACTAAATTAAGAATCTTTAAAGAATTTCAAACTTATTTTCAATAGTCATTGAACCATTGTATATTTGAGATGTACAGCGCTCAAATTATCGTAAAATGCGAAACTTTATATTTATTTTTCTGTCACTTATTGCGTTCAATTGCTTTGGACAGAATAACGAACCACAAGAGGCAACAAATTCCAATACTAATTCAATAACGGTTCCATCTATCCAACAAAGTGACACTATTCAATCGAAGGAGGAACTTGATTTAGAGATAAAAACAATTAATACGCAAGATAAATATAGATCATCAAAAAAAGTTTCTGAAAAAAACGTAAATGAATCTGCAAAAGACGAAGTGCCAGCAGCAGAAAATTCAGCAACTATTTCAAGTTCATTTTCATTATCAAAACAACAAGCTGCAACACAAAGAACACAGCGCACTCCTAATTCGATTCAGCAAGAACAAATGAATAATGTTGTTTTACAACTTGAAGAAAATTCACCTGAATCATTTGAGTTTCATTATTTCAAATATGTTGCTGGAAATTATAATGTTGATTTAATAGAACATTTGAAAAAGGCTGAAGCTTTAAGACCAGCAAATTCTGATGTTCAAATACAAATGGCAGCTTATTATTTGATCATGAAAGATTCAAAAAATGCGCTGATTTATATGGATAAAATAATTGCATCAACACGTTTAAGCAAAGATGTTATTGATTATGCGGAAGATTTGATTCAATCTGCTCCTGAAAATGGAACATTAATAACGCATGGATTCGATGATTCATTTGCCACAGCTTATGTTCAATTAGCTAAAAAAATCAGACCCGATGTGAAATTAATTTCTCTCGATTTTCTTCAAAGTGTAAAATACCAACAAACCTTGAAATCAGAAGGTTTCAATTTGCCAAGTAGAACGATTATTGATGTACTTTATTTCCAAGATTTCTGTTATAAAAACGCATTGAAAACGCTTAGTATTTCTATGACTGTTCCAAAAGAATATTTGACTGGAATCCAGCAGAATTTATTCGTAGTAGGGCTAGGTTTTGAATACCACACAGATTTAACATTCAATAATTTTTACAAAAACGACTATTTGTGGAATGAGATTTTGACTAAAAAATTGATCGATAATTCAATTAATGAAAAGGCAAAAACATTGTCATCCAATTATCTTCCAATGTTGTTACATCTTAGAAAAGTGTATGTTGAAATAGGGGAGAAGCAAAAAGTAATTGAAATTGATAAATCGTTGGATAAGGTAGCTGTCCAATGTAAGAAGTATGACCAAGTTCAAAAATTGAAAAGTTCTTATTAATGCGCCTTTTCAAAGCCCAACATAAAACGATGACAGACGAGTCTCTGATGCAAGCAATCTCAACTGGAGATAAGCGAGCGTTTGATGAGTTGTATGCTCGTTATGCTGGACCTTTATTGGGTTATTTCATGAAAATGCTTTGGCGTGACCGTGAAAAATCTGAGGATTTTGTTCATGATTTGTTTGCGAAAATTGTAAATAAACCAGAATATTTTGATGTTACACGTTCGTTTAAAACATGGGTTTATTCTGTTGCGAACAACATGTGTAAAAACGAGTACAAAAAAGCTGAAGTTCGAAAAGGAATGTCGAATGGTTTAGATAATCATTTTTCATTATCTGATAAAAATTCGAATGTAATGAATGAAGTGCAAGATAAATTTTTTCAAGAAGCATTTCAAAAGAGTTTGACAATACTAGATGATAAACACAAAGAAGTCTTTTCGTTAAGACATTTAGAAGGTTTATCAATAAAAGAAATTGCTGAAGTATTGGAAATAAGTGATGGGACTGTAAAATCCCGCTTGTTTTATGCAACAAAATATTTGGCAGAAAGTTTAAAAGAGTTTAATCCTGTAGAAAATCGATAAAGATGGAAAAGGAATTGGTAGATATAATTGAAGATAAAAAGTTTATTGAATTGACTTCTTCTGAAAGAGAATCATTGAAAGAATGGTGTTCGACCGAAGAGGAATTCGATCAATTGAAATTAGTTTTTTTGGAAGTTGAGCAGATGAAAAGAACTCAAGTAATGACTCCAAGAGCTGAAACGAAAAATTCCTTGGATGCTATTTTTGCTCAAAAACACAGCAAGATTCCACCTGTATTTTGGTACAACACCGTTTTTACTGTGGTGTATCCAACTGACAAACCAATCCAAAGAAGACCATTGATGCAAATTGCGGCTATTGGATTACTCTTTTTGTTAGTTTATCCTTTTGTTTCAACTAACAAATTAATTGAAACAACTCCCCAATTAGCAAAAGTTGAGGAACCAGCTGTCAAAGAAGAATTAAAGGGTTTGTCTGCTGAAAAAGATAAAACAATTGTTGATGATTTAGATGAAAACATAACAGATTTACCTGAAACTAGATTACAGGAAAGTACAATTGAAATGAGTTCTGGATCAGAAGATTTGACATTTTCAAGTCCAGAACCGGCAGTTGCATCTGCTACTTATTCTTGGTCGACAGATTCAAGAGTTGATGCTGCCTCAAGTTTAACAGGAGCTGTTTCAGATCATCCAGATGGAATATTTATTGGGAGTTCAACAAACTCATTTTCACAAGCTGCGAGTTCGCAGCCAGCTGTTTTTGATTTGTTGACAGCGACGTTTTAAATTATTCGAATTTTAATCCCTAAATATCCAAAGCGAAAAGGGGAGTGTAATGAGCAATCGAACATTAGTTAGAAATATAAAAGATAGATTTCAACTAAGTAATTAATAATGTTCGACATATTGCGAATTCGAAAATTCGCGAAAAGTGATTGTTAAAATCAAAATAATGAATCCACTTTAAATTGTCACTACAAAATGTTCTTTTTCTTGTTGTGTGCGCTTTAGAATTATCCCCATTCTAAATAAATCCATTGTCACATGGTAATCTTGCGAAGCACAAATTTCTTTCCAAGCACAAAACATAGAATCGCTCCAGCGAATATCGTCGAGAATAAAAAGTGTATCGTTGTGAGTGAATGGATTTAATTGTTCCAAATAGTTTTTTAATGCAACACCATCATGATGGCCGTCAATGAATACAATATCGAATTTTTCTCCAGTATAGGATTCTAAAAAAGAGCTAAATGTTGAAAGAACACTTATAATATTCGTACAGTTTAATTTCTTAAAATTTTTTATTGCTTCTTCTCGCGTTGCTTGGCAAGCTTCAACGGTTACAATATTTGAATCTGAATTTCCTTTACTAAAATGAATTGTTCCGATTCCCAAAGAAGTTCCAAATTCTAAAATTTGTTTTGGCTTGTAAAATGCGGAAAGTTCGTAAAGTAGGTCACCGTATTTTCCTTTTGAAGAACTTGTTTTGAATAGTTGATAAATCTGTCGCTCATTACTCAGCTTTTTTGAACCGACACCAAAATCTTCAATCGTAATAGTTCGATTATCTGCTTTTAATGATTTAAATAGACTTTCTCGCTCTTTAATAAAGTTTTCATCGAGTTGAATTTGCATACACTGATCTACAAAATCATATACAAAAGGAGAATGTGTTCCATGTCTTCCCTTGGCATTCCATCGATATTTTATATATTCGAAAACTAAATTCACATTACAAAATAAAGAAAACTTTCTCCAATTCATGAAATATCAGTTCACAGATGAAGAAATTCACAATCAAAAGCTTAAAGTATTCAGTGAAAACCCTGAATTAGAACTGATTGCGCCGTGTAAGATTGGTGAAGGTATTTTACGACTAACTAGTTTTGAAAAGGAAAAATATTCAGAGATATATAAAAAATATCAGACACCAATTAGCTTTTTCATTCCAGCTTCAGGTTCTGGTTCAAGAATGTTTCAATTTTTATATGATTTTTTAGATGAACCGAATGATGCGAATAGAAGCAGTGTTGAACGTTTTTTAAATTCAATTGCTGATTTTGCTTTTTTCAAGCAAATACCAGAAGAATGGCAAACAATTCTATTGAATCAATCTGTTTCGTTTGAAGAAATTGTTTCTTATTTATTAGATAAAGAAGGTTTGAATTTTGGACATGTACCAAAAGGATTAATTCCATTCCATAATAATGAAATAGAGATTTTAAATCCTTTTCAAGAACAAGTAATTCATGGGGCTGAATTGGGGAATGCTGATTTGTCGTTTCATTTCACTATTCAATTGGCTTATGAAAATGAAATTCAACATGCAATTCAATCAATTAAATCATCCAAAACGTCATTCTCAGAACAATCTGTTGATACTAATTCTATTGCATTCATAGAAAGCGGTGACGTATTTTTAAATGATGATGGTGAAATCGTTTCCCGTCCAGCTGGACACGGAGCGTTACTATCACATTTGAATAAAATTAACGATGAAATTATTTTTATAAAAAATATTGATAATGTTCAGCATCCAAAAAACACTGCAATTGCGATTGACACTTGGCAAGAATTGGGTGGTGTTTTGTTACAATTTAAAAAAGATGCATCGGCGGTATTTTCAAATCCAACAGCGGAATCTCTCATTGATTTAAATAAAAAATACCAAGTTTATTCTGAATCTCAAATTGAAAAGTGTTCAACCACTGAAGAAATTAAAGCGTTGTTAAATCGTCCAACAAGAGTTTGTGGAATGGTGAAGAATGAAGGTCAACCCGGAGGTGGGCCATTTTGGATCAATGACCAAGGAATAATTTCAAAGCAAATTGTAGAAAAATCTCAGATTTCAAATAATGCGGATCAAAATAAGATATTGATTCAAAGTACGCATTTTAATCCTGTATTGATCGCTGCTTCGCCAATTTCTTTGGATGGGAAAAAGCTTGTTTTAAATGAATTTTGCGATGATAAAAAGTACTTTATCGTGCACAAAAAACACCATGGTCAAAAAATACGTTTCATAGAATTACCTGGATTATGGAATGGAGGAATGGCATTTTGGAATACGATTTTTGTTGAAGTTCCAAATGCAACATTCAGCCCGGTAAAAACAGTGCTAGATTTATTGGATGAAGCGCATAATGATTGAAAAAAATCAAGCTCTATAAAATCACTCCAGCCGCTACTGTATTATTTGTATTCTCATTGATCAAAATAAAAGCACCGGTTTTCCTGTTGTGTTTATAAGAATCAAAACTTACATTTTCAGCTGTTTTAATATGTACTTTGCACAATTCATTTAGTTGAATTTGACCATCACTTTCTTCGTATTTGTAACTGTGGATGTTGATTTTTCCAATAACTTCCTTAATAACAGCTTTACTCGTAAAACTATTTTGTTGGAAAATTAGTTTCTGCCCATTTTGAAAAGATTTATTGTCCATCCAACAAATAGTTGCCTCAATATTATTGTCATTTTGAATCGACTGGTTTGAAGGCACAATAGTACTTCCACGACTAACATCTAAATTATCTGATAAATGAATAATTATTGGGTCATCAGCATGTGCTTCGTTCACTTCGATTCCATGTTTTTCAATTTTCTCAATTGTTGTTTGACTGCCTAAAGGATAAATGGAAATCTGATCCCCTTTCCGAAAAGTTCCGCTCAATACACTTCCTGAATAGCCCCTGTAATCATGTAGCTCATCTGTTTGAGGTCGAATCACATATTGCACTTGGAAACGACTCTCTTTTGTAGAATCTTCTTGTTCAATTTCGATATTTTCCAAAAAATCGAATAGGGTAGAGCCTTTGTACCAAGATAATTTTTCAGATGAATTCACAACATTATCTCCGGTCAAAGCACTGACAGGCAAAAAAGAAACTTTTTTAAGACCAAGTGGCTTTGCAAATTTTAAATAATCGGTTTTTATTTTCTCAAATACTTCTTCGTCGTAATCAACGAGATCCATTTTGTTGATACAGATTAAAATGTGAGGAATTGATAATGTTCCTGTGATAATACTGTGTCGTTTAGTTTGTTCCGTGACACCATTTCGTGCGTCAATTAATATTATTGCTAAATCAGTATTAGATGCTCCTGTAAACATGTTTCTCGTATATTGAGCATGTCCAGGCGTATCAGCAATGATAAATTTTCGTTTGTCAGTTGTAAAATATTTATAAGCAACATCAATTGTTATTCCTTGCTCCCTTTCTGCTCTCAATCCGTCTGTGAGCAATGCTAAATCAATGTCAGTATCAACACCTGTTGATTTACTTTGCTTCGTTAATGTTTCAATGATATCCGTTGAAATAGATTTGCTGTCATATAGTAGTCGACCAATCAATGTGCTTTTTCCATCATCAACGCTTCCTGCTGTAAAAAATCTTAAAAGTTTCATTTGTTTTGTAATTTCATTTTTTATTAAATAAAAATAATCAAACGGATATCTAGCGATAATCGAGATGTAGATCTTATTTAGAAATAGCCTCCTTTTTTTCTGTCTTCCATGGCTGCTTCGCTCACTCTGTCGTCCATTCTTGTTGCACCTCGTTCTGAAATTTTCGTGGCTTTAATTTCAGAAATAATATCATCTACAGTAAATGCTACACTTTCAACTGCAGCAGTGCAAGTCATGTCACCAACAGTTCTGTAGCGCACATTTTTATTTACAATTGTATCGTTTTCATCCAATTGAACAAATTCATTGATATTCATTAATTGACCATTTTCTGTAACAATGCAGTCCCGTTTGTGCGTGAAATAGATTGCAGGAAGCACAATTTTTTCTCTTTTAATGTAATTCCAAACGTCTAATTCTGTCCAATTTGAAATCGGGAAAACACGAACATTTTCGCCTTTATCTATCCTGCCATTATAAATATCCCAAATTTCTGGTCGTTGTTTTTTAGGATCCCATTGACCAAATTCATCCCTTACTGAAAATATTCGTTCCTTCGCCCTCGCTTTTTCTTCGTCTCTCCGAGCACCACCAATGCATGCGTCAAATTCAAATTCTTCGATCACATCAAGTAATGTGTAGGTTTGAAGTCCATTTCGACTAGGAAATTTCCCTTTACCATCTTGTAAATTTCTTTTAAGAATCGTGTCTTCAACTTTTCTTACTATTAATTTTTCTCCTATTTCATCCGCAAGTTCGTCACGGTAATCTAATACTTCTTGGAAATTATGCCCTGTGTCAACATGAACCAAGGGAAAAGGGAATTTCCCAGGTCGAAAAGCTTTTAAAGCCAAATGCACCAAACAAATACTGTCCTTTCCACCGCTAAAAAGTAATGCAGGTCTGTCAAATTGACCTGCCACTTCTCTCAATATATATATCGCTTCTGCTTCTAATTGATCTAAATAATCCATGCTCAATAATTCGTAATTTGTAATTTCAATTTGTCACGTTTGTAATTCACATTCCTTTTTATTATTCTTGCTGAAGAACATAGTCCATCTCCGAAATCTTCTTCTACCTTTATCGGTTCTATTATAATGTTGCCAGCCAATTCTTACAAATTCTTTAACTCTTGTATGAAATTGCATTAAATAGTGTGCTTTACAATTTCATTTTTGACTTCTTTCAGTTTCTATTTTACTAGAGGAATTAATTTGTGAGATTGTCTCTTCTTCCCAATCAATAAACGTTCACGATTAAAGATTTTCAGCAAGCTTACTTCTTAATTCTGTTTTCCAAAATTCTATATATTCTATCGGTTTTATAAAGAAAAATAGATTTGTTATCGATTCAAATATTTCACTAAAAAAATAAGATTAAAATAATTTTTGTCGTTTCAACATGTATTGCAGAAGGATTTGATTTACCCCTTTATCAATGTCAGCTGGCATAAAATCAATTTGATAATTTGCACAGCGCATTTTTAACTCGTTGAAATATTTTGTGATAGAATCCACATAGAATTCCTTAATTTCAGCTGGTTGAAGTTTTAAATTTTCACCAGTTTCCATGTCTACTAAATTGTATGGGCGATTATCTAAATTAAAATCTACTTCTAATTTTTGACTCACAACATGGAATAATATTACTTCGTGCTTGTTATGTTTTAAATGCTGTAATGCTTGAAATAATTCATCTAATTTATCAGGATCATCTAATAAATCTGAGAAAATAACAACTAAACTTCTTTGATGACATAACTCGGCAACATCGTGAATTGCTTGAATGGCATTGGTATCCTTTTTCGCCGTTTCAGAGTAATTTGTCATCCGTTTTTCCAATTCACCGTATAGATAACGGTGATGAGTCATGGATGATTTGGCAGCTGTGTGTAACTCAAGTTTATCTGTAAACAAAGATAGTCCAACAGCATCTCTTTGCCGTTTTAAAAGTTCAATCAAAGATGCCGCAGCATAAACAGAAAATTCAAATTTATTCAATTCAGCATCTTTTGGAAAAAGCATTGAGCTTGAACAATCGATAACTATTTGACAACGAAGATTTGTTTCTTCTTCGTATTTTTTTGTGAATAATTTATCACTGCGCGCAAATAATTTCCAGTCAATATGGCGTGTTGATTCTCCTTTATTATACAGTCGGTGCTCCGCAAATTCAACTGAAAATCCATGAAACGGACTTTTATGTAAACCTGTAATAAATCCTTCAACAACTTGTTTCGCAAGAAGTTCAAGGTTCCCGAAATGGGCCAATTTTAATCTGTCTATTTTTCCGTTCACGACTTAAAATTAGTGAAATTTCTTGTTTGTATTGAAATGGTCTTGAAACTTAACTTCAAATGCATGATTTCTAAGTAACTTTGCAAAAAAAGAAAAAAAATATTTTGGATAATAAAATTTACTATCAAGGCAGAATAAGTCTCAACCAAGAAAATTATTTAAAAGCAAAAAAGCGCTATCAATTAATTGGTACTTTAAGATTGGTAGCTTTTGTTTGTTGCATTTTGTCTGGATATATATTCTGGGGAAAAAGCAGTGTTTTTTTTTCTATTGCTATCTTTTTAGTGCTTTTTTTATATTTAGTTCATCGTTCGGTTAATGCCAAATACTTGCGCGATAAATTCAAACTTTTGATTACAATCAATCAAAATGAATTGGAAGTTTTGAATGGGAATTGGACACGTTTCAAAGACGGAAGTGAATATAAAAATGCGCAACATCCTTTTGCATTTGACATGGATATTTTTGGGAAAAAGAGTTTTTTTCAATTGATTAATAGAACTGTTTCAAAGAAAGGTTCTGATTTGTTAGCTTCTCAACTAATGGAAGGAAGTGAATTTGTGGATTTAACAAATGACGCAATTTTGGATTTGTTTTCACAACCTGATTGGTGCCAAGAATTTTTAGTAGAAGGAATGGTTTTTAAATCTGAAAATCTTGAAAAAGAGTTCCAAAATATAAAAGAAAACAGCGTTAATGAAAATCTGTTTTCTAAAATACTAAGGTTTTTAATCCCAATTTCGTCTTTAACTTTTACTTTACTTTTTTCATTTGATTTTATCTCAAGTTCAATCTTTGGTTTGTATATTATGCTTGTTTTTGCTTTAATTGGTAGAAATTTAAAAGTTGCTAATAGTATTTCTACAAGAGTGACATCCTTTGCCAATCAAGTTAAAATGTTTCAGCGACAATTGGAATTGTTTCGGAAATTGACAATTGAATCGGAGCAATTTAAGAAAACACGCGATTCACTTTTTTCTAATCAAGCCAACTTGTTAGATTCTTTAAATCAACTGGAGAAAATACAAGGTCGAATGGATGTTCGAATGAATTTAATTGTGGGAACAGTGCTGAATTTCTTTTTAGCGTGGGATTATCAAGTGCTTAATCAATGGGAGAAATGGCGCCTTGAAAATGAAAATCATTTAGGATCTTGGGAAAATCAATTGGCACAATTGGAAGTGTGGATCTCTGGTGCAATTTATAAAGTGAATTTTCCAGAAACGATTTTTGCAGAATTTAATGAAAGTCAAGAAATGAAAATTGTTGGATTGGGACATCCATTCGTTGTGAAGGAGAAAAGAGTTGTGAACGACGTTTCTTTGTTGAATAATGAAAATTTCATGATAATAACCGGTCCTAATATGGCTGGGAAAAGCACTTATTTACGAAGTCTTGGACTGGCTAATATTTGTGCAAATGCTGGATTTCCAGTGCTGGCAAAATCATGTGAAATGGTCAAGTTGAAATTATATTCGAGCATGAGAACGTCGGATGATTTGACCGTTGAAAGCTCATATTTTCATGCTGAATTAACACGACTTCGATTCATTATGGATGCAATTGAAAACGGAGAAAAGGTTTTTATAATTTTGGATGAAATTCTAAAAGGAACGAATTCAAAAGACAAAGAAATTGGTTCGGCAAAATTCCTGCAAAAATTGCAGCGTTTGAATGCAAAAGGTGTCATTGCCACACATGATCTTTCTTTGTGTAATCTTTCAAATGATAATTTGGCCTTTAAAAACATGTATTTCGATTCTGCAATAACTGGAGATGTACTTTCTTTTGATTACTTAATCCGTCCTGGAATTTGCCAAAACATGAATGCATCATTTCTTTTAAAGCAAATGAAATTAGTTGATTAAGAACATGCGAAAGATTTACTTTTTCGCGCTTTCAATTTTTTAATTAATTTCACGTTATATTCACATGGTAAAATATCTTGTCATATTGTTTTTTCCAATTGCTCCGCTTATATCGGAAGCTCAAGTAATTAATCCAAAACATACTTTTAATGTTGAACTAGGATTACCGAATGGCTTCGTGAACAAGCCATTTAAAAACATCATGCAGGGATTAGTGAATGTCGCACCATACTACCAATACAAGTTTAAAAAAGAAATTGTTGTTGGTCTAGGTATTCGCTATTCATATTTCGCAATCAATGAATTTAAAGTTTCAGAACCAACTTATGGAGGAATGCATTCAGGCGGAGTGTTTTTAAAAGTTGGGTGGGAAAAATTTCATACAGACCATTTTGCAACTGAAATAGGATTGAAATTCGGTTATACTCAAAACTATTTTGTGTCAGATAGAAATGATACACTAGGCTTAAACCCCCGAATTGTTAATTCAACATATTTGGAGCCTTCTTTTGGTTTAATTTTAACCGCTGATGAGCAATCTTCATATCGATTCGTTGTTTCATATGCATTTCAAGGATTTGGTTTTCGTCCGGATTTAATTGGACTACAAACGTTAGGTGGTTATGATCCAAAAGATTTCAATAAAGTGACTTCTTTTTTAATTGTTGGATTTGGATATACTTATTATTTCAAACCTAAAAATTAGTAGCTCAATACAATGATTCTTACTTTTCATCAGATTTGTTTAGATGACAATTTCCAAATTGCAAAAGTGATTCGATCTGTTCTTAAGGAACATGGAGTTGATAAACCTGGAACGGTTTTTACTGATCCTACAACTGACGAATTATTTCAACTTTTTCAGACTCCTGGAAGTATTTATTGGATTGCGAAACAAGATAATGAAATCATTGGTGGTTGTGGAATTTTTCCAACTATTGGCTTGCCTAAAGATTATGCTGAGTTAGTAAAATTATATGTTTTGTCTTCTGCAAGAGGGCAAGGAATCGGTTTTGAATTAATGGAAATTTGTTTCGATTCAGCAATAAAAATGGGATATAAAAATCTCTATTTAGAAACTTTACCTGAATTAAATAAAGCAGTCAGTTTATATCAAAGTCTGGGGTTTGAGTTGTTGTCCAAACCACTTGGTGATTCAGGCCATTTTGCCTGTGATCTTTGGATGGAAAAAGATTTACAGAAATAATTTTCAAGGATCAAGGTTCATTTTTTTGATTCGAGTATCTTTGAAAAAAAAATAGCGTGTTCGTTCAAACAAATACAATTCAAGCTGTCAAAGCTTATTTCAAAAATCGACTAAACAGTCAATTTACAGAAAGTGAACTTAATTTCATGCTTAAAGAAGCGATTATTCAACGCTTGAAAATTTCTAGAGCTGACTATTTATTGTGTGACCAAGAATTCCTTTCAGAATCCGATTTGTTATATTTCAGAAGCATAGTGAAGCGATTAATGGATCAAGAGCCATTTCAATATATTATCGGAGTCACTGAATTTTACGGATTGGAATTAATAACAGATTCACGTGCATTAATTCCACGACCAGAAACAGAAGAGTTGGTTCAATGGATTACACAACAATATAATGGTTCTGATTCACTTCAAATAGCAGATATCTGCACTGGATCTGGCTGCATAGCTTTAGCATTAAAATTACAATTTAAAAATGCTTCCGTTTTGGCGACAGATTTCTCACAATCTGCCGTCGACTTAGCAAACGAAAACGCCAAATTAGTTGGTTTAGAAATTGAAACCATTCTTTTAGATGCAACAACAAATAATCCAATTCCAGGAAAAAAAGAGAATCTTTTCGATTGTTGGGTTTCTAATCCTCCTTATATTCCTATTTCCGATCAATTGGAAATGGCTGACAATGTTTTGAAATTTGAACCTCACATGGCGTTGTTTGTTGAAAATAACGATCCATTGATTTTTTATAGAAAAATAAGTGAAAATGCACATCTTTATTTGAAATCTGGTGGAAAATTGTTTTTCGAGATTCATGAACGTTTTGCAACAGAAACAATAGCTGTTTTAGAGAATTTTGGGTTTGTTAACATTCAATTGAGGAAAGATTTACAGGGTAGGGATAGAATGTTACAGGGACAAAAACCGTAACTTCACATCATGAACAATAGTGTTGCTAAAGAAGAAATTCTGAAGTTGTCCGAGGAAATTAACAAGCATAATCATTTGTATTATGTGGAAAACTCACCTTTTATTTCGGATTATGAGTTTGATTTGTTGTTGAAAAAATTGCAAGATCTTGAAATCCAATTCCCCGAATTCGCTTTTGATTATAGTCCAACGAAAAGAGTTGGGGGTGATATTACCAAGAAGTTTGAGACTGTTGTTCACCGTTTCCCAATGCTTTCGCTTTCTAACACCTATTCTGAAGAAGAAATAATTGATTGGGAGAATAGATTGAAAAAGCTTTCTGACGGAGAATTGGAATATGTTTGCGAATTAAAATACGACGGTGTTGCAATTGGAATTCGATATGAAAATGGATTTCTTTCAAGAGCCGTAACTCGCGGTGACGGAACTCAAGGCGAAGACGTTACCACCAATGTTAAAACAATTAAAACGATTCCATTACAATTAAAAGGTGATTTCCCGACTGATTTTGAAATTAGAGGAGAAATTTTTATGCCCTTAGATAGTTTTCAAAAATTAAATGCTGAAAGGGAAGAGAGCGATGAAGCTTTATTTGCAAATCCTCGAAATACTGCCTCTGGAACATTGAAAATGAAAGATTCAAAAGTAGTTGCTGAACGTTCATTAGATTGTTATTTATATGGTGTTTATGGAAGTGATTTGGCAATTGAAGGACATTTTGAATCTGTAGATAATGCTGGTAACTGGGGTTTTAAAGTTCCTGAAACTAAAAATAGATTCATTGAAAAAGTAAACACGATTGATGGAATAATGAATTTCATTCACTATTGGGACAAAGAACGCAACAATCTTCCATTTGAAATTGACGGTGTTGTCATAAAAGTGAACAATTATACACAGCAAAAATCACTTGGATTCACTGCAAAATCCCCTCGTTGGGCAATTGCTTATAAGTTCAAAACAGAACGTGTAGAAACCAAATTAGAGTCGATTGTTTATCAAGTCGGAAGGACAGGAGCAATTACTCCCGTTGCCAATTTACAAGCGGTTCAACTTGGAGGTACAACAGTTAGAAGAGCATCCTTACATAATTCGGATCAAATAGAAAAATTAAATATTCATGTTGGAGATTTTGTTTATGTCGAAAAAGGAGGTGAAATTATCCCTAAAATAGTTGGCGTAAATACAGAGAAAAGGGATCCAGTATCAGCTGAAGTTCATTTTATAGAAAACTGTCCGGAATGCAATACTGCATTGGTTAGAAAAGAAGGAGAAGTGCAACATTATTGTCCTAACGAAACGCTTTGTCCACCTCAAATGAAAGGTAAAGTCGAACATTTTATCAGCCGTAAAGCAATGAATATCGATGGTTTGGGAGCTGAAACGGTTGATTTATTATACGCAAAAGGTCTCGTCAAAACAATTGCTGATTTATACGATTTAACATTTGATCAAGTTGTTGAATTGGATAGGATGGCGGACAAATCAGCGAATAATATCATAAGTGGATTAGAAGTTTCTAAAACGGTGCCGTTTGAACGCGTTTTATTTGCTCTTGGAATTCGTTTTGTGGGTGAAACTGTTGCTAAGAAATTAGCAAAACATTTCAAAACAATTGAAAATTTAAAAGTTGCAAGTTTTGAAGAATTAATAAATGTTGATGAAATCGGTGATAAAATTGCTATTTCAGTTCAAAATTATTTTCTGAATGAAGAAAATTGTGTTCTAATTGAAAAACTAGTAAAAGCAGGATTACAATTTGAATTAAAAGAAAAAGAGGGTGCGACTAATAAATTAGATGGAAAATCGTTTGTTGTTTCTGGCGTTTTCAATTCTTTTTCTCGCGATGAAATAAAGGAAGTAATAGAATCAAATGGTGGGAAAAATGTCTCATCTATTTCTTCTAAAACTGATTTTGTTGTTGCAGGTGAAAATATGGGTCCAGCAAAATTGAAAAAAGCGTCAAGTCTTGGTATTACCATTCTTTCCGAAGATGATTTCATTCAATTATTTAATTGAGTTAAAATGAGCGATAAATCAACTATTTGGTCAGAAATAAAGAAATTGGTTGTCGTCTTCCCTTATCGAAGTGAAGAGAATTATAAGGAATATCGTTCCGCGTTAGATAAATTATTGAATAAGAGCAATGTAAAGGAAGTGAAATTGATAGTGGTAATTCCAGAAACGTTGAATAGAGATACACTTAGGCCCCATGTATTGATCCATTTTCTATCTCCGAAAGACATGAACTTTTTAGGAAAAATTAAAGATAAATACCTTAAAACAATTCTATCAGAAAAATATGAAGCCCTCTTATGGTTGGAAGTGGAAGATAAGAAAATAGCAAAAATACTTTCTCCTCTGCGTGCTAAATGGAAAATAGGAGTGAATACTTCTTTTGATTTTTTCTCAATTCAAGTAAACTCCAATTCGAATAACCCATCAGAAATAGTTAACTTTGCACAAAATATACTCGAAAAAATTTCTTAATATGAATAATCCATTTACAGGCTCTGGAGTTGCGCTAGTTACTCCATTTAAACAGGATAAATCCATTGATTTTGATGCACTTCGCAAATTGGTTCGGTATCAAATTGATGGCGGAATTGATTTTCTTGTGGTTCAAGGTACAACTGGTGAATCACCAACGTTAAGTCAAGCGGAAAAAATGGAAATTTTAGCTACTGTAATGGACGAAAATAAAGGGGAATTGAAAGTAGTTTATGGCTGTGGTGGAAGTAATACAATCGAAATAGGCGAATTATTCAAGAAAATACCTGCAGGAGTTGATGGAATTCTTTCTGTTAGTCCTTATTACAATAAACCAATCCAAAATGGAATAATTGAACATTATAAATACATCGCATCGTGCACAAAATTGCCGATTATTTTATACAATGTTCCTGGCAGAACGGGATCAAATATGACAGCAGCAACAACACTTGAACTTTCTAAAATTGACAACATTGTTGCGATGAAAGAAGCTTCAGGAAGCATGGAGCAAATAATGGAATTGATTCAATTTCGGCCGGAAGGATTTGGTATTTTGAGTGGTGATGACGCAATAACGTTGCCCTTAATTGCCGCTGGTGCGGATGGTGTTATTTCTGTTGTAGCAAATGCTTTTCCAAAACAATTTTCAAAAATGGTTACTGATTCGCTTTCTGGTGATTTTGAAAATGCAAGAAAATCTCATTACGATTTATTGCCGATTACTAAAATGTTCTTCGAAGAAGGAAATCCAGGAGGAGTGAAGGTGTCATTGAAAGTTTTAGGAATTATGGATGAAAACATGCGTTTGCCGCTTTATCCTGTTTCTGAAGGTTTACGCTCTCGAATTGCAGCTGAGACGAATAAAATTATAAGTAAAAAGTAAAAGGTCCTACGACAGGCTCAGGAACCTTTTACTTTTTTATTACGTGTAACATTTAAAATAAAACGAATTTATATCCTCAATGGAAAAATACAAAGCGATTGTTGAATTAATAAAAAAATCAGAGAACATTTTAATTTCTTCTCATAAGTCACCTGATGGAGATTCTATTGGAAGTTCATTGGCTTTGTACCATTTTATAATCAGTTTAGGAAAAAATCCAGTTGTTTGTCATGCTGATAAAGCTGCAAATTATATTAACTGGGTTGCTGGTGCGCATGATATTGTTTTATTCGAAGAAAATCCAGAAAAAGCAACAGCGCTATTTAAATATTCCGATTTAATATTTTGCCTTGACTATAATTCCGCAGATAGAGTAGGAAAGGATTTAGAACCGCTGTTAATTGCTTCAAAAGCAAAAAAAGTTATGATAGATCACCACATGAATCCTTCTGATTTTTGTGATATTATTGTTTCAGAAACTACAGTTTGTTCTACTTCACAATTGATTTTTGAACTTATCGATCAATCTGGGAATTTGAATTTATTGAATGAACATATCGGTGTTCCAATCTATTTGGGAATTATGACAGATACTGGTTCTTTCCGTTTTCCTTCTGTTCAAGCTCGCACGCATGATATTTTAGCTGAATTGATTCGAGCGGGAATTAAGCACCATGAAATTCATGAAAAAGTGATGGATACAAATACGGTTGATCGTTTGCAATTACGTGGTTTTGTAATCAGTGAGAAATTAGAATTGATAAAAGATTATCCAGTTGCAATCATGTCGTTGACCGAAGTTGAATTGAATCGATACAATTATCAGAAAGGAGATACGGACGGTTTGGTAAATGTCGCTTTGTCTCTTGAAGGGATTCAAGTTGCAGCTTTCTTCGCTGAAAAAGATGGTCAAGTGAAAATCTCTTTTCGATCTAAAGGAGATTATTTTGTGAATGTGTTGGCAGGAGATAATTTTGAAGGAGGAGGACATAAATATGCAGCCGGTGGAATTAGTTTTGAACCAATTCATCCAACTATTGAGCGATTCAAAGCTTTAATTCCTGAATACTTCAAATGAGAACAATTTTAATCTATATATTACTTGTTGTTCTGGGTTCATGTGGCGAATCCACTGAGGAATTGCCAAAAGAGATCGAGTGGAACAAAGAAAAGTCGTTGGAATTAAACAAAGATTTAGCATTAGAGCAAGAAATTGCAATCAACCTTTTCTTAGAGCAACACAAGGATTGGAATATGATTAAAACAGGTTCTGGATTGCAATATGTATTTATTGAAAAAGGAACGGGAGATTTTGCTCAAGTTGGCTTAACTGCAGAAGTTGAAATGATAATTTCATTGCTCGATGGAACTGAGTGTTATAAAACTGAAAAAGACGAATATCAAGAATTTGTTATTGATAAAAGCGATATTGAAACAGGAATTCAGGAAGGGATAAAGAAAATGAGAATAGGAGATCGTGTTAAAATGATTATTCCAAGTCATTTAGCGCATGGATTAGTTGGTGATTTAGACAAAATCCCACCACTTTCGACAATTGTAGTTGATTTACATTTAATTGGATTGATAAAATGAGATTAGGACTTAATTTTTACACTTCGACAAGCTCAATGCATTGCTTTTTACGCCTCGGCAAGCTGAGTGCAACACTTTTTACTTTTTACTTTTTACTTGCAGGTTGTGATGCCTCTGGAGTAAAAAAATCTGATACTCCTGAAGTTAAGAAGACTTTGAAATCAAAAAATATTTTAGACGAAGAGCACAAAGTTGTTGCAACTAAAAAACTTTCTAATGGCATTTCAATTCAATGGTATGAGCAAGGTGAAGGCGAGAATTTAGTTGAAGGAGATCTTATTTCTATTGATTACAAGGTTAAAATTAAGGATGGAACGGTAGTAGACGGGAATCATTTGTTGAAGAAAGAATCTTTGCCTTTTTTAGTGGGATTTGGACTACAAACTCCGGGCTGGGAAATAGCTTTAAAAGAAATGAAAGTGGGAGATTTTGCAAGGGTGTTAATCCCAAGTAAATTAGCACGTGGAAGCAAAGGTGTTGAAGGCTTAATACCTCCTAATGCAGATAATCTATTATATATCAGGATATTGAATAAAGAAAAGCCGGATAGAATAATTGAAGGCACTAAAGTATGGATACTTGAAGAGAATAAGGATAATAAGTTGAAATTCAGTGATAAAACGAGTGTTGTTTTTCATGGGATGGCAAGCACTCCTTCTAATGCAATGTATGTAAATACTTTTCGAACAAACAAGCCATTTACGTATCGTTTAGCAGATCACGGACTTATGCCTGGTTTGCGAAAAGCGTTAATTAATGCTAAAAAGTCAGATAGATTATATATCGTAGTTCCTCCTTCGGAAGCCTATGGCACTGAAGGATATTTAGATTTTGTTAAGCCAAATGAAAGTGTCTTTTACAATGTCTTAGTGATGGATGTAGTGAAATAATTATTGTTTTCCTTATATTTGGGGAGTAAAACTAAATAAATAAGGGTGTTTCAATTGAAATTACCACGAAGATTTTTGTTATGATAAAAAAGTTATTCTCCATTCTTTTCTTTTTTGTTGCCAGTTTCTCAACACATGCTCAGCAGATAATTGATACAGTTGAAACTGCTAATGGTAGAATGTTTATTTATGCCAATAGAACTTGGGAATATGAGAAAGATAAAGGTTTTGATGGTGTATTGAATCCTCGAATGCATTCATTATTAACAAAGGATTCGACATTAAATTATATTCAGACGTGGGATAATAATACATGTTATACTTCGGCTAGAAAAAATGATCTTTCCCGTTTAAAAGACACATTGTGGTTGTGTGTTTTAGAGGATGTTCACAGTGAATTTAGATCGCCAGTGGATGGTATTGTAACATCTAGATATGGTTACAGAAGTGGAAAACATCATAGTGGAATTGATTTAGATTTAGAAACAGGAGATACTGTCAGAAGTTGTTGGTCTGGAAAAGTACGATACGCGAAATACAACGATGGTGGTTTTGGGAATTTAGTTATTGTTAGACATTACAATGGTTTAGAGACATTTTATGCGCACTTGAGTAAATTATTGGTAGTACCAGATCAAGATGTAAATGCAGGAGATATTTTAGGATTGGGCGGTAATACAGGGCATTCATTTGGTTCACATTTGCATTTTGAAGTTCGATTCTATGATGCTGCCATGAATCCTGAAGAAGTAATTGATTTTGAAAAAAGGGTTTGTAAGGATGATAATTTATTTATTCACAAAGGTTTATTTAGACCAGGAGCAAAACCAACTGACACCTTGGATGAAGGCGAAAGTCCTGTGCAAGCAATTCCAGCTGTTCAAACTGTCCAAAAGAAATACCACAAAGTTAAGTCAGGTGATACGCTTTCAAATATTGCTTCAAGAAACAACACTTCAATATCTAAAATTTGCCAATTAAATGGTATTAGACCAACAACAACCTTGCAAATTGGTAGAAGCTTACGGGTGAAATAAAAAGTACATTTTGATATAAAATAATTATAAAATTGAATGACATTAGTTAAAAACATATTAATCATTTCCTTTATTCACGTGATGTTGAGTTCATGTGCTGATTACAATAAAGTTGTAAAAGGAGATGATTATGAACGTAAATTTCAATTGGCGAACGAATTATTTACGGATAAACAATATTTAAGGTCTGTTACCCTTTATGAGCAGGTTTATCAGAGGATGCCAAAAACAGGTGAAGGAGAATTATCATACTTTAGAATTGGTAAATCCTACTATGAAGTAGAAGATTATTATATGGCTGGTTATTATTTGGGAGCTTTCTCACAGCGTTTTCCTTTTAGTCCAAAAGCGCAAGAATGTCTATTTCTGTCAGCTATGTGTTCTGTTAATAATTCTCCTGAACAATCATTGGATCAGAATGAAACTGAATTAGCAATAAATAATTTACAGCAATTTATCGATAAATATCCAACTTCAAATCTGATTGATTCGTGCAATCAAATCATGGATAAGTTGAGATTTAAAATTGAAGGGAAGAATTATGATGCAGTCAAATTGTATTCAAAAACTGAAAATTATAGGGCTGCTGTAACGACTGCCTTAACTTTTATGGAAGATTATCCTCGATCAATTTATAAGGAAGAAGTATTTTATATTTTATTAAAAAATTCACGTTTTCTCGCAATCAATAGTATTGAGAATAAAAAAAGAGATCGAATTGAGGAAACTATTGAAAGATATCGTACTTTTGTCAACGAATTCCCCAATTCAAAATACAAAAGTGAAGTCAACGACATCAGCGATGAAATGAATAAGGAACTTCAAAATTTTAATTACGGAAAATAAATTAAAATGAATTTTAAAAACAGTACAGC
>CANITF010000011.1 GCA_947470515.1 Flavobacteriales bacterium
ACAGCAAATGGAACGACGGTTACATCTTCCGTTCTCAATTTAGGAGCATTGATTCAAAATGCGAACAATGGCCAAGGAATTACACTTAATATAAATGGAAGGGCAATCTCTAATTTCAATTTTGCAAATGCAACGGGTGTTTTTCAAAGTACTTTAAATTTAACCCCTGGATTAAATACTATTGTTTTGACTTCGGTTAATTCATGCGGAACAGATGTTGAAACGATTACCGTTAACTATCAAAATTGCATTGCGCCAGTTATTACAGTTGTTGCACCAACATCAAATGGAACAACAGTTAGTTCAGCTAGTTTTAGTTTGAGTGCCTTGATTTTAAATTCCAACAACGGACAAGGAATTACACTTAATATAAATGGAAGATCAATCTCTAATTTCACCTTTTCAAATGCAACGGGAGTTTTTCAAAGCACTTTAAATTTAACCCCTGGATTAAATACTATTGTTTTGACTTCGGTTAATTCATGTGGAACAGACACTGAGACAATCACTATTAATTATGATAATTGTGTTCCTCCAGTAATTTCAATAACTAATCCAGCTGTAAATGGTACTACTGTTACTTCTCCGACGTATGGTTTTAGTGCATTAATTGAACATACTAATAATGGTCAAGGAATAACGTTAACGCAAAATAACACAGCCATAACAGGGTTTAATTTTAATAATAACCTATCAACCATGCAGGCGTCAATAACCTTGATTCCAGGCTTGAATACGTTTGTTCTAAGTGCAACTAATTCTTGTGGGAATGATTCAAAAACTGCCACGATTTTCTATAAAACGACCAAGCCAGGAGAAGTAAAACCAATCGACGAAAAAAATAAACCGGAAGTAATTCCACCAACTCCACCAAAAATTCAGGAAGGGAAAGGAGGATAATAACAAATTAACCAATTAATAAAAAGCCAACTGTCCATCGATGGTTGGCTTTTTATTTAATATTCATAGCATTAATTACCTTTTAATTTTTAAAAATCAATTCATCTAATTATATTCGCAGCTTATAAAGAATATAAGAAATGGCATTAATTGGAAAAATTAGAGAAAAATCTACGTTACTTGTAATAATTATTGGTATTGCATTGTTTGCATTCATCATGGGAGATTGGGAAAAAATCACAGGTGGGAGTAAGGATGAAACTGGATATGGTACAGTTTATGGGGAAATGTTAGACTATAAGGAATACGAAGAAGCAAGTCTTAAATTTCAAGAACAAGATAAAACTCAATTTGCTCAGCAACAAAGAGAATACACGCAAAAAGATCAAGATGCATCAGCTGATAAAGCATGGAACTATGTAGTTGAGACTACAATTTTCGAAAAAGAATACGAAGCGCTTGGAATTGAAGTGAGTGATGGTGAATTTGATTCCTATTTATATGGGCGAGATGGGTTTACTGTTATGCCAGAATTACAGCAAGGATTTACTGATTCTATAACTGGTTTGTTTAATGCAAAGTTGTTAGAAAAAAGAATTGGGGAAATGGAATCTTCCGATGATGTTAAAGTTCAAAAACAATGGGAAGACAGCAAGAAATATTATACAGATAAAAGAAAACAAGAAAAGTATTTTGCATTATTAGGTCAAGGAATTTATGTGACTAAATTAGAAGCTGAAGAAGAATATTTAGCTCAAAAAGAGATTAAAAGTATTTCTTATGTGGTTAGAAGATACAGCGAAATCAGCGACGATGATATTAAAATTTCTGATTCTGATTTGAAGAAGTATTATGAAGAGCATAAAAATGATAAGAAATACGAAAACAAAACTGCTAGTAGAGAGGTTCGTTATTTCGATGTTGTAATCAATCCTTCAAGACAAGATTCAATGAAGTTTGGTAAAGTAATGAATGAATTGAAAAAAGGATTTATTTCATCTACAAACGACTCTTTGTATGTTTTAAAAAATAGTGATATGAAATTCTACTCTTCTTCAAAAATTGCAACAGCAGTTCCCGAAGATAATGAGAAAGCACAAAAACTTCAATCTTACCCAAAATATTTAGATACAGTTTTCAAAACTGCTACTGTTGGTCAAATTGTAGGTCCATACGAAAGCAAAGGCGGAGTTGTTATTTCTAAAGTTATTGGTTTTACACCTACAAGATTAAAATCAAGACATATTTTGTTGGCAACAAATCAATCAAAGGATAAAAAACTGATCGCCCAAAAACAAAAAATGGCTGATAGTTTGGTTAAACTTATCACAAAAGACAATTTTGCTGAATTTGTTACTAAATTCAGTGAAGATAAAGGTTCTGTTCCAACGGGTGGATTAATTGACAATTTCATTGAAGCAGACATGGTTCCAGAATTTGCAACTTTCTGTGCTACTAAACCAATTGGTTATATTGGAACTGTAAAATCTGATTTCGGAATTCATATTATTGAAGTTTTAGAAAGAGACGCTACAACATTCCCTTTATTAGCTTCAGTTCAAAAAACATTCAAAGCTAGTCAAGAAACAATAGACAGAAAAGATAGTGAGGTTTATAGTTTATTGTATGAGTTAGAATCAAAAATGTCTAAGAAAACTGAAGTGAAAGCGAAAGTAGAGTTGTTTGATACAATTGCTATAAAGGCTGGATATATGGTTCGACCATTAAGTATTTTAGATGATAGTCCGAAATTATATGGTTTTACAACACCATTGGCTGAGGATAAAATTTTGAAATTGGCTTTTTCTGATGAATCATTGGCAGGTGATTTGTCTTCAGCTCCAATTAAAGATAAGGACCGTTATATAATTGCGATGGTCTCTTCTATTCGCGAAAAAGGAGCTCCAACTTTTGAAGATGCAGAAGTGTTGATGAAACGAGATATGATTGAAGACCGAAAAGCACAGCGTTTTACAAATCAATTATTGAAAGATAAAAGCTTGCAAGGGATGGCGAAACGCGCCAACACCCAAGTAATGAAAGGAGAAGTAACATTTGCTAATCCTCAAATTACAGGAGCAGGTTACGAAGCTGAGGTTATAGGTGCTTTATTTTCAGGATTGAAAGATGGTCAAAAAACACTTCCTTTAAAAGGTAAAATTGGAGTCTATGTAGTTCGAATCGACAAAACTACAAAAGCTCCAACAGCAGCAAATTACAATGCTGAACGCGACCAACTTTTAGGAGCAATTCAAGGTAATTTACAAGGTCAAATTCTAACTGCTTTAAAGAAGAAAGCGGAAGTAATGGATAACCGTAGATTCCTAAAAGCGGGAATTAGAAGATAATTATATTAATATTTTTGAAAAAGGGCTATTCTAATTGGATGGCCCTTTTTGTTTTATATCAAGCAATATTTTTTACCGGGCAATGCTTTAATTACTCCTTTCATTTCTAGGTGAAAAAGCTCAACATTTATTATTGAAACAGGTTTTTTTGTGCGAAGAGATATCACATCAATATGTTCACCGTTTGTTTGATCTAACAATGCGCAGATTTCTTTTTCTTGATCAGATAACTCAATAAAACAAACTCGTTGTGCACCCGTCTTATTTTCTTTTAAACTGTCCCAATTCATTTGTTTTAGAAAATCCTTACCATTTAACAACAGATGCGCTTGTTGTTTTTGGATCAAAAGATTACAACCAGCAGAATGTATTTGGCCAACATTTCCGGGAAAAGCAAATACATCCCTGTTGTAATCGTTTGCCAAATCAGCAGTAATTAAAGATCCCCCATTCTTTTTACTTTCAATTACAATTGTAGCATCTGCCATTCCAGCAACAATTCTATTTCTCATTGGGAAATTTTCTCGATCTGGATTTGTCCCGGGAATAAATTCCGTCATTAATCCACCATTTAAAAACATCTGTTCTGCCGTAAATTGGTGTATGCTTGGATAGATGCGGTCCAAACCATGACCAAGAACACCAATCGTTTGAATATTGTGTTTAACGCATAATTGATGTGCACAAATATCAATACCATACGCCATCCCACTGATTACTTGTATTCCTGAATTGGTAATTGATGAAATTAATTCTTCACAAAGAACTTTTCCATATTCTGTAGCGGAACGCGTTCCAACAATGGAGATAACGCGAGAGGGGTTAGGGTCAAAATTGCCTTTGCTATACAATAAGATTGGAGCATCATCGCATTGCTTCAACCTCCTTGGATAATTATTGTCCAAATAAAAATGAGTGTTGATGTTGTTTCTTTCAATAAAATTAAGTTGTTCGTCAGCTTTCTTTAGTGCCGCTTCTCGTTTAATTTTTTTGAGAACTGTTTCTCCAATTCCTGTGATTTCTTGAATATGTTTGTATTTACTTTCAAAAACAGCATCTAAACTTCCTAATTTGGAAAGTAGTAAACTGGTTTTTTTTGGACCAATTCCATATAGAAATGTTAATGCTATTTGAAGATGAATTTGTGATTTTTGCACTATTAAAAAGTTATATTTCTATTGAATTTACGAAATATTTTATGATTGAAGAAATGAAATGTGCGTTGAAATGGTCTTTTTTTTGCGTTTTTTTGCGTTTTTTCAATTAATTGTTGAAATTTTTCTGCTTTTCTTATAAAGAAGTTTGAATGTTAAAGTTATTTTTGGGAATTGCTAATTAAGATAAAAGCCGCGAATGAAAATATTATTATTCCTACTGTTTTTCTCTCCTTTATTGACACTGGCCCAAATCGCGGGAAAAGTTATCGGTAAAGAAACGAATGAACCCCTAATTGGCGCAAAAATAATTGTTTCAAGTGGTGAGAAAGCAGTTACAGATAGTGAAGGGAATTTCCTTTTGTTAACAGACAAGCTCCCAATACAACTTATTGTAAGCATGTCCAACTATATGACAGACACTGTGGTCATTAATAAATTGGAGGATGTTATTATTCGCTTGTCTATAGACGCAAAAGTGATTTCAACGGTTGTTGTGTCTGCTGGCCGCCGAAATCAGAAAATTGAAGATGTTTCGGTTTCAATGGAGATTTTGAAGCCAGCCTTAATAAACAACAAAGGAATTACAGACCTCGAGCAAGCTGTTGATCAAAGCCCCGGAGTTTATGCTATGGACGGCCAGGTAAGCATTAGAGGCGGCGGTGGGTATTCTTATGGCGCAGGAAGTAGAGTGTTGTTGCTTTGGAATGGAATACCGATGGTTTCGCCTGATTTGGGAGATGCTAAATGGAATTCCGTTCCAATGGAAAATGCTTCTCAAATTGAAATTATGAAAGGTGCTTCATCAGTTTTATATGGTAGCGGGGCATTAAATGGCGTTATTGCAATGAACGAAAAGGAACCAACTGAAAAAAGAGAATTTCGTGCAAAAATTCAAAGTGGCGTATACGGTAATCCAAGGAGAGAAAGTTTGAAATGGTGGTCAGCCAATCCAACGTTCCATAATATGGATTTATTTACATCAAAAATGCACAAAAAAGTTGGTTATAGTATAGCGCTTAATGGATTTACAAACGATGGGTACAGAAAAGGGGAGGTGGAAGATAGAGCGAGAATCAATGGAACTTTCATTTATAAATCAAATGCTGCAAATCGGCTAAAAGCTGGACTTACTTATAATTTTCAATATCAATATAGTGGGGCATTTATTTTATGGAAAAGTGATTCATTAGGATATATTGCACTTGGTGGAGATGACCCTAAAGGATCTGGATCATCAGTCTCTTATCAGAAATCAATCCGCTTAAATGTTGACCCCTACCTAAAGTTCTATGATAAAAACAATAACAAGCATGAATTGAAAACAAGGTATTATCTTGTGTCGACAGGAGATCTGACAAAGTTATATGCTTCTTCAAAGGCTGAAATGTATTATGGAGATTATCTCTTTCAACATTTCACAAAGAAGAACTCAACGTTATCTGCAGGCCTGACAGGAACATTAAATCATATTATTAGTCCAGTTTTTAAAAATCATCAATCTGTGAATATTGCTGGTTATGTTCAGTATGAACTTAAGCTAAAAAAACTCGATTTTACTGCAGGTGCGCGCTTTGAATACTTTAAACAAGATAATCGAACGCCAGACTCAAAAATAGTCATCCACAATACTGTTATTCCAATTACACCAATAATTAGAGCTGGAGCACATTATAGGCTAGCTAAATTTACACACATTAGAGCTTCTTTTGGACAAGGAGTTCGTTTTCCATCTGTTGCTGAACGATTCGCGGCAACGTCAGTTGGAGGAGTAATAATTTTCCCTAATCCTGAAGTACAGCCTGAAAAAGGGTGGGCTGCAGAATTAGGGTTTAAGCAAATTGTGAAGATTGGAAATTGGAAGGGATATATTGATGTTGCAGGATTTGTAAATCAATATAACAATATGATGGAGTTTACTTTTGGGATTTATAATCCTGATACAATTTCTTTAAATTTTGTTCCAGGAACCTTAGGGTATATAAAAAATTGGATAGGTTTTCAATCTCAAAACGCAGAAAAAGCGCGTATATCAGGTGTAGAATTCTCTTTCAATAGCGAGGGAAAAATCGGAAAAGTTGAATTACTATCATTAATTGGATATACATATATGAATCCTATAAGCTTGAATGCGGATCCAAAGTACACCGCTACTTTTTCTGATTCTGGAACGAATATGCTGAAGTATAGGTTTAAACATTTAGCTAAAATTGATGTTGAGGCAATCTATAAAAAATTTAGTTTGGGTTCATCAATGCGCTATAATAGTTTTATGTCAAATATTGATGCTAAATTCGAAGATGGGTTTTTAGGGCAAGACTTTTTAGTTGGATTAAAAGATTATCGTGAAAAATATAATAACGGAAGTTTGGTTTTTGATTTAAGAATGGCCTATAAATTCAAAGATGAACTGAGGGTAGGATTTATTGTTAACAACTTCTTAAATGCAGAATATGTAAGTAGACCTGCTGATATTCAAGCCCCTCGAAATTTCATTGTTCAAGTTCAATTAGCATTATAATAAATTTTTTATAAGGATATTTAATGAAATTGGTATTTTAGCATTTCATCTTATTTGCAAAGACAATAAAACCTGCTTATGAAATATATATTACTACTCCTTATTTTAATTCCTTTTTTATCGTTTTCTCAGGTCAATGGTAAAGTGCAAAATACCGAATCTAAGGAACCAATTGTTGGAGCCAAAATAATTGCATCCAACGGTGAAAAGGTTCTTTCAGATAGTGATGGAAAATTTGGTTTGTTAGCTACAGAGTTCCCAATTACACTTATCACATCGATGATTTCTTTTGAAAATGATACAACGATAATTGAAGCGTCAGGGGATATTATTATTTCTTTAGGTAGTCCAATCACTAATATTGGAACAGTCGTCGTTTCCGCAGGTAGAAGAACTCAAAAAATAGAAGAGGTTCCAATTTCTATGGAGATTATAAAAACCACCATGATTGATAACAAAGGAATAACTGATCTTGAGCAAGCAGTTGATCAAAGTCCCGGAGTTTATGCCATGGATGGTCAAGTCAGTATTAGAGGAGGAAGTGGTTTTTCTTACGGTGCTGGAAGTAGAGTCTTATTGCTTTGGAATGGCGTGCCAATGCTTTCTGGAGATGCTGGTGACACAAAATGGAATTCAATTCCGATGGAACAAACTTCACAAATTGAAATTATGAAAGGCGCATCGTCGGTATTATACGGAAGTGGGGCATTGAATGGAATAATTTCCTTAACGGAAAGAGAACCTGGTCCAAAGGCTGACACAAGAATAAAACTGATGTCAGGAGTATACGGCAACCCTAAGCGTGAAACATTAAAATGGTGGTCAACAAATCCGATGTTTTATCAAGTAGAAGCATATCATGGAAAAATGTTGAAAAACATAGGGTATACAATCTCAACAACTGCCTTTAAAAACCAAGGATACCGCCAAGGTGAGACCGAAGATCGGGCTAGAATCAGTGGAACAATTTTTATTCGACCAATTAAACTTAGAAATTTAAAAAGTGGTATTGGATACAATGTTCAATATCAAAAAACAGGAAATTTTTTAATCTGGCAAAGTGACACCTTTGCTTATACCCCAAATGGAGGTGCGGATACAAGCCTTGCCACTTCGACATTAACGTATAATACTGGACTAAGACTAAGTGTAGACCCCTATATTAAATACACAGATAAATATTCAAATAAGCACAATTTAAAAACGCGTTTTTATTATATAGATAATCAAAACATAACGAACAAAGCCCAAAGTTCTACTGCATCAGTTTCATATGCTGATTATCAATTTCAGAGGACTTGGAATAAATCAATTGTACTTACAGCTGGAACAACAATAACATATAACTCCGTTAATTCGGCTTTATTCGGCAATCATCATTCAACGAATTCAGCTTTGTATGGTCAGTATGAGCATAAAATTGGCAAACTGGATTTAACCGCTGGCGTGAGACTTGAATATTTTGAACAAGACAATAGAACAGGGGATTCGGATTTCTATTTCGGTAGTTTAGAAAACTTGAACAAAATTCCAGTTACACCAATTGCCCGAATCGGGATTCATTATCAAATTGCAAAATTCACCCATTTACGAGCTTCTTTTGGACAAGGTGTTCGTTATCCATCAGTAGCTGAAAGATACACTGTAACAAGTGTCGGAGCTTTGAATGTATTTCCAAATCCGGATTTAAAGCCAGAAAAAGGTTGGGCTGCAGAGATTGGTGTTAAGCAAGGGGTGAAGATGGGTGAATGGAAAGGATTAATTGACGTTGCTGGGTTTATTAATCAGTATTCGAATATGATGGAGTTTACTTTTGGCCTTTTCCCAGACCCAACTATTCCCTTGTCTTTTGATCCAAATAGTCCTGGATACATCAATAATTTCCTTGGATTTCAAGCTCAAAATGCTGAAAAAGCGCGCATTACAGGTGTTGAGTTCTCTTTTAACAGTCAGGGCAAAATAAAAGAAGTTGAATTAGTTACGTTAATAGGTTACACGTATATGAATCCTATAAGTATGAATTCGAATCCTGCTTATACCTCAAATTTTTCAGATTCTGGAAGTACCATGTTAAAATACCGATTTAAACATTTAGCAAAAGCGGATGTTGAGGCAACTTGGAAAAAAATAAGCTTAGGCGCATCTGTCAGATACAACAGTTTTATGGAAAACATTGACAAAACGTTTGAAGACGGTGTTTTTGGAACTCAAATATTACCTGGGTTGAAACAATATAGAGCGCTTAATCAGGAGGGCAGTTTAGTTGTAGACATGAGGGTAGGATATAATTTTAAAGAACATTATAGAGTAGGATTCATGATTAATAATCTTCTAAATGCAGAATATTCAACGCGACCAGGCGATATTCAAGCTCCAAGGACGTTTATGCTCCAAGTGCAAATGAAATTTTAATGAAAGTACTCGGTATTATTCCTGCACGTTTCGACTCTTCTCGTTTTCCAGGGAAACCCTTGATTGATCTTAAAGGGAAATCAATGATTCAACGTGTTTATGAAGGCGCTAAAAACTCAAAAAGAATCTCAGAGATTATTGTTGCAACTGACGATCAAAGAATTGTTGATGAGGTTGTAAGCTTTGGCGGCAAAGTTATGATGACTTTAAAAAACCATCCCAGCGGAACCGATAGATGCGCTGAGGTTGCAAAAAAGTTTCCAGAAATGGATGTTGTAATAAATATTCAAGGTGATGAACCACTTGTTGATTATCGTCAATTAGATCAATTAATTGATGCATTTGAAACTTCAGAAACACAAATTGCGACCTTAGGAAGTTATGCTATTTCGAAAGAAGACATCGAAAACCCTAACCGAATTAAAATTGTTGTAAATCATAAAAATGAAGCATTGTATTTCAGTAGAAGCGCAATTCCAAATACCGAGCATTCGAATCAAACCAGCGAACACTATCCCTTTTTAAGACACATTGGCTTGTATGCTTATCGAGCAGATGTTTTGCAGACACTTACTTCTTTAAAACCAACAATTTTAGAGAAAACGGAATCGCTTGAACAATTAAGATGGATTTTTTATGGCTTTTCAATTCAAGTAGTAAATACGGATATCGAAACTCCAAACATAGATGTTCCAGCAGACGTTGACAAAGTTCTTGAATTGCTGTAACTCTTTTAGTTCGTTTTCGTAACTTGCAGAGATTCACGTAAATTGTTATCTTTAGCACATGATATCAGTAGAAGAACTTATTGGAGAATTGTTGTTGCGCCATAATTGCGTGATAATTCCTTCGTTTGGCGGGTTTGTTGCAAAACAAACTGGTGCTTCAATTGATTATAGAAACGGTGTAATGTCACCACCAAAAAAGTCGTTACTCTTCAACCGACAATTAATTAATAACGATGGTTTATTAATAGCAGAATTGGCAGTTTCTAATGGTATTGATTATAATGTCTCAACAAAAATCGTAGGAGATTTAGTTGATGCTTGGAATGTTCAACTAAGAAAAGGAGAGAGAATATCAATAGATAAAGTTGGTTTTTTATTCTTCGACCAGGAAAAAAACATCTGTTTTGAACAAGACCGCTTTTTTAATTTGTTATTGGATTCATATGGCTTGGGAAAGGTGCATTTTCTTTCTGAAAAGGATGTTCAATTTGCTCAAAAAACAAGTATTGAAAGTGCAATTAATAATGAAGAAAGAAATGAAAATAATTCTGCAATAGTATTCAACACCGAATCTATTTCAATAAATCCGGAACCAAAAGAAACAGTAATTATTCCACATCCTGCACTTCAACCGAAGACAAAGATTTGGAAATATATTGCCGCAGCGTGCCTTTTACCAATCGCTTTTTATTCTTTTTGGCTTCCCGTTCAAACAAATGTTTTAGAATCAGGAATGATTTCAGTGAAAGACTTCAACCCATTTTATCATAGTGAAGAAGGAAGTTACGACAAACAAGAATTGAAAAACAGGGATAAGAACAATGAATCGAAAACGTTGGACGAATCAATCGCTGATTTACCTGAAGATGTTGCAGTTTTCTCTTATCAATACAACGAAGATTTATATATTCCCATTCGAATTCCTCGAAATAAAATAAATACTTCCGCTGCTCAAGAAAGTCAAGAAAGTACTACTATTTCTTCAAGTAATTTTGAATTTATTGTTGGTTGTTTTGGAAGTGAACAAAATGCTAATAATCTTGTCGCTTTATTAAAAGAAAAAGGATTTGACGCATATATTACGGATGTTTCTAAAGGCTTAAGTAGAATAAGCGCAGGAAAAGCATCGACAGAACAAGCGTTACAAACAATCATCCAAGACGCAAAATCACAAGGTTTTGATGGATGGGTTTTAAGAAAATAAAAAAACTATTGTTTGGTTATAATTCTATTATCGAATTAATTATCACGCTAAAGAAAATCAATTTTAACAATCTTAGCAAGCTTATTTGAATCGGCATTAAAACTCAAATAATCTTTTTCTAATTAATATCTTTCATTTTTTTAGTGACCATCTATCGGATCAAAGTAACATGTCCGTGATATATTTTTTCTTCTTCAGTTTGTAATATTCCAAATGTTATTTTCCATGTATATACGCCATCTTGACTAGGTGCGCCGTTGAAAGCATAAGAGCCATCCCAACCAATAGCTGGATTGTTAGATTCAAAAATCACTTCGCCCCACCTATTAAATATATATAATGTATAAGTTCCTTTTTCATATCCAGAGGTTAATACAGGATTAAATTCATCATTTGTCCCATCATTATTCGGGGTAAATGAGTTAGGGACATAAAACAATAAATCTTCAAAAACAGTTATTGTATACATCATTGTGTCATAGCAGCCTACTTCATTGTATGCATATAAGGTTACCACAAAATCATCTGGAGCACCTAAATATTCATGAATTGGATTGGTAGAAACACTCGTTGTACCATCATCAAACACCCACAAATAAGTGGTGGCATTAATTGAATAATTTTGAAATTCAAAAATAGGATTAGTGGTAGGCATCGTATCATTTAAAGCAGTAAAATTTGCAATTGGGTTTTCTAATACACATACCATATCCGTTTGCGTAGCAGTTAAAGAGCACCCAGCTAGATTCGTAACTGTAAGGGTAACGTCATAACATCCTGAATTGGGATATTGATGATCTACACTAACAGATTGAAAAGAACTTTCTCCATCACCAAAATCCCACATCAGTGATGTTCCAGGTGCGTTTATAATGTCGTTAAAAGTTACATTCATTATTTCGCACCCAATAGGAGAAGAAACGTTAAAACCAATTTCTGGTGATTCAGCCAAAACGACTTGATTTGACACAGAATTTACACACCCAGTAAGTTGATCGGTTCCTGTCAAAATTACAGTGTAGCTTCCAATTTGAGAATACACATGTGATGGGTCAGCCAAAAATGAACCACTGTTATCACCAAAATCCCAGCTATAATCGTTTGCTCCAAGTGATGTGTTTATAAAATTAACCGGAGTGATATTACAAAGTACTGCTGGGTTAGTAGAGAAACTTAAAACAGGTAAAGGATTGACAGTAACAAGGATAATAACGGAGGCACCATTGCATCCAGTAATATCAGCTTTTGCAGTGATAGTATATTCAACTATTTGGGGAACATTACTGGTATTAATTAAAACATCATTAATGAAAGATCCATTTTGAACAGTGAAAGTTTCACCTAGGACATTTATATTCTGCGCGGCGCTCCAAGTATATATGGAAGGAAGTGATGCAGATAAAGTAATATTGGTTGCTTCACCAGTACAAATTTCAACAGGACTATTGTTTATAATTGGTAAGGGATTAACAAAAATTGTCACAGAAAAAACAGGACTTGAGCAACCGTTCGCTAATGCACTCGCAACAACTGTATAATTTACTTGCTGGGTAACGTTCGTGTTGTTAATTAAAACGTCACCAATAATACTCGTTGTTTGAATAGATGTACTTTCACCCTGAACATTTGGATTGTTATCAGCAAACCAATTGAAGTTTGAAGGTGTATTCGCCTCTAAAAGCAAAAGCGGACTTGTTTCGCTACAAATAAAAACAGTGTCTGCGTTTATAAGTTGTAAAGGAGGCCGGACAATAACAGCGATTGTACTTGCCAAGCCAACGCAGTTTCCAACAAGTGACGTTGGAATGACACTATAAATAACAAGTTGATTTTGTGTGCTATTATTGATGAGTTGGTCAGTAATTACTCCACCTGTTTGAGATGAAGTATTTTCACCAGTTACATTCAAATTTTCAGTCGCTATCCACGTATACGAAGATGATACATTCGCTTGTAATTGAACACTAACCAAACCACCACTGCATATTTCTATTGTTGAAATTCCGGTATATTCAACATTTGGCACTACTTGTACAATAAAATTTACTTCGGGACCAACACATCCTTGTGGGGAGGATGCAGCCACTACATGGTAAGTAACATATTGCATAATAGCACTATTGTTAGTCAATGTATTATTTATTATTGCTGATGATTGCGGAATACTAACTTCTCCTGTTACATCCGGATTAGGTGTAGCATACCAAGAAAAAGTGGACGTCATGTTCGCAGATAACAGTACATCTAATGGCACTGAGTTGCATATAACACTATTTGCAATTGGATTTATTGTAGGAGAAGGATTTATTGTAAAGGTAAATGTTTGAGGGTTTCCAGGGCAGCTGACCCCTCCAATGCTTGTATAAATAGGCGTTACTGTTACTGTGCTAACTATCGGACTCCCCGTTGTGTTTATTGCTGCAAATGGGGAGATGTTTCCGGTACCATTATTACCTAATCCTATTAGTGTGTTATTGTTTGTCCAATTGTAACTTGTCGCTGTTCCGCTAAAAACAACTAGGGCTGAGGAACTTCCGTTGCAAACCTCTTCATCTGCTGGATCATTCATAATCGGAGTTGGATTTACTGTTATTATGAATGTTTCAGTATTTCCAGCGCAAACAACACCACCTAATTCAAAATAAGCTGTTACCGAAATTTGAGCGGTAATTTGATTGTTATTAGAGTTGTTTATTGCCACAAACGAAGGGATATCACCAGTTCCGCTAGCGATTAATCCAATCGAAGGGTTGTTGTTCGTCCAGTTGTAATATGTACCTGTTCCTGTAAAAGAAATAGGAGAGGTTGGGGAATTATTACAAACAGTAATATCAACAGGGTCAGTAACGATTGAACTTGGGTTAACAGAAATAGTGAAAGCTTGTGCAGTTCCATAACAGGTTAATCCGCTGCTAGTATATTGAGGAGTAACAGTTACAGTAGCTGAAATTAATCCCGAAGTGTTATTTGTAGCGGTGAAAGAATTTATATCTCCAATACCATTTCCAAATAATCCGATAGAAGGAGTATTGTTTAACCATGTATATGCTGTTCCTGTTCCAGAAAAGTTGACTAATGCAGTTGATGCTCCATTACAGACAATTTGATTTGAAGAGGCATTAACAATTGGTGTTGGATTCACCGTGATTGTAAATGTTTGCGGTATACCAAGGCAAGAGGAATTATTTCCTGTAAATGATGGAGTAACAGTTATTGTAGCAGTAATTGGTACGTTTCCGTTATTAATCGCATTGAAAGAAGTAATATTCCCAATTCCATTTACTCCCAATCCAATTGATGGGTTATTATTTGTCCAGTTATAGTTTGTTCCGGTTCCAATGAAGTTTATCAGTGCAGAATTAGAACCATTGCATATTACAACATCAAGAGGGTCAACAACTGTAGGTGTAGGATTTATTGTTATTCCTATTGTTTGCGTTAATCCGCTGCAAGTAAGAGAAGCATTCAATAATTGAGGCGTAACAGTAATTGTTCCTGTGACAGGATTTGTTCCATTATTTAATCCCTGAAATGCAGGGATATCACCAATTCCATTAGTCGACAATCCAATTGATGGTGTTGTGTTAGACCATGTATAGGATGTCCCTGTTCCTGTAAAAGTTAGAGGAGTAGTTGAAGCAGTATTGCAGATTGTTTGATCAGCAATATCGTTTACAATCGGTGTTGGATTGATTGTAATTGTAAAGCTTTGAGCTGCACCAGAGCAATTAGCATTTCCACCAGAATAATCGGGCGTAGCTGTTATTGTTGCGGTAATTGGGAATGAAGTATTATTCTGAGCGGTGAAAGGCAAAATATTGCCAACACCATTACTAGCAAGTCCTATACTTGGTGTGTTATTCACCCAATTATAACTTGTACTTGTACCTATAAAATTTGTGGCAGGAACAAGCGCCCCGTTACAAACAACAAGATCTTGCGGGTCAACAACGGATGGTGTTGGGTTTACAGTAATTGTCATTTGCTGGCTTAATCCAATGCATGATACTCCAAAATTTAAAAATGATGGAATAAGTGTGATTGTTCCACTGATTGGATTAACCCCATTATTTTGACCAGTGAAAGTTGGAATTATATTTGTCCCACTTGAAATTAAACCTATTGCAGTATTTGAATTGTTCCAAGAATAACTCGTTCCAGTACCTGATAATACAACTTGAGTAGATGAAGCCGTATTACAAATAACCTGATCTATTGGGTCGTTTACTACTGGAGTTGGGTTAACAGTAATAGTGAAATTTTGTTGCGCTCCTGGACAAGTTATGCCTCCTGCGGTATATTCTGCAGTAACTGTAACGCCAGCGATAATTGGAGCTGCGGTATTATTTAATGCGTTGAATGCTGTAATGTTTCCAATACCATTTGTCCCTAAACCAATTATCGTATTATTATTTGTCCAAACATAACTTGTTCCTGTTCCTGCAATGTTCACAGCTTGTGTTGAACTATTATTACATACAACTTGGTCTGCTGGATCTTGAACGGTTGCAAAAGGATTTATTTTTATTTCAAAATCACTTATTGGTCCAAAACAACTTAAGCCCGCATTTGTATATTCTGGCGTAATTGTAACAAGTGATGTAATAATTGATGCGCCATTATTCGTTGTTGTAAATGCAGGAATTGTATTAATTCCAGAGGCTCCTAGTCCAATCGAAGTTGAACTATTATTCCAACTATAAGAAGTTCCCGTTCCATTTATTACAAGCGCACTGGTTAAGAAACCTGTACAATAAGTGACATCTGAAATGGCTGTAACAACTGGGGTTGGATTGACGGTTATTGTAAAATCTTGCGCAGCTCCGGCACAAGTGACACTATTAAATAAATATTGTGGGACAACTGTAATTGTTGCAATAATAGGAGAGGAGCTTGCGTTTAGGGCAGAAAAAGGGGCAATAGAACCTGTCCCATTCGTTGGTAAACCAATGGAAGCAGTATTATTTGTCCAATTATAAGATGTACCCGAACCAACGAACGTTACAAGGTCTGTTAAACTTGTATTACATTTTACTTGATCCGATGGATTATTAACCGTAGGAGTCGGATTAACCGTAATTGTATAAACTAGAATTGGTCCAGAACATAACGCCTGACTTGAAGTTACTGCTTGTCCAAAAAATTGAATTGTTGCTGGAACCAATCCACTATTAGTTAAGTTAAAAGATGGAATTGTAGCCCCACCATTTTGAAGGTTTAACCCTGATATTGTTGAAGGAATTGTTGGGGCGGACCAAGAAATTGTTACACCAGGTGAGGAAGAAGTAATATTTACTACTGAAGAGGCAGACGCTGAACAAATAGTTTGGTTTGGAAGACTAAATTGAACAGTCGGCAAAGGATCAATGGTGAGTGAAAAAGTTTCTATTGTACCTGAACAAGTGAGATTTGCATTTAAATATTGTGGAGTTACACTTATTTGTGCAATTAACGGATTCACCCCATTATTAATTCCAGTAAATCCTGTAATATTTCCCGTTCCACTCCCTATTAAACCAATTGCAGGTATAGTGTTTGTCCAGTTGTATGAAGTTCCTGTTCCAGTAAAGTTAACAGCAGCGACTTGGGAGCCTGCGCATATTACTTGGTCAATAGGATCATTTACCTGCGGAGTTGGATTAACAATAATTGTAACATTCTCCGTCGCACCAACGCATGTTGCTCCTGCATTTGAATAAGATGGTGTTACAGTAATGGTCCCTGAAATAGGACTCGCGGTAACATTTGTCCCAGTAAAAAATGGAATGTTACCAGTACCAGTGCCTCCTAAATTAATAGCGGTGTTAGAATTACTCCATGAATATAATGTGCCAATTACATTTCCTGAAAAGTTTATCGCAGCGGTCAAAGAGTTATTACAAACAACTTGATCTACAGGATTCAAAACTGTTGGATTTGGGTTGACGGTTATGTTAAATGATTGCGGAGTTCCTGAACATGTTAGTCCGGCATTTAAATTACTTGGTGTAACAGTTACAGTTCCTGAAATAGCCGCATTTGTAGCATTGGTGGTTGTAAATGACGGGATATTTCCTGTTGATGCTGCCCCTAGTCCAATTGCAGAATTTGTATTGGTCCACGAATAAAGTGTTCCTGGAACACCAAAAGAACTTGTAAAGGTTACAGGACTAGAAATAGTACCTACACAATTTGCTTGATTATTAAGTGCATCAACCGTTGGAATAGGATTAACAATTATTGAAACATCTTGGGGTGAACCAACACATGAAATTCCAGCATTAATATATGATGGAGTAACTGTTATCAGAGCTATTGCAGCATTGTTTGTGTTGTTAGTTCCAGAAAAAGAAACAATATTCCCCGTTCCACTTGCCCCTAAATTTATTCCTGTGTTTGTATTTGTCCACGAATAAAGTGTTCCATTGACTGCCCCATTAAAAATAATTGGGTTTGTTGGGGTATTGTTGCAAATTACTTGATCAGCAGGATTTAAAACAGTAGGGATTGGATTGACGGTAAAAAGAAATGTTTGAGTTGTGCCATTACAAACAGTTCCCCCGTTGTTGTAAACAGGTGTTACTATGATTGTTCCAATGATTGCTGAAGAAGTCAAATTAGTAGTTGTAAATGCAGGAATATCACCCGTGCCTTGAGCTGGCAAACCTATCCCTGTATTGCTATTTGTCCAAGAAAAAACGGTTCCTGGCACAGCAAAACTACTAGAAAAGACAATTGGTGTTGATGGAGATCCAACACAATTAGCTTGATTATTAATAGCATCCACAGTAGGGGTAGGATTCACGGTTATTGTAAGGTCTTGATTTAAACCTACACAAGTTGTTCCAGCATTTACATAGGATGGTGAAATTATAATGGTTGATGTGATTGGATTTATTGTATTATTAGTGGCTGTGAACGAAGGGATGTTACCCGAACCATTCGCGCTTAGATTTATAGATGGATTTGAATTAACCCAAGTGAACACAGTATTATTTACAGCACCAGAAAAGTTAATTGCAGAAACGGCAGTATTATTACAAATAACCTGATCAACTGGATTGAGAACAGTTGGTATAGGGTTTACAACCACAATAATTTGTTGAGAAACGCCATTACAAGAACCGACAATTGACTGAGGAATTACTGTATAAACAACACTTTGAAAAGTACTTGTAGTATTCACTAAAATATCGGAAATAGTATTTTGAGATTGTGTTACCGTACTTTCCCCACCAACATTATTATTTATTGCAGCAGACCAAGAATAATTAGCGGAAACATTTGATGTTAATCCTAAATTTAAAGGTGATCCAGAACAAATTGTTAACCCATTTATATTTGTCATTACTGGCGATGGATTAACCGTGATAGTAATCGTTTGTGCAGACCCAGCACAGTTTCCTATTGCTGATGTGGGTGTTACCGAATACGTTACTGTTTGAGTGGTGGATGAAGTATTAATCAATACATCTGCTATTGTTGTGCCCGATTGATTCGTTAAACTTTCTCCGCTAATAAATGGATTGTCAGACGCACTCCAAGTTAACGGACTCGGAACATTGGTAGTAAGTGGTAAATTTACTGCTGCACCAGAACAAATTGTTTGAGAATTTGCGTTCGTCATAGAAACCGCAGGGACGACAGTAAGAGTAAAAGTTTGAGCATTTCCTACACACAGACCGCCAAGTGAAGTTGGCGTAATAGTGTAAGTAACAGTTTGAATACTGCTCGAAGTATTGATTAAAATGTCATTAAGTGTTCCACTCGTTTGTGGCAAGAGACTTTCACCTGTAATGAATGGATTATCTGTCCCAACCCACGAAAAAGCACTTGGAACATTCGCACTAAGCGGGAAGTTAATTGCAGCCCCAGAGCAAATTGCTTGGTTATTCGTACTCGTCATATTTACAGCAGGAATCACTGAAATTGTTATTGTTTGTGGGGTGCCAACGCACGAACCTATTTGTGTTGTTGGTGTAACTGTATAAGTCACTACTTGAATTCCCGCAGTAGGATTAATCAGTATGTTATTTAAAACTGAAGACGTTTGGCTTGTTAAGCTTTCTCCTGACACATTTGGATTATCTGAAGCAACCCATGAAAGACTGCTATTAATACTTGGAGTTAAAGGAATATTCACCGCAGTTCCTGAGCAAATAGTTTGAGTGGCACTACTCGTCAATGTTGGAGTTGGCACTACTGAAATTGTTACAGTTTGGGGAGTCCCAGGACAGTTTCCAACAATTGAAGTTGGTAAAACTGTATAGGTTACTAACTCAATTAACGATGATGAATTTGTCAGTGTATTGTTGATAGATAAACCCGTTTGATTCGTTAAACTTTCTCCTGAAACATTTGGATTATCTGAAGCAATCCATGAATAAGTTGAAGTAATATTTGCTGAAAGAGGAATGTTAGTTTGTGTCCCAGAACAAATCGTTTGAGCATTGATACTCGTCATTGAAATTGGTGGCGCAACAGTAACAACTAATGTTTGAGCCGGTCCATTACAAGAATTGGCATTTGATGTAAGTATTACAGTGTAATTAACCGTCTGAATACTTGTTGATGTATTTGTTAAAACATCAGAAATTGGATTCCCAGATTGATTCGTTAAACTTTCTCCTAAAATAAACACATTATTGGCAGCCAACCAAGAATAACTTGATGGAATAGTGGAAACTAAAGTTTGGTTAACGGCTGTTCCTGAACAAATAGTTGCTGTTAGCGGGCTCGTTAATGATGGTGTTGGATTAACGGTAATAGTGTATATCAAAGGAGTTCCTGAACAACTATTTGCATTTGGTGTAACCGTGTAACTTAATGTAAAATCTGAATTTCCGGTGTTATTAATTGTACTAATAGGTATTTGACCAATTCCAGAAGTTGGATAACCTGTAACCGCAGATGGAATGCCCCCAGGATTTAACAAGGCCCAAGAAAAATCTCCTCCTGCAACACTATTGCTAAATGCAGTAAGCGCTGTTTGTGTGCCTCCACAAATTGTTTGATTTGGTGACAATGTTAAGACCGGGGAAGGTTTCACTGTTATCACATAATTAAGAGGTAAACTTGCACAGCCATTTAAAGTTGCCACAACGCTGAACGTAACCGTTTGATTAACATTACTTGAATTTACAAGTGAAGAAAGAACAGGTAAATTACCATTACCACTAGAATTAAAACCACTAACACTTGAGCTACTTCCTACTGCTGACCAACTAAATGTCGCTCCGGCAATATTGCTTGTCCAAACAACAGCTGTTGTTGATGCGCCAGAACAAATTGTTTGTGACAATACAACATTCGTTACAGATGGTGTTGGATAAATTGTCGCGGTAAAGGCTCCAGCTGTGCCAATACACCCATTATAAATTGGCGTTACCGAGATCGTTCCAACTAAAGCAGAATTCGTATTATTACTTGGTGCTTGCCAAGGAAGAATTTGCCCAGTTCCATTTGCTGAAAGTCCGATTAGTGAATTGCTATTTGTCCAAGAAAAACTTGACCCTGCAGGGTTACTTGTAAAAGATACCGGGCTAATTTGTGAGCCAGGGCAAGCAGCAATATTTGCTAAACCTGTCATTATAGCGATTGGATTAACATACCCTGTTACAGATAACGGTAAACCAGAACAGCCACTTGAGATTGGTGTAACAAGATAAGTTACGGAACCGACAACCAATGAATTGTTGTTCAGAGTTTGCTGAATAGTAGTATTTGGAGCTACAGAGTTTGTTCCTCCAGTAACACCAGAACCATTAGTAGCAGTCCAAGTAAAAAGTGTTGAGGGTGTTGTGGAACTGAGTGAAATATTCAATTGTGCACCGCTACAAATAGTATCGTTGCTGTTAAAGACCGCAGTAGCTTGAGGTGCCGGATTCACAGTAATAGTATAATTAGCAGGTGCTCCAGGACATTGAGAGTTTCCTGATGTAGTAGCCGAAGCAACAATAGAAATCGTTAATGGTGTTACTCCAAAATTTGTAAGGTTGGTATAAACTGGAATCGTGTTTGTCCCTGTTGTAGGCGAAAAATTTCCAATTCCACCAGGAACAGTTGCTGTCCAACTAAAAGTCACAGCAGGTGTAGCTGAACTTAAAGTTACTAATGAGCTGGACCCACCTGTGCAAAGCGACTGATTAGCTTGGGAGAACACAGTCACAGGAGCAGGATTTACCGTTATACTAAAAGGGATTGCAGTACCTTGGCATCCGTTTGCTGTTGGAGTGATTGTATAATTCAACGTATACGGCGCAACACCTCCATTATTAATAACACTCGCAGGTATTTGTCCATTTCCAGTAGTAGGAAAACCAGTTATCGTTCCTGGAACAGCGGCAGGATTTAATAAAGCCCAAGCGAAAGTGCCTCCTAATACTGAGTTACTAAATGTTGTGAGTGAAGATGATGAACCACCACAAATCGTTTGATTTGGGGATATGGTTAAAATAGGGGTTGGCCTAACAGTAATTACGTAACTAACAGGGACGCTATTGCAACCATTTGCAGTTGCTATTACTGTAAATGTAATTGTTTGATCAGTATTACTGGTATTAATGAGGTTAGCATAAACGGGCAAGTTTCCGTTCCCATTGGCAGGAAACCCACTAATACTTGCACTACTTCCAACAGCAGTCCAACTAAAAGTAGCGCCAACTACTCCACTTGTCCAACTAACAGCTGTAGATGAAATACCTGAGCAAATAGTTTGTGCCAATACAACATTCGTTACAAATGGCGCAGGATAAACAGAAATTGTAAAGTTTGAAGGTGTTCCACCGCAACTATTATATGTTGGCGTAACGATAAGATTTCCAGAAATTGTGGAATTTGTGTTGTTTACTGGCGCTTGCCATGGAGATATAGACCCGACACCATTTGAAGCTAGTCCTATTAGTGGATTGCTATTTGTCCATGCGAATGTGGAGCCAACAGGATTGCTTACAAATGCGGCTGGGTTAATTTGAGCACCTGAACATACCGCAATATTGGTCAAACCTGTCATTATTGCGATTGGATTAACATAACCTGTTACAGATAGCGGTATACCAGAACAGCCGCTTGAGATTGGTGTAACAAGATAAGATACCGAACCGACAACTAAAGAATTGTTGTTCAGAGTTTGCTGAATAGTAGTATTCGGAGCTACTGAGTTTGTTCCTCCGGTAACACCTGAACCATTAGTAGCAGTCCAAGTAAAAAGTGTTGAAGGTGTTGTGGAACTGAGTGAAATGTTCAATTGTGCACCGTTACAAATAGTATCGTTGCTGTTAAATACCGCACTAGCTTGAGGTGCCGGATTCACAGTAATAGTATAATTAGCAGGTGCTCCAGGACATTGAGAGTTTCCTGATGTAGTAGCCGAAGCAACAATAGAAATCGTTAATGGCGTTGCCCCAAAATTTGTAAGATTGTTATAAACTGGAATCGTGTTTGTACCTGTTGTAGGCGAAAAATTTCCAATTCCACCAGGAACAGTTGCTGTCCAGCTAAAAGTTACAGCAGGTGTTGCTGAACTTAAAGTTACTAATGAACTAGACCCACCTGTGCAAAGCGACTGATTAGCTTGGGAGAACACAGTTACAGGAGCCGGATTTACCGTTATGCTAAAAGGGATTGCAGTGCCTTGGCATCCGTTTGCTGTTGGAGTTATTGTATAATTCAACGTATACGGTGCTACACCTCCATTATTAATAACACTCGCAGGTATTTGTCCATTTCCAGAAGTGGGGAAACCAGTTATCGTTCCTGGAACAGCGGCAGGATTTAATAAAACCCAAGCGAAAGTGCCTCCTAATACTGAGTTACTAAATGTTGTGAGTGACGTTGATGAACCACCGCAAATCGTTTGATTTGGAGAAATGGTTAAAATAGGAGTAGGCCTAACTGTAATTACATAATTGACCGGAATACTATTACAACCATTTGCAGTTGCTATTATTGTAAATGTAATTGTTTGATCAGTATTACTGGTATTAATGAGGTTAGCATAAACGGGCAAGTTTCCGTTCCCATTGGCAGGAAACCCACTAATACTTGCACTACTTCCAACAGCAGTCCAACTAAAAGTAGCACCAACTACTCCGCTTGTCCAACTAACAGCTACAGATGAAACACCTGAGCAAATAGTTTGTGCCAATACAACATTCGTTACAAATGGTGCAGGATAAACAGAAATTGTAAAGTTTGAAGGTGTTCCAACACAACTATTATATGTTGGCGTAACGATAAGATTTCCAGAAATTGTCGAATTGGTATTGTTTACAGGCGCCTGCCATGGAGATATAGATCCGACACCATTTGCCGCTAGTCCTATTAGTGGGTTGCTATTTGTCCATGCGAATGTGGAGCCAACAGGATTGCTTACAAATGCGACTGGGTTAATTTGATCACCCGAACAGACAGCAATATTTGCTAAAGCATTAACAGTTGCTACTGGCTGAACAGTTATTTGTGTAGTTACAGGAGCACCAAAACAGCCATTTAATGAAGGTGTAATGGTATAAGAAATGGTTGCTGTTGCGTTCGAACTATTCACAATTGTAACTGGAAAAGTGTTGGCGGGGGAATTTACCGTTCCGCTTGCTGGAGCCGTTATTCCAGCAGGAAGGGGAGTCACAACTGCCCAAGAATAATTGGTGTTAGCAAGGGTAGAAGACAAGGAATAGTTGACTTGAGCACCTGAACAAATTGTAGAAACTAATGGCGTAACTGTTGCAACAGGAATAGGCTTAACATTAAGAGTAACTGTTGAAACTGCTGCAACACAAGGCCCTGCAGGATCATTCGTGGTTAATGTTAATGTTATTAATCCTGTGAAACCAAGGGGTGGAGTATAAGTTGATGTAAGAGAAAATGGGTCCGAAAAAACTCCGCCACTATTAGATGTCCAAGTTGCACTAGATGCTGCTCCGCCAATTTGTCCATTAAGTGTTACAACGTCATTCATGCAACTTCCATTAGGAAACGTCCCGGCATTTGCTGTTGCTTGAGGTTGAAAAGACAGTGGGGTTGTTGCAGAAACTTGAGGACAAGGAACTTGAGGTATTGCCGATGTTAAAGTCAAGATTATTGTTCCAACATACGTTGCTGGAGGTGTATAAATAGCATTTAGCGCATTGGCATTAGGAGAAAAAGATCCTCCCGCAACATTCGCAGACCATGTTCCTGTTATGACTCCTCCAGTTATTGTACCTGCCAATTGAACAGGACTTCCCATACACGTTGGAGTATATGTTCCAGGGGTTACAACCACACTTTCTTGTACAATTATGTTTTGAGTGACAGTTGTAGATCCACAAGAATTAGTTGCTGTTAATGAATACGGAAATGTTCCACTTTCAAGATATGTTATTGCTCCTGGATTTTGAGTTATCGCACCTATTGGGGCTGGTATACTTCCAATAGGAATGTTATTATTTGGATTGAAATTCCACACAAAAGATAAGGGAGCAGTGCTGTAACAAACATTGGAGGTTGACGCTGGAGTAAAACTTGAGCCTTCACAAATTGGAGCTGGTACAGGAAGAGAAACCATTGGTGGAGCCTGAATCGTTATTGTCTTTGAGAGTGTATTATTTGCGCACAAACCACTTCCTGGCGTACCATTTAAACCAACGACTAACTGTAAAGTATAAATACCGGGCCCAGTAAAATTAAAACTCGGCGATTGAAGTACACTTGTTAGAGGAGCAGCTGCAGGGCCACCTCCCGTTAAGCATGCTTGTGGATTTGATGGTGTGATTGTCCAATTATAAAAATTAGATAATGAACATTGTGGAATAGGAGAATTATTAATCGGTGATATTGTTAGGGGTGCGCAACCAGAGTTTATTGGTAATAAAAAATCTGCAACTACAGGACTTGTAATACATATTGTTTGAACAATACTATCAATACCACATGTATTAGCAGTGTATAAAGTTATTGAGTACTGGCCAGGAGTATTAAATAAAATATTTAAACTATCCGTTCCTGGAGTCCAAAAAGAAGGAAATTGCAAAATCCCATTGTCAGACCCTAAACTGGTCCCATTTGTTAATGTAAACCCTGAGTTAGGACTGATTGCCCAATACATAAAATAAGTGCTATCACAAGTCACAGAAGAAACATTTTGGCCAGCAACAGAAAGATCATTTACGCTTACTAATTCATTTACGCAAGCAATATTCTGTGGCTGAACAGACATGTTTGGTTCAGTTGAATTACTCACATAGATCGGTCCGATAGATGAAAAAGTACTTCCACAAACATTATTCGCTATAACGGATGCAGCATAAGCATTAGGATACGTTAATGTTTGTCCACCAACACCAGAAATAACAGCCGATGTTCCACATGAAGTTGTGTTGAAATTATGTGAAATCGACGAAGAGAAAGGTGTTAAAAGGTTTGTAGCAGGACTTCCATCATTAAAAATTATCTGATAAAGCGTGTTAGGGACGTTATTTGTTAATAGGGTGAAATCATAATCACTTGGATTACAGGAGTTTTGAGAATTTCCTGAAATGTTTATGGTTGGCGGTAAACCTAGAAAAACGCCATAATTTTGGGTTGACGTGCAACCATTATTTGGATTAGTAACCGTTATAGTAATGGTAAACAGATTGGTAACACTACCATTATAAACATGCGGTAGATTATTAATTGCTGCACCTGATGACGTAATATTCGTATTCGCAGAGCCATCACCCCAATTTATCGTAATCAATGAACCTGGGGTATAAGACGGAATATTAAAAGCGAATGGAATCGAACCCGTGTAAGGTGCTAGCGGGCTACAATATTTAAAATAAGTAAGACCATTTATTGTTATTGTAGATACAGCAGAATTCAATGTTCCAGCTGATAGTGATGCATTTTGACCGCTGTTAGCAGTAACCACAACATCAACTTGAGAAGTTATTCCGCCACCTAAATTAAGCGTAGTGGTATAATTGCCTGGAGTTGAGTAAGTAACTAAATGTGGCCCTATTAAATTGGAATTAGTTGGGGTTCCACCAGTAAAAGCCCAATTATAGTTGGTGTTTGCTTGAGTTCCAGTTGACGTGCTTACATAATTTATTGTTTGCCCTTGACAAATGGTTATTACACTATTAATACTCGCAGGATTAGTAGAAAAACTAGCTGTTTGAGCAATGCTTCCAGAACACATCCAAACACTAATAATCACTAACAGGTAATTTTTTAGTGGGTTATTAGTAAAAATATTTCGGCAAATACTCATATAGTGCATTGATTCATTTAATTAAAATTAAATAAGATCATTTCAAGAATGGTGCTCTAAAAGTAGACATTTTTTTAGTGTACTCCATTTATAACGTAATAAATTAATTTAAGTGGCTTTTAAAAGTAATTATTTATAAAAACTAAGAGATTAAAAAAGGGAAAAACTCGTTTGCCTTCCCCTTCTTCATTTTCAGACCATAAGTTTTAACGCAAACTATGTTTCACTATATAGGAAGTGGTGGCTCCATTTGAAACCTGTATATAGTACATTCCTGGGGCAGCTTCCATTTTTTCAATATGGAATACATTGCTGCCTTTTTCGACAAGCACTTCTTGACTGTATATAATCAATCCTCTTGAATCAAAAACAGAAATAGAGGAAGGGCCAGTTAAATCGTATGAATAAAAATCAAGGTAGAAACTACCATTACTTGGGTTCGGATACGTAACCAATTTTGAAGTTATTGCTTGTGCGCCACAATTAACAGATGCGATATTGAAGGTTTCTGATGCACCATCAGTATCAAGTTGAGTCAATCTGTAATACGATATTCCATTTGAAACATCAGTATCTGTCACTGCGTATTCAATAATTGTTGTTGAATTTCCAGCAGCGCCCAATGACTTTAAGTTGACCCAATTTAAACCATCTCGTGATTTCTCCACTACGAAATGACTTGTGTTATGTTCCGAAGCTGTTGACCATGTTACAGCGACTTGGTCTGTTCCTTGACAATTTGCTTGGAAAGAGATCAATTCGATAGGAAGCGGTGATCCCGTAATTCCAATTGTAAATGGCGAGAAAGATGTGATTCCTGTTTGCTCTACATAGAATGGTGAATTACTTTCATTCAGTACTCCTAATTCTTCCCAAACCGACCCATTATGGTGATTAACATTCATAAATCCTGGAGAATAAACAAAACCATTTACTTCTTCACCAGCGTTCCATTGCATTTTTAAAGTAACGTTACTACCACCAGTCAATGCTTCGCTTACCATCCATGTTCTGTTTACTGCTTGTCCACTTGTTGGCACACCACCTTCAACCCCTGTTGAAGACACATAATCGTAAACGCGCAAACTAAATTCATCAGATGTTCCACTGTTGCTTAGTGTTGCAGGGTTGTAAGCACTATTTCCAACAGGGAAAACTACTGCTGAACTTGAAACATTTCGATTCAAGACACCCACCCCAGAAGTGCGCACATAACTTGTGGCTGAGCCACCATTTACTGTATTGGAAGCCATGTTTAAATTACTTGCTTGCAAATCAATAATACCATTTGTAAGGTTTAATGCACTGTTTATTGTAAGATTGTTCGATAATAAAACAATACCGGAGGCTTTATTGATGGTCATTATATTAAAGGTTGCTCCTGCTGTGTTTGATATGGTTTGGTCAGATGCCGTTGCTCCGTTTAATAGTAGCGTTCCAGAAAATGAATAGTTTGCTGTGTTTCCAGCACATTCTAAATCTCCACCAATTGCAATGGTATTTGCATTGTCTGTAAAGGTTGCGGCACCCGCATTGGCGTTTAATTTCAAATCATCGACTAACGTTAAGTTTGTATTTGAAGCTAATGTTAAAGAGCCTGTTTTTAAATCGCTCCCCGAAGTAATTAATGTGCCGTTTACTACAGACACATTCATCAATAAACTACCAGCCTTAATTGTCCTCCCATTGCCTATTAATTGTTGAGCACTGCTTCCATAAGCTTGTAGGTTCACATAGGTTATATAATTCGTGCTGTATAAAATAGCACCCGAAATGGTGATGTTTTTCTTGAAGAATACTGTACTGTAGGTTGAATCTGCATCCACGCTTGCTGAATTAAACAAATATTCACCTTCGATGTGGAAGCCACCAGTAACGCGCTTAATTCCATCTCCTGTTAATGTTAAATTACCATATTGGCTGTTTGATGAAGTTGGAATAGCAATGTCTTGATTTGAACTTGAACCATAGATTACTGTTGAAGTTGCGTCAATATTATTTAAAATGGGGGTAGTTGCATTATTCAAAATTAATGTGGATGTTCCTTCCAAGCTATCCACTGTACCTACAAATGAATAGGTGTCAGGAATGGTAACAATAACACCATTACGAATACGAATCGATGAATTTGATCCTGAAACTGACCAGTTTGCAGCAATCGATGCTGTAGATCTGTTTTGAACAATAAAAGTTTGATTTGTACTAGAGAAGTTTAAAGGATTTGCCCCAGTTCCATCAGTGTTTGTCCACCATGTTGATAATTGATCCAAACTTCCAATGGTATCAGTATAAAATACAGTTGGAGTGAAGTTGATTGGAGTAAACGTTACATCGTCAACACCTAAACCATCTCGAGAACCGCTCGTACCAGCCGTGTTGTGGACCCAACGAACCCAAACGCTTGATCCATCTGCTACTCCAGAAGGTATAAAGATAGTATCTCTTACTAATTGGCGATATGCAGCAGCATTTCCATCACGAGCAGTATTAGTAGAAACTGTTCCATAATCAGGTGAGTGGAAATTCAAGATGCTTGAACTTCCCCAAGTACCTGCAGCTAAACTTGGAGCCGAAGTACTATATTCAAATTTCAGTTTATCACGTGCTGGAGCTCCTCCGTTTGCTGCGTTTCCTGTTAGTCCTCTTCTCCATTGTTCTCCGTAATATTCAACAATCATCGCATTGAAGCTTGCACCTATTGAGTTTTTAACTTTGAATCCTACCTTAACATCAGATAAGCCAGAAGTAATGGAAGAGCCTAAAGCTCTATCGGTAGATATTCCAGATCCAAATGCATACGAATCACCTGTAGAAAGTGAGCCGTCTCCTGCTGAATAAACTAAGTTTTGGTTGCTTCCTGTTTCTAGATAATAAGCTCCTTTGGAAACTTCAGTTGATGTTCCCGAAGTAACAAGCTCATTGAAGTTTGTGGCAGTACTAGCAACATCGATTGTAGATAATATAACAGCATCATCATTGTCTGTAATGCTTACGTTTTGAGAACTTGTTCCACCTAAATACAATCCAGCAGAAGGATTAGAGATATTAATTGAAGCTACTTCTGTTCCTTCATTCAAGTTGTCATCAACAAGTGTAAAGGTAGAGGTTCCAGTTGAGGCTCCAGCTAAAATTTTGATTTGAACGCCTGATAAAACACCATCACCATCAACCAACGAATAATCTCCTGCCGTTAACGAAGTTCCTGCTACCGTAACATCTACTGTTTCATCAAAGGCTAAAGTACTTGTTGAAGTTACTGTTACTGTAATAGATGTTGTTCCAACTTCGGTTCCACTTGCTGCAGATACACTCAGGTTTACGTTCGGCAATAATGAGCCATCTAATATAATATATCTGTTATACGCGTTTGCTGTGCTAAGTGTAATTAAACGATTACTGTAGTTTCCTGCACTAAGGCCGCTTTTTAAACGAACATAAATTGTAGTTGAAGCAACAGTGCCAGCTGCTGGTGTTAAAGAAAGTGTATTAACGAAAGTTCCTCCTGATGTTAAACAAATTTCAAAATCGGAATCAACGTTTAATGCTATCGAATTTGCACTTAAATTAGTTCCGGAAACTGTAAAAGTTTGTTCAGCTGAAGGACCTGATCCAAGAATATAGGTGAATCCGTTTAATGGAGATGCATTAATAGAAATATTTGGAGCAGTGGCTGAAATTGGAGCACATGCCACACCTTTAATAATAGTACCTGCAGCTGCAGTATACAATGTTAAATTGCTTGCCGTTGTAATGTTAATTGTAGTATTAAAACCTACATTGTCTGTTAATTTAACAATGGAGTTTGCTGTATTAGCTCCATTTCCTGTTGACACATACAATTCAGAGCCAATCCCAATGTTTTTAGCTGTTAACCCAAAACCTCCTCCTGCAAATGTATAAGACCCGTTTGCAGTCCATGTGCCAGAAACAAGCGAGTATTTTTCAATTTTAGTAGTATACAAACAATATAATACATCGAATGCAGCACCATTGCTTCCTGAAGAAACAAATGCGAAATCTTGAAGGTTATTTGTGGAAGCTGTTAATCCATTTAATAAGGTAAAAGTTCCACCGTTTGCAGCAGAAATAGTTCCAATAGCAATTGTAGAACCTTGCGCATACATTGTTGCTCCATATGCCTTGACACCGCGAATGTTTAATGCTGGACTTGGGCTAGAACTTCCATTTGTATAGAAACCACTTTGGTCGCCAATGTACCAGGATGTATTATTCAAGGTAGATGCGCAGCGTGTTTGATTTCCTGAAGCGCCCGTGTAGGTTGTTGCTTTATTGAACGTCTTGCTATTGTTGTAGGTAATAACTGCACGTGTTAATAATGTATTCGCATTTGAAGCTGTGTTGGTTGAGTTATGGCCAGTAAAAGTTATCAAAGTACCATCGTTGCTATTTGCCAAATATAAAGTAGAAGTTGCACTTCCTGAAAAACGCATTCCATTAACGGCATCTGTTCCGTTAACCACAGTGGTACTAATTGGAGAAGCTTGAAATGCACTTGTTCCAATTTCAATAACACTTGCCGTTGTATTCGAGGCACTTGCTGCAGCAACTACTGCAGCCAAATTTCCTAATGTAAATGGCGCAACTAGCACAGAGCCTGAATTTGAAACAGTGATTGACGGGGAGACTCCTCCTCCCGAAATGGTAATATTTTCGGTGTAGGTTGCTGCACTTAGGCCTGTTTTTAAACGCACATATACAGTTTGAGCAGTTAATGTTGAACTTGTATACGGATATGTGATTGAAGCACTAAATGAACTATTGTTGGTCGAAACCTCGTAATTGGTAGAGCCAGTAATTGTGATGTTTGAAGGGAAGCCTGTTAAGTTATCACCTGTAAACGTAAACGATTGTGAAGTAGAAGGCCCGGCTCCTACTATATATGAGTAGCCAGAAAGATTTACTGAAGAAGAAGTAATTAGTGCAACAGGTGTAACTGTCCCAGATAATGCAATCGTTGCAGAAGTAGCCCCACCACCTTCAATGGTTACGTTTGATGGTCCGTATGTAGTAGCTGGCAAACTTGCAATAAGACGGACATACACGGTTTGGGCCCCTAATGTACCTGAAGAATATGCATAGGTTCTAGAAGAAAAGAAACTGACGTTATCGGTAGAAATTTCGAAGTTGGTTGGAGCAGTAACTGTAATATTTGCAGGGAAACCAGTAAGGTTAGCACCAGAAAAGGTAAATGATTGCGAACTTGATGGTCCAGTTCCAGTATAATTTAACCCGGTTATGGAAGCAACACTTGGAGTAAGAGCTGGAGGAGAAGTAACAGCACCATCAGCAGTGAATGAAGTTGTTGTGCCCCCACCTGAAATATTAATTGTTTCAGGTGAATATGTCGCTGCAGATAAACCTGCTTTTAATCTAACCCATAAGATGTTAGAAGCAATTGTCCCCGTTCCTGTGTATGGCATGGTAGCCGAGGCACCAAATCCTATTGTTGAACTTGTTGTAGAAACCTCAAAATTGGTGGAAGCAGTTATTGTGATATCTCCACCTCCTGAAGTTAAGTTACCTGCTGTTAATGTAATGGATGACCCAGTAGATGGTCCTGAACCTTGAACATATGTTAATCCAGTAAGATTTCCCGAAGGAGTAATGGAAGCAACAGCAGTAGCTGTAACTGTCCCAGATAATGCAACCGTTGCAGAAGTAGCTCCACCACCTTCAATGGTTACGTTTGATGGTCCGTATGAAGTAGCAGGTAAGCTCGATATTAGACGGGCATATGCGGTTTGGGCTCCTAATGTCCCTGAAGAATATGCATAGGTTATAGAAGAAAAGAAACTGACGTTGTCGGCAGAAACTTCGAAGTTGGTTGGAGCAGTAACCGTAATATTTGCTGGGAAACCAGTTAAGTTAGCACCAGAAAAGGTAAATGATTGCGAACTTGAAGGGCCAGTTCCAGTATAATTTAAACCGGTTATGGAAGCAACACTTGGCGTAAGAGTTGGAGGAGAAGTAACACTACCTGCAGCAGTGAATGAAGCTGTTGTGCCCCCACCTGAAATATCAATTGTTTCAACTGAATATGTCGCTGCAGATAAACCTGCTTTTAATCTAACCCATAAAGTGTTAGAAGCAATTGTTCCCGTTCCTGTGTATGGCATGGTAGCCGAGGCACCAAATCCTGTTGTTGAACTTGTTGTAGAAACCTCAAAATTGGTGGAAGCAGTTATTGTGATATCTCCACCACCTGAAGTTAAGTTAGCTGCTGTTAATGTAATGGACGACCCAGTAGATGGTCCTGAACCTTGAACATATGTTAATCCAGTAATATTTCCCGAAGGAGTAATGGAAGTAACTGCAGCAGCCGGAACAACTTCTCCTGCAACTATTTGAGCGCCATTTGAGTAGCCGCTAAAATTAATTTTTGCTAATTGGCTTGCATCTAAGCCACTAGCGCCAACTACAATTTTACCTGCTGTACCAGAACTACCTGCTGAGCCCGTCCAACCTGTAATAGTTAAAGTAGTTCCTGCCCATGTAACAGCGCTGCTATTTGCAAATGTTAATGTGTGCACTCCTGTTCCTAAAGCAATGGTTGAATTAGCATTTAAATTTAAAGTACCAACAGTTTCACTAAAGCCTGCTGTAGCGCCCGTGCTTAATGTACCACCATTTAAAATTAATTGTGTAGCTGGTAATACGTTAGTATTATCAAGTTCAATTTTACCTCCTGTTAGTGTGGTTGTACCTGTATAAGTATAATTTGCACCACCACCAAATGTTTGTGTTCCAGCGCCAGATTTAACAATAGAAATTGCACCGCTAATAATACCTGGATTAGCAGCTAAAGAGCTACCAAAACTATTATTTGTTGAACTGTTAATAGTTAATGTTGCCGCAGCTATTGAAGTAATCGTATTATTTAATGATGTGGCAGTTCCTGCTACAGTATTTAAACCTGCAATGGTTTGGTTTTGCCCGTTTAAGTCAAAGGTTCCTAGGTTACCACTAGCAGTTTGACCAAGACTTAATATAGTACCAGTTGGTAAGCGGTTGCTACCTGTTGTAAGTTTTAAAGTTCCATTGTTGATTGCTGTTGCGCCTGTATAAGTACTCACACCTCCTAATGATAATGTACCTCCTCCTTGTTTTGCCCAGGCACCTGTTGTAGTCGGTTTATCAGAGATTACTCCGTCATAAGTTAATATTGTACCACTACCAGAACAACTAATAGATGTTCCGGATGATGCACTAACCTGAATGTTGTGGGTAGAGGCTAATGTAAAAGAGGCAACTGGAGTTAACCGACCACCATCAATAACAATCGTATTGTTTACATTTCCTACGCTATTGGCACCTGAAATTTCTGTTTCAGGACCGGATAAAGTTAGGGTTCCAGTAAATGTATTCGCAGTACCGGTTATTTTAAACTTACCTGTCCCATTTGCATTACCAGCTAAAGTTAATCCATTTGTAGGTGTGTTTGAAATTATACCACCAAATGTTATGTTGCCTGAACCTCCCAATGTTAAAGTTCTTGTTGCAGCACCTAAAGTCATATTATTTGAAAAAGTAAGATTTGACGCGCCTGCTGCCGAAGGCACATTTCCTGTTACTTCGCCAAATTGAATATTCCCACCGATAACAATATTTGAATATTTCCCTGTAAAATCTCTAGTTGCATTAGCTGCAAGAGTTCCACCATTTAAAGTTAAAAGTCCTGGAGTGGCATTTCCGCCCATTGCATTGGTAGAACGTGCAACTATAGTACCGGCACTTAATGTGAAACCTCCACCATATGTATTACCAGACATTGCAAGAGCACCTACACCACTTTTAATATAACCAGCCGTAGCCGAGGTTGTAAAACTTTGTGTGCCAAAATCTAATGTAGTAGCGGTGCTTGTTCCAACATTTATAGTGATAACACCATTACTTAAATTAGAAATGGTACCACTAGCGGTCATTGTAGCAGTGGATGCTGTTGCATTAATTCCTGCTACAATAATTGTACCCCCAGTAAAAGAAGTAACGGTATTATTAAAATTCATAATACCTCCACTTGTTGTATTAAATGCAGAAGTATATGGTCCCCCCACACTTGCACTCCAAACTGAACTAGTAATAGTTCCACTAGTTCCAAAATAGTTATTGGTCTGCCCCCAACCCACATTCACCATTCCCCCAAAAACAAGAACAGCCAAAACTTTGGCAAAATTGTTTTGAACAAAACGTGCAACACGTTGTGTGTTATTTTTTATTATCTTGGAATCTAAAAAGACCACAGAACTAAACAGCATCATAGTATAAACTTTAAATAAGTATTTTTTTCAAAGAGATGTTTTGGGTTTTCAACTGCAAACTTATAAAGTCCGTATTAACTGTATGTTTACGCTATAACAAGAAAATAAAAACAGACCAAAATCGTTTCTAGAAGCAATTTTCAAGAGCAAAAAAAAGTAAAAGAACATCCTGTTGACGAGGCCTTTGTGCTGTTAATCAATTACTTACAGCTTACTACGCTAATTAATTCTAAAAAAATTCAGATCCCCAATTATTAAGCTGCCTTTTTTAAACGCGCTGTTTTTTTCAATAATTACAGTTATATTTACTCCTCAAAATAGATAACTCATGAAAAAATATTTCTTTTCTCTCCTTTTTTTAGGATTCACATCAATTACAACCGCTCAATTTGGTTATACAGAACCTGGAACTAATAATGAAGGAAGTGAATACGTTTTCACGAAAATTGCTCATTTAGATGCAACACCAGTTCAAAGTCAAGGAAACACAGGAACATGCTGGAGTTTTTCTGCATTATCGTATTTTGAGTCAGAATTAATTAGAAAAGGAACTAAAAATCCAGATCTTCTTGCTGAAATGTTTGTGGTACGTAAAGCATATGAAAGCAAAGCAGAGAAGTTCATTCGAATGGATGGTAAAATTAACTTTTCTGAAGGAGGGGCTTTTCATGATATTCCTTTTGTAATCAGAAATTACGGAATTGTTCCTGAAGAAATATATACTGGTTTAAATTATGGTTCTGAAACGCATGACCATAGTGAAATGTTTGAAGTGTTGAACGGAGCAGTGCAAGGTGTTTTGTCTCACGCTAAAAGCTCAAGCACTGGTGTTTCAACTGCGTGGATGAGCGCATTGAACGGGATTCTTGATGCATATTTTGGTAAAGACGTTAAAGAATTTGAGTTCAAAGGGAAAAAATATACTCCAATGACGTATGCCAAAGCAATTGGATTGAATATGGACGATTATGTTTCCTTAACATCGTTTACAAATCACCCGATGAATCAAAAATGCATGTTGGCAATTGCTGATAACTGGGCGTGGGGAGAAAGTTATAATGTTGGTTTAACAGATTTATTTGATGCATGTGAATATGCGTTGAAAAATGGATATTCGTTAGCTTGGGGTGCTGACGTTTCTGAAAAAGGGTTCAGTTTTAGAAATGGTTTGGCAATTGTTCCAGAAGATCCATCTACAATCGAAACGAAAGGAAGAGATAATAAAAACTTTTCAGATGGAGGCGCTGACAAAACTGCAAATGCTTTTGTTACACCAGGAAAAGAATTGGTTATCACTCCTGAGTTACGTCAAAAGGCGTATGATGGAAAAACAACTACAGATGACCATGGAATGCATATCGTTGGGCTTTATAAAGACCAAAATAACACACGCTATTTATTGGTGAAAAACTCATGGGGTACGAGTAATTATCCTAAAGGATTCTTGTACGTTTCTGAGAATTACTTTAAGTACAAAACGATTAATGTTTATGTGCATAAAGACGGAATTTCTTCTGCCTTAAAGAAAAAATTGAGCCTATAAGTAATTGAATATTAGGGTGTAATAAAAATTTGAGTATATTTATGAGGTAAATCCTTATAAATGGAACGATTAACACCTGCTGAAGAATTGGTAATGTTGAAGTTGTGGAAACTTCAAAAAGGAGCTATTAAGGAGATTCAAGAGTTATTTGAAAAACCGAAACCTGCTTATAATACTACTTCGACAATTGTTCGTATTTTGGAACGCAAAGGGTTTATCAAACATCAATCATTGGGAAGAGGCTATCTTTATTCGCCAAAAGTTTCAAGAGAAAAATATAGGCAATACCTTCTCAATCATATACTTGTTAATTATTACGATAATATCAAGAAAGAGTTAAAGGATGCCGTTTAATTGGTTGTTTTATTTAAAACACGGATTCCTCAAGTTCTTCTCAGAATAAAATGAAACGTATGTTTGACTAATTATTTTGAATAAGTGATAGTGCATATTCACGCGCCAATTTATCACTTTCGACATAATCTTCATATATTGGTTTCTGAATAGAATTTACATTTAACAATGTCTTTTCATTGAATTCAGCAATTTGTAAAAACGTGATTTTATCATGTAGAAATGCTTCAACGGTTATTTCATTTGCTGCGTTTAAAATGCAAGCAGCAGTTCCTTCCATTTCCATCGCTTTAAATGCCAAATCCAAATTTTTGAAGACGGCCCGATCTGGTTTTTCAAACGTTAATTTTGGATAATCTAGAAAGTTGAAACGTGGAAAATCTGTTTTAAAACGGTCTGGATAAGTCAAGGCAAACTGAATTGGTAATTTCATATCTGGTAAGCCCATTTGCGCCTTCATACTGCCATCTTCAAATTGAACTAATGAATGCACGATCGATTGAGGATGAACAATTACATCTATTTGTTCAGGTTTAAGATTGAACAACCATTTTGCTTCAATTACTTCAAATCCTTTGTTCATCAATGAAGCCGAATCAATCGTGATTTTTGCCCCCATTGTCCAGTTAGGATGCTTCAAAGCTTGTTCTTTCGTAACGGTTTTTAATTGCTCCAATGACCAACCTAAAAAGGGTCCTCCAGAAGCTGTTAAATAGATCTTTTCAATCTTATTATGGAATTCTCCAACCAAACATTGAAAAATTGCAGAATGTTCAGAGTCAACAGGATAAATGTTTACACCATTCTCTTTTGCCAATTTTGTGACAAGTTCACCAGCCACAACTAATGTTTCTTTATTGGCTAAAGCAATTGTTTTTTTCGCTTCTATTGCTCGCACTGTTGGTTTTAATCCAGCATAACCGACCAAAGCAGTTAAAACAATGTCAACTTCATTTGATTCAACAACTTGGCAAAGCGCTTCGGACCCGGCGTAAACATGAATGTCTTCATCAATTAATGCCGTTTTTACTTTTTCATAAAGTGATTCATCAGTGATTACAACAGTATTCGGTTTGAATTTCAACGCTTGTTCAATTAATAGATCTGCGTTTTTTCCAGCTGTAATTACTTGTAAATCAAAAAAAGCAGGATAGGCTTCAATAACCTCTAATGCTTGAGTTCCAATTGAACCAGTTGAACCAAGAATAACGATACCTTTCTTTTTCTCCATAATGCAAAAATAACGTTTTGAACCCAAGATTGTTTGGAAAAGAAGCGAAAGAATCTGATGGATTTAACAAATCTCCATGTAAATTTGTATTGATTGAGAAGAATTAAAGAATTTACCTTTCTATGAAATACCGCATTTTAACCAATGAAGAACTATCGCATCTTGCAGAAGATTTCAAGCAATTTTTAATTGTTTCAGGCGTACACGCTGAGGAATGGGAAGAAATGAATAAAACGGAGATTTCAAAAGCTGTTCAGATAGTAGAGATTTTTAGTGATACTGTTCTGCAAAAAGTATACGAGAAAATTAAGTTTGTGGAATTTAGAAGTGAAAATTCATGTATTGTTTTTGATTGTCAAGAAGATAAAATAGAATTGATTTCAATTCAGGGAAAATCTGGAAAACATGTAAATCTTTCTACCCCTCAATCGATTCACAATGAATTAAAAAAGAACTTAAATAATCTTCAATTTCACCGTTCTGAAAAAAACTACAGTTCTTCACGCGAAAAGGAACTTCATGATTTATTAGAACAAGGGTGTGTCGTCTCAAGTAAAGAATTTTGGGAACAATTATTAGTTTTAAAAGTTGCTAATTAACTGAATTTTATTAACTTGCCTAAAAATACTACTATGAAAAAATTATCTTTAGTCGGATTTTCACTGTCCGTTATTTTTCTAATCTTTGGATTATACCTAATATTTATTATTGCTCCAGAGTCAGAAACAGCAGCACTTGAAATGGAAATGATGCAACAAGCAAATATGGGAGATTACTCTGTATCTCTATTTGAAACTCCTGGTTATGCTGAAGCATTTGCTACTAGTGAGAAAAAAGTGGACTACGGCATGGTCCTGTTATTGGGGTCATTTTTACCTTTTCTTTTATGTATAATTCCAGTTTTCAAAAAGAATAAATTGGCAATTTTAGGACTTGTATTTTCTTTAGGTGCTTTTTTTATTGGAGCTGCTTACGGAAGCCACATGTTTTCATAAATATACTTTAAACAATCTTCGTGCTTTTGTGTTAATTTAGCAATTCAAAAAAATTGAAATGCTATGAAAAAGATATTGTCTATTTTATTCTTAATGAATTTAGGAATTTCGCTTAACGCACAATTACAAGCACCAAAATTAAGTCCAATTGCTAAAGTTGAACAACGTATTGGTTTAACGGATATTAAAATTGAATATTCCCGCCCGTCAAAAAATGACAGAGTGGTATTTGGCGATGTTGTGCCTTTCGATGAAATTTGGCGAACTGGCGCAAATGAAAACACAAAAATTACACTTTCAGATGCAATGGTTTTCGGAAAGGATACATTGGTAGCAGGAACGTATGCAATCTACACCAAACCATCAGCTTCAACTTGGGAAATAATATTTTACTCAGATATCACAAATTGGGGTACGCCTGACGAGTGGGATGATAAAAAAGTAGTTTTAAAAGTTAGCACAAATGTTATTGCCCTGAATGATGTAGTAGAAACATTTACAATTGGAATTGATAATACAACAACTAAAACAGCTAACTTAAATTTCTCTTGGGATAAAACAAGAGCATCTATTGGTTTTGCTGTGCCAACCGACACAAAAATGGCTGCTTCAATTGAAAAAGTGATGGCCGGTCCAACAGCGAGTGATTATCATGCATCAGCAGATTTCTATTTTAAGGAGAAAAAAGACTTGAAAAAAGCACTAGAATGGTCAACGAAAGCATGTGAATTAAAAGGTGATGATGCTTTTTGGATGTTGCGTCTGAAATCACAAATTCAAGCAGAACTTGGAGATTATAAAGGAGCAATTGAAACCGCAAAAAAATCATTAGCAGCAGCAGAAAAAGCAAAATACCAAGCTTATATTGATAGTAATAATGCTTCAATTGAAGAATGGAGCAAGAAAAAATGAATTCGATGAGCTCGTACGCTTTTTCAAAATATATATAATTTAGTGTTAGAGCCAAAACATGACAGATTTACAAGCAGCTTTAGGCAACCGTTTTGGGGAACACAGGGTTTCAATGCTTCCAACAAAAGAAGGTGAAATGTCTTTGTTAGTGCTGGATCTAGAATTGAATAGTCCAGTAACCTTAATAATGACTAACGGTTTAAGCGCTTATAAAATGCCCGTTCACGAAAAAATGAAAGGACGAGAATTCAATGAATTGTATTTCTGTTTGCCAAGTTATTGGAAAAGGGAAGAAATAGACAATGAAAAGATGAATTGGATTTTCCCATGGATTCAAAAACTTTCTAAATATGTGGTCGAAAAAAATGCTTGGTTCGGTCATGGGCACACTATGCCATGTGGAACTGATGAAAACAGACTTTCTTCTTCCATGCGCCAAAACCACTTCTTTTTGTCTGACCCTGTATTATTGGAAGCGGAATTGGCACCAATCCAACTTGGAGAAAAAACCGTTCATTTCTTATCAATAATTCCAATTTTCCCGGACGAAATGGACTACAAACAAGGAAAAGGAACCTTTAAATTTGAAAAGAAATTAAGAACTCATGGAATCACTGAAAAATTGGATGATTTTAGAGGAACTATTTTAAGAAGTAAATGGAGGTTGTTGAAGATATAGTTGAATAATTTTTAAAAAGAAATCAAACAATTACAAAGCCCATTCCAAGTCAAAAAATCTACTTCAAGTTACTTCAAGTTACAAACATAATATATATTTTATTTTATAGTTAATAAGAAAATACTATATTAGCACCGAATTATAAATAACACTAACTACTTAATTTATGGAAAGAAAAAAAACCATTAAACGTGCGCGTGTACTATTGTCTACATTACCGCTCGCAGCTGCATTATTATTGAACTCATGCAGTTCTTATCAGCACTCTTACAGAGTTTCAAACATTGCTGAAGAAAACATTGTTGTAACAAACAAAATTGCTGTTGACCTAAAAGTTGATTTAGGAAAAACGTGCAAAGGAAGTTCAGGGAGACACAAAAGTGTTAAAGATGCAAAAGACGCAGCATATTACGATGCGATTCAAGCAAATTCTATTCACGTATTAGTTGATCCAATTTACAATGTACAAACAACTAGAACACTTTTTGGTCAAAAAAGCAGTGTTGAAGTTTATGGCTTTGCGGGATACTACAGAAATTCTAGAAGCTTAAAGTCTATTGAAGATGCTTTACGAGCTGAGAAGATTGAAAAAGATAAAGTTGCAATGCAATCTACTATTAAAAATTTCAAAGCTTTGGCTAATATCGGTGCGATGACAACTGTTACTGAAGTTGAAAAATACCGAATTGATGAGAATTGTAAACCATGTTCAATCTACAAAACAGAAAACAGAACGAAGTCATCTGATGAATTCTTCAAATTTGTTTCTAGACTTTAATCATTTATAAACCAACTATTTAAAATTATTAAGATGAAAAATATTTTCAAAATACTAGCTGTTGGACTTGGACTTGTAACTATTGGTTCTACAACGTCATGCAGTTCATACAAGCATTCATACAGACTTTCAGAAATTCCTGAAAAAAGTGTTGTTATTGCAGATAAAATTGGTGTTGAATTAAGAGTTGACGAAAACAAAGTTATTCAAGCGTCTTCTGCTAAACGTCACAAATCACCAACTGATGCAAAAAACGAGGCATACTACAATGCAATTGTAAACAACAATATTCACGTATTGGTTGATCCAATTTACAAGACACAAACATCTGCTCGAATCTTAATCTTCGGTGGAAAAAGTACTTCTACAGTTACTGGATTCGCAGGTTACTACGAAAACCCAAGATCTTTTAAAGAAGTTAAAGATGAGTTAGAAGCTGAAAACAAAGCGAAAGATCAAGAAGCTTTTGATCTTGCAATTAAGCAAATGAAGCAATTAAAAGATGATGGAATTATTAAAGCATCAACTTCAACTGCTGTTAGTTCTGAGAAAACAGTTAACGTTGATAAAATTGACAAACTTCAAACGTTAGAACTTACTACACTTAACGTAGAAGCTGAATATGAGTTGACAAAAACTACTGAAACTTCTTCTTTAGTTGATGAATACAACGCGTTCCTTAAAGGAGTTGAAAATCCTTCTTCTGTAGGTTTAGATGTTGATGCAGTTGATGCTTTAGCACAAAACGAAGTTGTTGTTAAGAAAGCAGGTCTTCTGAGCAAGTTAATGTTCTGGAAAAAGAAATAAGTGCCTTTAGGCAGCACAATAACGTGCTGCCTTAATTTTCTTTATATGAAAAAAATACTGTTAATCAGTTTTTTGCTACTTACCTCTCTTCAGTTGTTTGCACAAAGTACTTCTGCTGCCCCAAAAAAGAAAGGTGTTCTTCCAGAAACATTGTTTAACCTAGATTTCAATGGAAGTTTTAGTTTTGATAATGGCAACCTAACAACGGGGATGCCTGTGAAAGCCTTGATTGGCTCAAAAAATACGGGTATTATAGTCGGGTTTCAGTCGTGCAAGATAGGAAGTAGCATAATTTTTAATAATGCGCCAACAGAAATAAATCCACTAGTTGTTCAGAATTATGACCCTAATGCCTATAATATTAATTCTAGTTATAGATATTCTTACCCTTCATCCAGTTCATCCAGCTTAAATAAAGGTTTTGCGATTAGATTGGGATATCAGAAAGCGATTTTTAGAGGGCTTTATGCGAACGCATCTTTAGACATCTCTAGAATAAAAGCGGATGTTCGCCATTCCTATTATGTTACATACGATTATTTTGATTCATGGTCTGGGTCTTATTACTCCACTGATGCTTATCTTGGGGAAACAGAACTCGCCCGCACAATGTGGGGAATGCGCGTAAATGCTGGGCTTGGTTATACTATTAGTATTGGTAAAGCAAAAAAATTCTATTTGAATTATGAACTTATTTATTCAATTATAGACAAATCAAAAAGTAGTCAAGGTAAATTAAACATAATAGGAGGAATTGGTTTTAGAATTGGTTCTCCTGCAAAAACATCGATTGATGGAATAAAAGAGGTTAATACAGTTCCAGTAAAACTTTAAAATACAACCACTATTCACTAAGAAATGGCTGTCTCACATGGGTCAGCCTTTTTTGTTCCAATAAGAATAAGTGAATGCATTCTTCGCATAATCATTAATGGTATGAACGAACGCAATTTCTATTAAATCAATCCTTTTTCAATCAATAATTTCGCAATCTGAACGGCATTCGTTGCAGCTCCTTTTCGCAAATTATCTGCCACAATCCATAAATTCAATGTGTTTGCTTGGGATTCATCTCTGCGGATTCTTCCCACAAAAACGTCATCTTTACCTTCAGCATATTTCGGCATTGGATAGGAATTGGTCGTTGGGTCATCTTTTAATGTAATTCCTGATTGATTGTGCAATAAACGCCTAACATCCGCCAAATCAAAATCATTTTCGAACTCAATATTCACCGCTTCAGAATGACCTCCAACAACTGGAACGCGCACAGCCGTTGCGGTTACATTTATAGCTGGGTCTAAAATTTTTTTTGTCTCGTTGGTTAATTTCATTTCTTCTTTCGTGTAACCGTTCTCAAGGAATGAATCACATTGTGGAATACAATTTTTATCTATAGCATAATTGTAAGTCATTTCTCCCAAAATGCCATTCCGCTCATTTTCCATTTGTTGAACGGCTTTTACACCAGTTCCAGTTATAGATTGGTATGTAGAAACAACAACCCGTTTAATTTTATATGCTTTGTGCAGCGGTGCCAATGTCAGAACCAGTTGAATTGTGCTGCAATTTGGATTCGCAATGATTTTATCAGTAGCAGTTAATACATCACCATTAATTTCAGGAATCACCAATTTTTTTGTTGGATCCATTCTCCATGCTGAAGAATTGTCAATAACAGTTGTGCCGACAGTAGCAAATTTTGGAGCCCATTCCAAAGAGGTTTCTCCGCCGGCAGAAAAAATCGCAATATCTGGTTTCATTTCGACCGCTGTTGCTAATCCAACAACCGTATATTTTAACCCGCCAAATTCTATTTCTTGTCCAACTGATTTTTCAGACGCAACAGGGATTAATTCAGTAATAGGAAAATTATGTTCACGCAGAACTTTCAACATTACATTACCTACCATTCCTGTGGCACCAACAACTGCTATTCTCATCTTAAATTTATTTTTAATCGTTTGCCAAAATTAGTATATTTAACAAACAAAAGAATCAAATGAAATACGTATTAGCCTTTTTTATCTTTTTAACACATCAATCCATTTTTGGACAATTTACTGATAATTTTTCTGATGTGGATTTTACAAATAACCCAACTTGGATTGGCGACGATTCCGTATTTGTAGTTTTCGATAATATTGGAAATATGCAATTGAGATCGAACAAAACAACTGCTAGTTCTAGTTTTTATTTGGCAACACCAAGTACGCAAGCAAGTAATGGACAGTGGGAATTCTTTACTCGACTTGCTTTTAATCCTTCTAGCGCAAATTTTGTGGATGTCTACTTGACTTCTGATCAATCGAATTTATTGAGTCCAATAATCAATGGATATTTTGTTAGAATTGGTGGAACAACGGATGAAATTTCTTTGTACAAAAAAGTGGCAGGTGTTGCAACAGAGATCTTGGATGGAATTGACGGCATAACCAATGTTTCCAACAATCTGGCAAAAATAAAAGTTACGTGTTCAGCAACAAATGATTGGGAATTGGAACGAGATCTCTCAGGCACTGGAGCAAGTTATTTTTCTGAAGGAATCATCAACGATGCATCAATTTTAACGAGCAGTTTTTTTGGTGTTTCAATCACGCAATCAACGGCAAGCTTTTTTCAGAAGCATTATTTTGATGATTTTTATATTGGACCAATCATATTTGATATTACTGCACCAGTGTTGGTTTCTGCATCTGCTCTAAGCGCAACAGAAATTGATGTAGTTTTTAATGAAGCAGTCACACAAATTTCAGCGGAAACAATTGGAAATTATGGCATTTTACCTGCTCAAATGGTTTTAAACGCATTGTTAGATGGTATTGATCCAACTCTCGTTCATTTAACACTTACTCAACCCTTAACAAATGGAACGACTTATACCTTGAACACAAATGCAATTGCTGATTTAGAGGGAAATATCTCAGGAAATCAATCTACACAATTCACCTTTTTAGTTGCTGAAACACCCGTAAAAGGAGATGTTGTTTTGTCAGAATTTGTATGCGATGAATCACCAACAATTGGTTTACCACAGGTTGAATATGTTGAAATTTACAACCGAAGCTCAAAATATTTTAACCTCCAAAATTGGAAATTAGGAGACGCTGCTTCCGATGGTACAATTCAGCAAACTTGGCTGGCTCCGGGTGAATATAAAATTCTTTGTTCAACCTCAAATATTGATACATTCACGATGACAATTCCTGCCGGTGTAACAAGTTTTCCAAGTTTGAATAATGCCGGTGACGATCTTGTTTTGAAAGATGATAATGGAATTATTTTAGATAAAATCTCCTACACAGATTCTTGGTACCAAGATCCGTTAAAAGCAGATGGTGGTTATTCTATTGAATTGATCAACCCAAATGACCCTTGTTCGGGAGAAGACAATTGGAAAGCGAGCATGGCTATTATTGGTGGAACACCTGGAGCGATTAATTCCGTTTACGATATAACTGCAGATACACAAGCGCCAGCGATTATTGAGTTGCTTGCTATCGCTCCGAATTTAGTGACGATAACGTTTAATGAGGGAATGGATTCGACTTTGTTAATGGATGCATTGGTATCATTTTCTCCAAATTTGACAGTGTCTAACACGTATATTTTAGATCCTTTTCCATCTCAGTTTACGTATCAATTTGTAGAAAATTTGGTTGGTAGCCAAACCTATACACTTCAATTAAATAACATTGCAGATTGTTGGATGAATACCACTTCACTTTCTGGCACTTTTGCCTTAGCTGAAAATCCAATTCTCGGGGATGTTATAATCAACGAACTATTATTTGATCCTTATACAGGCGGATATGATTGGATTGAGGTTTATAATACGTCTTCAAAACTGATTGATTTAAATGAATGGCAAATAGCGAACTTTGACAATGACACAATCGCGAATAACAAAGTAATTGAAAGCCATTTTTTCCTTAAACCGAATGAATATGCTGTTATTGGAAAAGATTCGTCGTTTGTAAAACAAAATTATCCAGCTGCAATTACAGGGACTTTTGTAAAATCAGATTTGCCAAGCTTAAATGTTGATTCAAGTACTGTTTTTCTTATTTGGAATTTTCAAATAATGGATAGGGTCTCTTATTCGAGTGATTGGCATTTTCAGCTCTTAGATGTTACGGATGGTGTTTCATTGGAAAGAATGGATCCACAAGGAATTAGTAATGATCAAAATAATTGGCATTCTGCTGCAGAAGCAATAGGTTTTGGAACCCCAGGAGGAAAAAACTCGCAATATTATCCTGCACTTACAAATGGGGAGTTTTCGTTTACGAGTCCTACAGTTTCTCCTGATAACGATGGTTTTGAAGATGTTTTGCAAATTAATTATGAAATGTCAGAACCAAGTTTGTTAGGCACTTTTACTATTTATGACGACCGAGGAAGAAAAATCAGAGAATTATTTAAAAGTGAATTGTTGGCAACAAAAGGAACATTTACGTGGGATGGAGTAAGTGATTTAGAAACAAAAACAAGCATTGGAACTTACGTTGCAGTTTTTGAGGCTTATTCCTTGGATGGAGCCTTAATTTTTACAAAAAGAAAAGCATTTGTTGTGGCCGGAAGTCTATAAAGAATTAACGTTGTTGAAAAACCCTCCCCATTCAATGGTGGTGTAGTATTAAATTTTTAAAAAAGTTATCTAAAGATAAACTTATAAGCGCTTCTCTTTTTGTTGTAATTTTGCTACCAATAATTCTAAAATGCTGCAACCAGGTTCAAAAGGATGGATTAATAAGTACTTCGATATGGTCGATAAAGGCCAAATTGAACTCAACAACGAATTGCCAAAAAAAATTGCTAGAGAATCCTTTATTCATGCTGCACTTGGAAGAACAGGTATAATTTTTGGTTTTCCTTCTCGTTTGCATTACGCCAAAGATTTAGATGATTCAAAATGGACATCTGAAGAAAAGTTGAAATTACTTTTATTTGAATCGCATCTGTTAGTGTATAAAACAAAACAAGTAGAAGATTCTTTTGATCAAAATCATTTTATTGATTCATTGGTAGAATTTTATGGCAATTACAATGCTTCGTCGATCACCAAAATGTTTTCGTACTTTTTGAAAGAATCGGTTGAAGAAAAATTAGAGTCAATTCTAACAAAAAGAGTTGACATCAAAATGAATCTCTTAGACAATAAATTTTGGGTCAATTATTTGAATAATGTTTTCATCTATTTAGATGTTATACTTTTTAATGATTTTTTAGTAAACAAAAAATCGAGTACATTATACAACTATGATGAAATGGCAATGAATTCATTAAATGCAATTGCTTTAGCCTCTTTTTCAGATGGAGAAATTGAACACCAAGAAAGATCGATGTTTAAAGTGTTTTTAGCATCTGCAAATTTATCTGATCTGCAGAGAGAAATAGTTGAAGCACGATTTGAAAAAGGAGGAGATTTTAATGACTTTACAGATCAATCGCAAACGAATTGGCTGTTTAAACGATTCTTATTTGACCTTTCTGTATTCTTTATTTTTGCTAATCACAGCGCCGCTGCTGAAGAACAACAACATTTAAAAAAACTCTGTGCATTTTTAAACTTATCTGATAAAGAGTTCAATGAAGGCCTTGCACTAACAGAGCAATTCATCATAAATAATCAAGAAAAAATCCCTTTTTTAAAAACGTCGTCCTCAGTTGAAAAGGTATATAGCAGTTTGACAAAAAGATGGGTTAAAATACTCGGTCGAAATAAAGATAAATTAGCCGTTGAGTTGAAACAAAGTAAGGAACTCGTTTCATTAATTCGAAAATCTGCCACGAAAGAGCTCACAAAAGAAGAGAAAGAAACAGTAAAAACGCAATTTAAGGATATCGTTAAATCAATGCCTTCTCTCGCTATTTTTATGTTACCCGGCGGCGCTTTCCTATTGCCCCTTATTCTGAAAATAATCCCTGATTTAGTTCCTTCAGCATTTAGAGATAACGAGGTAGAAAAAGAAAAGATTAATTGACTTCCTTTTTGTCTGCTTGAAAGAGTAACTTTTGAAAGAGTTGACAATTCCGTGCATTATTGAAGTGTTTATTTATAAAAACTGAACGTTCTTCAAATTCTTCAATTGTCAATGCGTCATTCATTAAACCAATATAATGTAATTTAAATTCTTTTGGGTCATTTGCAATTGTGCAGAATGATTCTAGCGAAGTACCAATAACCATATTATTATTGACGAGAATTTTTCCTGAACTGTAAATACAAGAAAGTAGTTTAAGTTTAATTCCAGAAGGAACAGAAGTATATAAAACATGAATTTGTGCCTCTTGAATGAGTTGAAAGAGCTCTTTTTCATCAGGATTTTCAATAAGTTGAATCTCTTCTTTAAGGCAAATTTTCTTCAATTTCGCACTTGGATTTTTACCAGCAATAATCAATGGAAAAGTAGGGTCAATAACATTTTTCAACGCTTCAATAATCCATATAGCGGCGGACTCATTTTCAGGCACAGATAAATTGCCATGAAAAAGTGCAAATCTTTTCACTTTTGTAAATCTTCCTTGAAGATCTGGAATGGAAGCAGGCAAAACAAAAACATTGGAATTAATTCGTTTTAATGCTGTGGCATCCGAATCTTTAATCGCTAAAATGTAGGTAGCTTTTGATAATATGGCCTGATATTTCTTAAGCTTGTTCGCTTCTTGTTGAAAGTAAAATTGTTTAATGAACGATGAATTTTTTTTTAATCCACGATAATATTCATCTTCTAAATTATGCATGCGGACAATGGTTGTGCGCTTTTGTAGTTCATTATTTTCTAAAAACCATGTGGTATGAATACCTTCAAAAAGAATGGGAAAATCATCTTTCAATAAATTATCAAGTAATTTTTTATTTTTCCGTGTTTGAACAATAAAAGGTCGACTTGAAAATAAATTCAAAAAGGAGCGTTTCCGGGAGTAATAAATAACGTTTCCAAATTGGTTAAGCTCAGCATGTTTCCCTCTGCCATACTCATACACATGAAGTGTTAAGTTGTAGCCAAGTTGGTGCAACGCTTTTATTCTATAAAACATATCAATTGCCCCGCCATAGTCAGCTGGAAACGGGACGTCTAAACAAATAATATGTAGGTTCTTATTTTCCAATTTTCGGATATATTTGTTCTAAAATTTGTGCTTCATGCTCCCAGTTCTCCACCAAACTAGCCTTCTGGCAATTTGATTGCATTTCTTGCAGAATGGAAGCGTTTTGTTGTAAGTAAGTGATCTTTTCTACTAAATTTTCAGGAGAAAGTTCTGGGAGAATTAGACCAATTGAATGTTTGTTAATTATAGCAGAAACTTCTACTAAATCTGTACAAATAATAGGCGTTCCAGCATGAATGTAATCAAACACTTTATTGGGTAACGAGAACTTATAATTCAAATTCGTTGGTTTATCGAGCGTTAATCCAACATCAGCCAAATACGTGAAAGTCATCATTTCTGAATAAGGTCTTTTACCAAAAAAGAGCACCTTTTCATTTAGGTCGTAATTGGTTACGGTTAACTTCAATTGAGGTATAACATCTCCGTCTCCAACAATTATTAATGCAGCATTTTCAATATGTTTCATTGCTTCAACAGCTTCTTCTGCTCCTCTGTCAATATTAATTCCTGCACCTTGAATAATGATAATAAATTTGTCATCGGGAATTCCTAAGTCACTTTTTGTCATTACTGAAAGTGGTTTCCAGGTTGGAGAGATATTCCTCACAACTGCTACATCTTTCTTGTATTTATCGCGATATAATTGAGCTATTGATTCATTTACCGTATAGATAGTTTGCAATTTCGGGAAAATCCACGCTTCAATTCCTTCCCATATTTTTTTAATCTTTGGACGTGATGTTAATTCTGGGACTTCCGTAAAATATTCATGTGAATCATAAACTAACGTAGCATTCGGTTTAAATTTACTGGCAGCATAATTTGCTAAAAGTGTATCTAAATCATTTGAAACAAGAAGTGCAGCTCTATGAAAAAGCAAAAACAAGAACAAACGAAAATTGTATTCAGCATAAAAAAGTGCGCCTTTTTCATTTAGTAATTTCATGCGTTTTGTGCGATAAGATCTTATTGGTAACGCATTGCTATTTTTCCGTATGCGGCCTACCAACAAAACAGAATATCCTTGCTTTTCTAAAAAAATGCAAATTTTATCTACACGATTGTCGGTATATAAATCATTCGTTACAGAAACAATTGCGTGCTTTAATTTTGCCATTCTTCAAAAGTAAAAAAACTGTAGTTATTTACCAGAGTAATATGATGGCTACAATAAAAATAACCCACAAAAGAAGTATAATCGAATCAATTATTAAAAAGGCCTTAGCGACTTTCAATCTTTTCTCTCCGAAAGGGGTAATGTACCTTGAAGAATTTGCGATAATATAAAATATGAAACCGACCAGTAGCGGTAAAATACCTAAATATGGGATTATAGTTAGAATACCGGCGATTGAAAGGAACATTGCAGCACTTGCTTTTTTTTCTGTTCGTATTGCTTGATCAACAATTTCTTCATCGTCACTAGCATCTTTAATTTGACGAGACCTTGATTTCTGCTCAATTTTAATTTGTTGATTCTCGTTTTTAGATAATAGAATTTCCTCATTATAAATTAAATCACTTGTCGCTGCTTGAAAAAGGTTTTCCTTTTTTTCAGTTCCTACTTCAAGATTTTCTTCTTTAATGTTAGAAAGATCTTTCGAGTTAGATTTTTCTATAACTGCAACTTCCTCGGTAGCAACTTTAACATATCGCAAATTACCAACGTTTGGATGAAATGTGCCGCAAGAGGCTAATATAATAATCAAGAAAACGAGTGAGAAGTGTTTCATAATGTTTTTTATCTAGTGCAATAACGTGAAAAATCAGTGATTAGTTGATAAATAATAAAAAAACAGAAAAGTATTAATTACCAATAATCTCAGTAAGTTGCTCAAATGCATGTTTAATATGCTTGACCTCTGAAAAAATAATTTTTAACTTTTCATTCTGTTCACTGAATTTGCAATTTTTACCGTTTCGCTGAATGTGATTTAATATTTGAGAAAAAGTTTCGGTTTCATAAAAATGCGATTGAGGATTAGAGATGAAATACCCAACCATTTTCCCTGATTTGATTACTAATCTCTCCATTCCCATATCTTGTGCTAACCAGCGCAATTTAAATGATAAAATCAATTCATTAACCTGTATTGGCAATGGCCCAAATCTATCAATTAACATTTCCCCAAATTTAGCAAGAGCGGCCTCATTTTTTAAATTATCCATTTCTTGATAAAGACTCAATCGCTCATTCACATTATTAACATACGTATCAGGAATTCGGACTTCTAAATCAGTTTCCAAAATACAATCTTTCACAAAATTGAGCATTGAATCTGTCGTTCGATCATCAAATAACTCTTTGAATTCTGCTTCTTTCAATTCTTCCATCGCTTCATTCAAAATCTTTTGATACATCTCAAACCCAATATCTGATATAAAGCCACTTTGTTCTCCTCCCAACATATTTCCGGCACCACGAATGTCAAGATCCTTCATTGCAATGTTAAATCCAGCTCCTAAATCTGAGAATTGAACCAATGCCTCTAAGCGCTTTCTGGAATCCGAAGTCATAATGCTAAAAGGTGGGGCAATCAGGTAACAGAAAGCTTTTTTATTGCTTCGTCCAACACGTCCACGTAATTGATGTAAATCACTCAGTCCGAAGTTTTGAGCGTCATTAATAATAATAGTATTCGCATTTGAAATGTCAATCCCCGATTCAATAATAGTTGTTGCAAGTAAAACATCATATTCTCCATTAATGAAGTCCATCATGATTTTTTCCAACTGTTTCCCGTCCATTTGTCCGTGCCCAATACCAACTCGAACACCAGGACATAAACGCTGAATCATTCCAGAAATCTCTTTGATGTTAGCCAATCGATTATGCACAAAAAATACTTGTCCAACACGACTCATTTCATACGCAATAGCGTCACGTATGATCTCTTCGTTGAAATGAATAATTTCTGTTAAAACTGGCTGTCTGTTTGGTGGAGGTGTATTAATAATACTCAAATCACGTGCGCCCATTAAAGAGAATTGTAATGTTCTTGGAATTGGAGTAGCGGTTAATGTTAAGGTATCAACTGTCGTTCTAAGGGTTTTAAGTTTGTCTTTAACTGACACACCAAATTTCTGTTCTTCATCGATTATCATTAATCCAAGATCCTTGAATTTTACGCGTTCAGCAACAATAGCATGTGTTCCAATCAAAATATCAATTTCACCCGTGCTTAATTTTTTCAACGTTTCTGTAATATCTTTTGCTGACTTAAACCGATTGATAAAACTCACATTACACGGGAAATCTTTGAATCGTTCTTTGAAACTTCTGTAATGTTGCATAGATAGAATAGTCGTTGGAACAAGAATCGCCACTTGCTTACTATCTGCAACAGCTTTAAAAGCTGCACGAATGGCAACTTCTGTTTTTCCAAAACCAACATCTCCACAAACCAAACGATCCATTGGAGTAGAAGATTCCATGTCCTCTTTAATGGCTTGAGTAGCTTTTAATTGGTCTGGCGTGTCTTCATACATGAAAGACGCTTCCAATTCGTTCTGCAAATAAGTGTCTTCACTAAAGGCAAATCCCGGTTGACTCTTTCTTTTTGCATATAATTGAATAAGATCAAAGGCCAATTCTTTAATCTTTTTCTTCGTTTTACTTTTTAATGTCGCCCAAGCTTGTGTTCCAAGCTTGTTCATTTTAGGGACAGCTCCATCTTTTCCAGTGAATTTTGAAATTCGATGTAGCGAGTGAATCCCAACGTATAAAACATCGCCGTCTTTATAAACAAGTCGAATTGCTTCTTGTGGCTTGCCATTTACATCAATCGTTTCTAATCCAGAAAACTGTCCAACACCGTGATCAATATGGGTAACATAATCACCTTTTTGAAGGTTGTAAATTTCCTTCAACGTTAGCGCTTGTTTTGCTTGCCGAAATCCTTCTTTTAACCTAAAACGATGGTATCGTTCAAATAATTGATGGTCTGTATAACAAACTAATTTTTGAGATGGAGAGACAAAACCTTCGTGTAAAGCAATATTGACTGGTTTGAAATCAACACCACCTCCGATATCTTCAAATATTTGATATAAACGGTCAATTTGCTTAGGTTGATTGGAGAAAATTAGATTTGTGAAATGCAATTTAGTTCTATTCGCTAAATCTTCTCTTAATAAGTCAAAATTCTTATTGAAACTTGGTTGCGGAAGAAAATCAAACTGAAATTCTTTTTCTGCTTTATAGTGATATTCTGGTCCCCATTCAACTATATTATAAGGATCTATTTCATTTTTAACATCTTGAGGATGCAAATAAAGTTCGCCCGGCAAAGTTCGTTTAACAACATCTGACAACCCGTTATAAATAGTTAACGACTTATCGTATTCTTTTTGCAAAACACTTGTAAGCACATCATACGATGAAAGCCATAATGTGGCATTCTTCCCTAAGAATTCAAAAAAGCTCCCGTTTCCTTCTAAATTAAGTTGTCCCTGAACATTTGGAATTACATTAAAATGCTTAAAATTGCTTATGGATAATTGTGTTCCAGCATCGAATGTTCGAATTGATTCAACTTCATCCCCAAAAAATTCAATTCTAAACGGGTTGTCGTTTGAATAAGAAAACACATCGATGATACCGCCGCGAATTGAGAATTGACCTGGTTCATAAACGAATTCAACACGATCAAAATGGTACTCTAATAAAAGTTCATTGATGAAATCAATCGAGTAAGTTTTCCCTACTTCAACGCGCAAGGTGTTATCACTTAATTTTTTTTGAGTTGGCACCTTTTCAAATAATGCTTGCGGATAGGTTACCACCCAAACATTACTGCCATTATTAATTTTTTCAAGAACCTCTGCTCTAGAAACCACATTTGCATTATCTGTTTCTTCGAGTTGATAAGGCACACGATAAGACGCAGGATAAAATAAAATGCGTTTATCATCAGGAAAAATTCCTTCTAAATCATTGAGGAAATAAGCTGCTTCTTCTTTGTCATTTAAGATGAATAACTGGTGACCGGGAATTTGATTCGCTAAAGCCGAAGCGCACAAACTTTTTGAAGAACCGACAAGTCCTTTCCAATGTATTCTTGTTCCAGCAAATTGCAACTGTTTGGCAGTTTCATCAATTTGAGGAATTTTAGAAAAAATCGCTCGTAATGATTTTTGTTCCATTTATTTTTGAAGCAGACTTATTGCTTTTTCAACCATATTTTTTGAGCCCACAAAGAATGGAACGCGCTGATGAAGTTGAGTAGGTTCAATGTTCAATATTCTTTCTCGTCCCGTTGTAGCCAATCCACCAGCTTGTTCCGCAATCAGTGCTAAAGGATTACATTCATAAAGCAAACGCAATTTTCCGTCTGGTGACGAATCTGTTGCAGGGTATATATAAATTCCTCCTTTGATTAAGTTCCTATGAAAATCTGCAACTAAAGAACCAATATATCTTCCTGAATAAGGAGCTCCCTTATCATTTTCTGAACTTTGACAATAAGCGATATATTCTTGAATTCCTTTTTCACAAATTGCAATATTTCCTTCGTTCATGGCATACAACCTTCCAGTTTCGGGCATTTGCATGTTTGGATGAGAAAGGCAAAATTCGCCAATTGATGGGTCCAATGTAAAACCATTTACGCCTCTACCAGTTGTATAAACAAGCATTGTTGAAGAACCATATAAGACATAACCGGCTGCAATTTGCTCATTTCCAACTTGCAACATATCCTCCAGTGTTGCTAATGTTCCTGGTTCGGATATTCTGTGGTAAATAGAGAAAATTGAACCAATGGAAACATTCACATCAATGTTGGAAGAACCATCTAAAGGATCAAAAAGCACAACGTATTTTGCTTTTTTTGCATGTTCAGAAGTAAAGGCGATATAATCATCGTTTTCTTCAGAAGCGATTCCACAAATTTCACCACCATTTTCAAATGCTTTTATGAATTGTGTGTCTGCAACAACATCCAATTTTTGTTGTTCTTCGCCTTGAATGTTTGTTTCTCCCTGTGAACCTAAAATATGGTCGACTAATCCAGCTTTACGAACGTCGCGACTTACAATTTTAGATGCAACAGCAATATCATTTAAAATCCGTGACAATTCACCTGATGCACCAGGAAAATCTGCTTGACGGTCCATGATAAACTCATTGAGGGTAGTAACTTTTGACATGTTGCTTTGAATTTTTTGTAAATATCGGTAAAATGCTTGAATTGATTTGACTGATTGACCGTGAAATAGAAGATGAAACCGAATATTTTACAAGAATGGCAAAACAAAAACTAAATACCTCAAGAATTTCCCTAAAACGATGAAAAACAAAACGGGGATAAAAGGGGCTTTAAAAAAGCCTAAGGCAACAGTCATTGGATCACCAATAAAAGGGACCCAAGAGAAAAAAGCAACTAAATAGCCTCGTTTTTGAATGCGTTTTTGAAATGTCATCAATTTTTCCTCTTTGATTCCGAAACGTTTCAACCAGATTGCATTTCCAAACATGCCAAGACCATAATTCGTTAGGCCGCCTAATGAATTACCAATTGTAGCAATGATTAAACATGAAACAGGATCATATTGCTGGCTCAACATGAGTAATAAGATTCCTTCAGAACTCATTGGTAAAATCGTTGCTGAAAGAAAACTTGCTGAGAACAAGCCAATAAATCCAATAGAAAATAGTTCCATAAAAAAAGGCCTCAGTCATTTGACTGAGGCCTTCAAAGATATTAATTCAAAGACCGCGAAGCAGCGGCGCAGCCAATTATTTCTTTATGAATTTTTTAGTAACTGTTGCTTCGTCAGTTGAAATTGTTACATAGTAAACTCCATTAGAGAAAGATGCAGCATTGAAAGACAAATTATGTGCTCCAGCTACTTCAGTTCCATTGTTTAGTGTGTAAACAATTTTTCCTGTGATATCAACTACTTCAACATTAACTGTTGATGCATTCGCTAAAGAATAGTTAATTGTAGTTTCTCCAGATGTTGGATTAGGAAATACTTTACCAATTGTAAGAGAAGTTGAATTTTCTTCTAACGATAAAGATGGATCAAAATTTAAACGTACATAAGGAGTTTCTGTTTGATAGTACCAAGTACCATCAGACATATCTAAAGTGAAAGTTGTTTGAGGATCAGAAGTTCCAGCATTAGCAATTGACAATCCAGAAGTAAATGAACCACATACAGCTAAATAAGTTGTTCCAGCTGTTAAGAATGCAGGGTCAACTAAAGGAACTACTAAGTTTGTGTTAACGTTTGTAGCCGTAATCAGCATTGGATTAGATTCACCTACCCAAACGAAATCTCCTGTAGCAGGGTCAACAGAATATATTTTAACAAAAAACTCTGTTCCAATAACACTTTGACCTGAACCACCTTTTAAACGTACATTTATTCCTCTTAAAGTTTGGTCAGCAAAGATGTCAAAAAGATTTCCTGTTTCATGACCATTTGTACCGTTAGATGAACTTCCAACTAAAACACCGTTATCACGAGCATATATATAATTTGTTACATCAAATGAAAGATTTGGAAGTGTGTTGTTTACTGGCACTTCATCTACTTCTGTTGAAGTAAGAGTGCGAGTTGCAAGGTATGTTCCAAGCGCAGAAGGTGTAAATGGAGTAGTTAAAACTAAACTATCAGAAGCACCTGCACTAATCGTTACTGGAGCACTAGAACCAACAAACGCACCTGTATTGATGTCAAGATTTAATTTAACATTTGTCATTGACATTGCACCTGTATTGTTTACATTCAATGTGTAATCAATTGGAGCTGTTTGTGTAATTGGAATTTGGTAGTAGTTTAAAAATGCTGTTCCCCAATATGAAGAAGCTATTTCTAAGTTGTAATCTGGATTTTCATAAATTTGAATATCATCAACCAACCAGTAGTAATGTGTGTTTATTTGTCCGTTTGGATCAACATTCATTGCTTCCCAAATAAACTTAACGCGTGTATTAGACGAAAATGCAGTTGTATATGCAGTGATGTCAACAAAATACTCAAGAGGATTATTGAAATCAGATGTAGCTACGTTACGATCAATGTTGAAGTCTAAAGGAATTGATGCTCCCCAAGTTGCACCGCCATCTTGAGAAATTGCGATGTAAAAAGGTGTTTCTTGGTAATTACAGCAATACATAGCATCAGTTTTAAAACTTAAAACTAAACCGTTTGCAGCACCTGCAGACAAATCGATATCTGGAGAAATTGCAGCACCATCAACTGCTGTTGTAGCAAAATTAGGTTCAGTTGAATTAGGAGTATACGAATCCCAAGCCAAGAATTTTCCAGAAAGATTTTCAGGATTTGAGAAATTTACAGGATGTGTAGATCTTAAAGTCCAGTAACCAGGATTTGATCCTGAAGTAGTGTAAGTTCCGTTTGTTGTTGTCAAAGCCGTTGCACTTCCTTCAAAGTCTTCTGTCCACAAAACATTTAAAACTTTTTCAGTTTGTGTGTTTGGCTTGGAAGTTGGCGTGTTTGCTCCAGATGGAGTCGTTCTAACTTTTTCTGCATTTTGCTTTTTTGAAAATGTATAAACTGGGGTTGTATTTTGTCCCCAAGAAATACCAACAAATGCAAGAGCAGAAAGTGTAATGTAAATTCTTTTCATATTCAATTTTTTTTTTAGATTAAGCAAATATAAACCATTTTATTTATATTATAATACACTGTTAAATAATTAACTACTACCGATCCTTCAAAAAAGGTAACGTTTTTCGGATTTCAGTTAATTCTTTATTTTTTAGCGTTACAATTTGAACCATTTCCTTATCCTTTGAAAGTGAAATTTCAGTTCCTATTCCGTCAATAAACCTACTTTCGCCAGAATAAATTAATCCTTTTCCATCTTCACCGACACGATTAGCCCCTATAACATAACATTGATTTTCAATTGCTCTAGCTGCTAGTAATGTTTTCCAATGCGAGATTCTTTTCTCTGGCCAATTGGCAACATAGAGAATAACGTCGTAATTCGCTGATTGGTTGGAAGAAAAACCATTTCTCACAATTTCCGGGAATCTTAGGTCATAACATATCTGTAATTGAAACTTCCAATTTTTATACGCAACAATGGTTTCTGTTTTTCCAGCTTTAAAAAAATCACCTTCACCCGCTAAACCAAAAAGTTTTCTTTTATCATAAAAATTCATTGCTCCATCAGGCTGAATGAAAACCCCTCGGTTAAAATAGCTTCCATTTTCCTTTATTATCAATGAAGTATAGATTCCTGCATTTTTGGATTTTGCAGTCGATTTTAACCAATCCAAACCCATAGAATTATCCATTGTTTCTGCTAACCGTTCAACATTCATGGAGAATCCGGTATGAAACATTTCAGGGAGAAGAATTAAATCTATCGCTGATATGTTTTCTAAAAGTGCCTCATAATTTGATAAATTGGCTGTTTTGTTTTCCCAAATTTGATTCGCTTGAACGACCGCTACTTTTAAATCTTGCATAATCTTTCTGCAGCTTGAGTTAATGTTTCAGAATCTTTTGCAAAACAGAAACGAATAAGTTGTTGATCCTGTTGATTTGCATTGAAAACAGAAATCGGAATCGTTGCCACGCCAAATTCTGTAACAAGTCTTTTTGTAAATTCCACATCTGTTTCGTGTGAAATCTTAGCATACGAAGCAACTTGAAAATAAGATCCTTCTGAAGGGAGAAAATCAAATCGGCTGGTCTTCATAAGATGTTGAAATAAGTCTCTTTTGTCTTGATAAAAACTGCCTAATTGTGTCACATCTATTTTATCTAAATATTCTGAAAGCGCAACTTGAGCAACACTATTCACACAAAACACCAAAAATTGATGCACTTTTTTAATCTCAATCATGAGGTTTTCTGGCGCAATGATATAGCCTATTTTCCATCCTGTGATGTGAAACGTCTTTCCAAAAGAAGAAACGATAACACTTCTATTTATTATTTTTTCTCTCGTATTTATAGAAATGTGTTTCTTCTCGAATGTGATATATTCATATACCTCATCGGAAAGCAGGATTAAATTCGGAAATTTATCCATAATTGCTTCAAGAGCCACGAAATCAGTTTCATTAAAAACGCGACCAGATGGATTGTGGGGATTATTTATTATTAAAAGTTTGGTTTTTGAAGTGATTGAATGTCCTATTCTTTCCCAGTTTGGCGTAAAATCATCGTTTAGTGGAACTCGAATGGACTTTGCGCCGGTCAAAATTACTGGCGGTTCATAACAATCGTAACTTGGATCGAGGATAACGACTTCCTCTCCACTATTTACCAATGCTTGAATAATTGTGAATATTGCTTGCGTAGCACCCGCTGTAACTAAAATTTCTTGGGCAGGATTTGGGCTTCGACCATAACATTTTTCTGTCAGTGCACCAATTTTTTCAAGCAATGGAGGATAACCCGCCATTGGGGCATATTGATGAATAGAATCCTTTGCGATTCTTTGTAAAATATCCGTTAGCCCAGAATCAACCGGAAAATTTGGAAAACCTTGTGACAGATTTATTGCATTATGCTCGACGGCCAGTTTCGACATTACAGTGAAAATGGTTGTTCCCACGTTGGGTAATTTTGACATCTACAAGTTGAATTTTAGTTAAAAGTAAAAATATTCAATCAAAATTGATGTTTGAATCTAAAGAATACATGCCTTATTTTTCTTATAATTGCTTTAAAATTAAAAGATGATACGAATAATAGCGCTATTATTTTTATGTTCTTTCAAACTGGCATTCTAAAAGATGAAAAAATACCATTCCGTTTTGTTTATTTTGATGCTGCTTTTTATCTCGGCGTTATTCAATCAATTCAAAACGAATAATTTTCCACCACGATCGATGCATCAATGGAGACAAACAGATGCGTATTCAATCACCTATAATTATTACGCTGAAGGAATGCATTTTTTTGAGCCAAAGATTCATAATCAAACTTCAACTGAAGGAAAGGCGGTTGGGGAATTCCCAATAATCTATTACATAGACGCATTAATTTGGAAAATCACTGGACCATCCTTTTTTAGTGCAAGAGTTTTGAATTTATGCATTGCTTTTTTAGGATTATTTGCACTTTTTAAAACAATAAAACTGTTATTGAATGATTATTTTTTCGCTTTCATTATTCCTGTTCTTATTTTTTCATCGCCCCTTTATGGATTTTATTCAAACAGTTTTTTAATCAATATCCCAGCACTAAGTTTTTTATTTATAGGATGGTACTATTGCCTAAAATTTTACTACAACAAAAGTAGTTTGCTTTTAGTAGTTTCAATCTTCTTTCTTTCCATCGCCGGACTGCTTAGACCAACTATGTTGATTGGTTTTTTACCTTTCTATGCAGTGTTATTTTTAGAACTAATAGGCTATTTTAAAAGCACGATATTTTTCAAGAAAACAGTTCACTCAGCAATTTTAATACTACCAGCAATTTTTATTTATGGTTGGATGACTTTCACTAAAAATTACAACGCAGCAAACAATTCTAATTACTTTTTATCAACTATCCGACCAATTTGGGAAAACGAGAATATACCACTTGTTTGGTCAAAATTGAGCTTTGGGATGTTTTCAGAATGGTACCATACTTCAGTAAGAACGATTTTCTGTTTGATTTTTCTATGGCTGATTTTAAACCCAAAAAAACAGAACAAGTTTCTGTTCTTTTTTACGTGTTCTATCATATTAGAATTAATTCTTTACGTACTGCTTTGGTTCAGTAATTTTGATGTTCATGATTACTATTTAATTGAATTTTTCATTCTTGTACCACCCTTGTTAATTTGCTTTTTAATGTACTTCAAACAAAATCACGAAAGTATTTTTTACTCTAAATCTATTAGGGCAATGACCATTGTTGCAGTTTGTCTTTCTTTATTTTATGGAGCTTCTAAAACGAGAATGAAATATGATAAAAAAGTCTTTTTTCTGACTGAAATCTTTTTATCAGAAGAAGAAATTGCTTATTGGAAATGGTTCCATTGGGATTATGACATGAAATCAAAAGCTTATGAAAAAGTAACACCTTATCTGAGATCGCTTGGAATCAAACGAACTGATATTGTTGTCAGTGTTCCAGATCAAAGCCCAAATATTACTTTGTCATTGATGGATCAAAAAGGATATACTTCCATTTATTCATCTGATGAGAACTTACACGATTATTTACCCAAATTCATAAAAAAAGGCGCTAAGTATTTAATTGTAAAAGACCCAATTATCTTGGAAAACAAAAAACTTGCGACATTCACTAAAGAAAAACTTGGAACCTTTAAGAACATTCAAATTTATAAACTACCTTCATCAAAAGAACAAAATTAACAGTATGAAATTACTTTTTATTTTCACCTCAATAATAGTGCTTGGTGCATGCAGTTCGAAAGACGAGCAATTTTGTAAATGTCTTAAAGCAGGAGAAGAATTAAACGATTTCTCATCGAAACTCTTTAACGGAGATATTACATCTGAAAAAGCCGAAAAATTAAAAGGTTTGAAGTCGGTTAAGAAAAAAGAATGTGTCGATTATCAAATCATGAGCGGAAAGGAAATGTTAGAAAAGAAGGCTTCTTGTAAAGAATAAAAAGATTACTGCATATCCGTTTCTTGAACAATAATTATTTTTATTTTAGCCAAAAATTATAGTAGATGACAACTAAACTTGCAGATGGAACTATTGTTCATTGCCTAAGAAAACCAGAAGCGAAGATGTTGGATCATCATGTGGAAGGATATCTTCAACATGGAATTGAAATTAATGACAATGATGTTGTTGTTGATATTGGCGCCAATATTGGCGTCTTTGGTGTTAGAGTGATGCAAAAAGCCAAAAATGTTAGCGTTTATTGTTTAGAGCCTATCCCAGAAATTATTGAGGTGTTGTCAAAAAATGCTGTATTGCATGGCAAGGAAAATATGCACGTCCTACCTTTTGGGGTTTCAAATGAAAATAGCACAGCTGTATTTACTTATTTTCCGAATACGCCAGCTCTTTCTACCTTGCATCCAGAACAATGGGATGTGGACCCTACCGCTTTCAAAAGGGCTGTGAAGGGAACAATGAAAAACCCACCCGAAAATATGAGATGGATGAAATGGATTCCATTGGCTTTTTCTGGAATTATTGCCAAACAATTAGTGAAAGGAAAAAAAACGGTAACGTGCGAATTAAAGACCTTGTCTTCGATTATTGAATCTGAAAAAATTCAAAAAATTGACTTGCTCAAAATTGATTGTGAAGGAGCTGAATGGGATGTTTTAACTGGTATTAGTGATAATGATTGGTTGAAAATTAAGTCGATCGTGATCGAAGTTCATAATATAGAAAATCGATTGCAGAAAGTGAAAGACTTGTTCGCACTTAAGGGATTTACTAAGCAATTTGATGAGCAAGAAAAAGGATTAGAAAATTCAGCAATGTTCAATGTATTTGCAATAAAAGTATGAGTGCATCAACTATTGCTTGGTTTACTGTGTTACTTTTGGTTTTTACCAATCTAATCGGTTTGTTGTATTCCATTTTAGTTCTACACACAGATCTTTTTAATAAATTTACTATTCAGAAAAAACAATATGTAAAAGGGGTCTTTGCTAAAAGAATGCCCTTATACCTCTTTAATATCACATTGCTACTCACCATATCTGGGGTAGGTGCCTATTTTTGATTTGGCTTTTTGAAACAAGTATTTTCTATAGGAATTATTGTATTTTAAGTAGTTTTCGCTTTTGTAATAGATGACATCTTTTTTTATTTTTATCACCGTTGGTTGCACGAAAATAAATTTATGTTGAAAAATGTTCACTCCATTCATCATAAAGCCACGAAGCCTTTTCCACTAGAATATCTTTATGCGCATCCATTTGAATGGTTAATGGGAATGGTAGGGGCATTCCTAGGATTTGCTCTTATTTTAATCTTTACGCCAGTTAATCTTTATGCATTTTGGATCTTTGGGGCATTAAGAAATTTACACGAGATCCATATTCATTCTGACCTAGAACTACCAGTTTCAAGTAAAATACCGCTACTGAGTAAGACAAAACACCACGATGATCACCATGCTAAGCTGAATGGAAATTATTCCTCAACATTCGTTTGGATGGATAGATTTTTTAAAACGAATTTTTAGTTTTCCAATGCTCTTAGAGGAAGAAAAATCAATTTTTGCTCCGGCCTTAAAAATTGAGGACAAAGTCATTATTGTTTCCCATGTAGGAGCTGTTTCTGAGCCTTTCCGCGAAATCAGCGGGAGAAAGGATACAATCATTTCCCGCAGCAAACTCTACAAAAGCACTATAGGATTTATTTTATCATTTTTGGTTTACCGTTTTCGTTTCCTACTGCTTAGCATATTTTCTTTTGGAGTTGCTTCCGCGACTTTCCGCGAAATCAGCGGGAGAAAGGATACAATCATTTCCCGCAGCAAACTCTACAAAAGCACTATAGGATTTATTTTAATAATTTCTTTGAATTTAATCTATGGTAGACGTGTTCTTTCTTAAAATATCTCATCCAAACATTCACAGAAAACACCTGCTGCTTTTTCCAAAATTTCTTTTGTATGCGCTGCAGAAACAAATCCAACCTCATATCCACTTGGACCTAAATAAACACCACGATTCAATAATTCTCGGTGTAAATTTTTAAATCCTGTCATATCCGGGTTGATTTCATCTGCTTTGTGAATGCTTTTCTTTCCATCAAATGACAACCAGAATATTGAACCAACAGTGACCAATTCGAAGTTATATCCTTTAGTTTTTGCATGTGTGTTGATGATTGAAACAAAATAGTTTGTTCTTTCAGTTTGATCTTCATAAAAACCTGGTTTGGCACATTCCGTTAATTGCGCAATTCCTGCAGCCATTGCAACTGGATTCCCAGAAAGCGTTCCTGCTTGATAAACGGGTCCATCAGGAGAAACACATGCCATGATTTCTTTGCTTGCGCCATATGCTCCAACAGGCAAACCACCACCAATTATTTTTCCATAAGTAACAAGATCAGGCTTAATTCCATAGTATTCTGCAGCTCCCGAAAAAGCAACTCTGAATCCAGAAATCACCTCATCAAAGAACAACAAAATTCCATTTTCAGTGCATATTTCACGAAGTGCTAAAAGGAACGTTTTTTCCTGTAAAAGCAGCCCATTATTCGCTGGAATTGGTTCAATAATCGCACACGCAATTTCGTTTTTATTTTCTGCAACACATTTTTTCAATGCTTCTATATCATTCAAAGGTAAAACCAATGTATCCATCGCAACATGTTCTGGAACACCAGCACTTGATGATTCACCAAGCGTCACTAATCCGCTTCCAGCTTTTACTAAAAGTGAATCTGAATGACCATGATAACACCCTTCAAATTTGATGATTTTATCTTTTCCTGTATATCCACGAGCCAAACGCAAAGCCGACATGACAGCTTCAGTTCCTGAACTTACAAAGCGAATTTTATCAATAAAGGGATTACGGTCTAAAATCAACTCAGCCAATTCATTTTCTAAACGAGTTGGAGCACCGAAACTAGCACCATTTTGCAACGCAGCAACTATTTTAGTATACACGGCCGGATGATTGTGCCCTAAAATAAGTGGTCCCCAACTGCAACAAAAATCAATGAATTCATTGTCATCTTCATCCCAAATTTTACATCCATCGCCCTTTTTAATGAAAAGTGGTGATCCTTCAACCGATTTAAAAGCTCGGACTGGAGAATTTACTCCTCCTGGGAAAAAGGTTTTTGCTTTTTCAAAAAGTCCTTCAGATGTTGTTCGTTTGATGCCTTGAATCGTCTCCATAATATGTATATTTGCCCATTGAAAGCACAAAGTTAGTAATTATAAGATTGATTGAATGAGTCATTTCGAAAACACTTTAGCACACGCACAGCAATTAGATGTGCAAGACCCACTTAAATCCTTTAGAGAAAAGTTCCATTTCCCAAATTTTCATGAAAACACAATACGTTATTTCACGGGAAATTCATTGGGACTGCAACCAAAGTCAACAAGAGAGTATATTATTGAAGAATTAGACGCTTGGGCGAAATACGGTGTTGAAGGCCATTTTTTAGCAAAAAAACCGTGGTTCGCATACCATGAAAATTTGACAGAAAAAGCTGCGAAAGTTGTTGGGGCATTGCCAATTGAAGTGGTGGTTACACATTCATTGACGACTAATCTTCATTTATTGATGGTTTCGTTTTATCGCCCGTCAGCTGACGGGAAAAGAACGAAAATATTGTGCGAAGCGAAAGCTTTTCCGAGTGATCAATATGCTTTGGAATCTCAAGTGAAATTTCACGGGTTAGATGTAGCAGAACATTTAGTTGAAGTGGCTCCAAGAGAAGGTGAACAATTGATTCGAGAAGAAGATATTTTAGCGAAAATTGCTGAATTGGGTGATGAGTTAGCATTGGTCATGATTGGAGGTGTGAATTATTACACTGGACAATTATTTGACATGGAAACAATTACAAAAGCCGGACATAAAGTAGGAGCTGTTGTAGGATTTGATTTAGCGCATGCCGCAGGGAATATCAATTTAAAATTACACGATTGGGGAGTGGATTTCGCTGCTTGGTGTGGATATAAATATTTGAATTCTTCTCCAGGTGGAGTGAGTGGAATATTTGTTCATGAACGTCATTCATATAATCCAGAACTCCCTCGCTTTGCTGGTTGGTGGGGTTATGATAAAGAAACGAGGTTCCTGATGCAGCCAGGATTCAATCCGATGAAAGGTGCGGAAGGATGGCAACTGAGCAATGCTCCAATTTTAGGAATGGCCGCACATTTGGCTTCACTCGATATTTTTGAAGAAGCAGGAATGGACCGTATCGGTGCGAAAAGGGATTTGATAACAGCTTTTATGGAATTTGTGATTGATGATATTTCTGAAAAGAATAAAGACCGGTGTACATTTGAATTAATAACGCCGCGCGACAAAACAAAACGAGGGGCTCAATTGTCAATAATGGCAAAGGGCCAAGGAAGAGCATTGTTTGATGCCCTTTCAGATCTCGGTGTTGTGGCAGATTGGCGCGAACCAAATGTAATCCGAATCGCCCCTGCACCTTTATACAATTCATACGAGGATTGTTATTGGTTCGGACAATTATTAGAAAAAGCAATACAGTAAAATAATTCGGGATTCGGGATTTGGGATTTTTGAAAATTGTGAGTAACTTAATTTAGAGTATTCACAAAAGAAAAAAGTAAATGATTAAAAAATTTGAAGATTTAGGAGTTTGGCAAGAAGCACGAGAATTGTGCAAAGAAATTTTCAGCCTAATTTCTGAAGGAGATTTTTCAAAAGATTATGCACTAATAAATCAAATCAATCGATCAAGTGGTTCAGTTATGGATAATATAGCGGAAGGATTTGGCAGGTCAGGAAATAAAGAATTCATTCAATATTTGTCAATTAGTAAAGCATCGTGCATGGAAGTAAAATCGCAATTATACCGTGCTTTGGATCGTAACTATTTGAAGACAGAAAAAGCAGAGGAATTAAATGCAAAAACCCAAAGCCTCATCAATCAATTAGGAGGTTTTATACATTATTTAAAACAATCAGAATATAAAGGATCAAAATTCAAGGATACAGATTTAGTTTATTTCCCAAATCATGAATCCCGAATCCCAAATCCCAAATTGTAAAAAGCATGGAAAACAATAAAAGTGTAATCATCGTTGGAGCTGGATTAGTTGGCTCACTTTGGGCAGTCTATTTATCACGAGCTGGTTATAAAGTAACTATTTATGAACGTCGATCGGATATTCGGAAGGCTGAAATTACGGCTGGAAAATCTATTAATCTTGCCTTGTCTACACGTGGCTGGAAAGCGTTAGATGCAGTTGGAGTGGGTGATGAAATCAGGAAAATTGCACTTCCAATGTATGGAAGAATGATGCACGATTTAAAAGGAAATTTGTCGTATCAGCAATATGGTAAGGAGGATGAAGCAATTTATTCTGTTTCTCGTGGGAAAGTTAACGCGACCATGATGGATATTGCCGAGAAATTTGGGAAAGCGACGATTCATTATAACCACGATTGCAAAAAAGTGGATTTAAAAAATGGGATTGTTTATTTAACAAATAACCTGACAGGTGAAGCAATTGAAGCGAAAGCAGATTTGATTTTCGGTGCCGATGGTGCTTTTTCTGCAGTGCGTTATAATTCAATGCAGAAATTAGATCGTTTTCAATACAGTCAAAACTTCATTGCCGACGGATATAGAGAAATTTTATTACCAGCAAATTCTGACGGGTCGTATAAAATGGATAAAAAAGCATTGCATATTTGGCCGCGTGGTCGATTCATGCTGATTGCTTTGGCGAATGAAGACGGATCATTTACGTGTACGTTATTTATGCCACACGAAGGAGATGAGAATGCATTCAACACCCTGACGTCAAAAGAAGCAGTAAACAATTTCTTCAAAACAATTTTCCCAGATTTCTATGAAATGATGCCGAATATTGCAGATGCGTGGGAAGATCATCCACTTTCATCTTTGGCAATTGTTCGCTGTCACCCATGGGCACATGGAAAAACAGCATTGATGGGAGATGCCGCTCACGCAACAGTTCCTTTTTACGGTCAAGGAATGAATGCTGGTTTTGAAGATTGCACTGTTTTACATGAATTGATGATCAAACACAATGAAAATTGGCCTGCAATTTTTGAAGAATATAGTTTGGAAAGAAAAGCTGACGGGGACGCTTTGCAAGATCTTTCTTTAGATAATTACTACGTTATGCGTGATTTTGTTGCTGATCCTGCATTCCAATTGCGTAAAAAAATAGAAGCTAAATTCAGTGAAATTTATCCAGATAAATGGTTGCCATTATATTCTCAAGTGACTTTTAGTAACATTCGCTACAGTGTCGCTTATAAGCAAGGGCAAGTGCAAAGTAAAATCATGGATGAGGTGTTGGAAATGGAGAACGTTGAAGCGAAATGGGATTCCGATGAGGTGATGAATAAGATTTTGTCACTTTGTAAATAAATTTTAATCCGTAAATTAAGCGCATGAAAAATTTAGTTTTAGTTGTTTTAGTTGCGCTGTCAAGTAGTTTGATTGCACAAAGAGATTTAACTCCAGGAAAGCGTCGTAGCGATACTTTTGGGAAAGCAGATTATAAAAATTACCGTTATTTTGGCTTGCAATTTTCTGCAGGACCAACTTTCATGAAAACGAGGGCGGACAAAAACAATACAACTTATTCCACAACGGATCTTTTAGGCCGACCAATGGATTATACATATGATCCTTCAGGGAAAGTTGTATTTTTTGCAGAAGTTGGGATGGCACATTTCCCAAAGAAACGTGCTAAAATATCCTTGTGGTTAAAAACGGTTCTTGTTTCCTATTATGATTGGGGAATTGGCTTCAAATATTTAGGAGGAAATGAAAATACAACAATCAACTATTACAATGCTTTAGGTAATTTATCGCTTACTGAAACAGGCAATAGTTCTTATTATAACGGTTATTTATATGGTCGTTTTACATTGCACAAAAACATCAATTTGAGCAAGAAGTTTTTTATTGATAATGGCTTGGGAGTGAATGTTGATTTTCGACTGATCAATGGAAATCAAGGTTACAATGGGTCAACAATTACGGCAGGACAGTCATTTCATAAACCTTTAGTTGCTCAATTGCATTACGGATTGGGTTTTGGAATTAAAATGAGTCGTAGATTTTATGTAATTCCAGGAGTTCAATTACCAATTTTAGGAATTAATGAATGGAGAAAAGGTTGCGCTGCATTGAAATGGTTCAATTCAAATTATTTACCAATTCAAGCACAAGTGAAAATCATTTATTTGTTTGAAAAACGAGTGAAAGGTTGTAATACGCCAGGTTCGGAAGAAGATCGAAAACGCAACGAAGAATATTTACAGAACAATTAAGTATGAAGAAAATATATCTCTTAAATTCCTGCAACACGTGCCAAAAGATTGTCAAAGAAATTAATCCTTCCGATAATGTTGAGTTGTGTAATATCAAGGAAAACAATATTGATGCAACGACTTTGGATTGGTTAAAAGAAAAAGTAGGATCGTATGAAGCGCTGTTCTCCAAAAGAGCCATAAAATACCGTTCTTTAGGGTTAAACGAAATGAAACTCACCGAACAAGATTACCGCAATTACATGTTGGAAGAATATACGTTTCTGAAACGACCTTTCATGATTAACGGTGAAGAAGTTTTTATTGGAAATGCGCAAAAGGAAGTTGACGCAGCGGTAAAATCGTTTAAAAAATAATTTCTTGAACAAATCCCTTTCTGCCCATCTTGCACTTTTTCTTGTCAATACGTTGTACGGTGCAAGCCATGTTTTGGCAAAAGGTGTGATGCCGGTTTTTCTGACTCCAAATGTCTTTATTTTATTCAGAGCGCTCGGAGCAACCGTCTTGTTTTGGATTGTAAAAGCATTCTTTGTGCGTGAAAAGATTGAACGTAAAGATTATTTTCTATTGGCCGCTTGTGGATTGTTTGGTGTAGCCATCAACCAATTATTCTTCTTTCACGGATTAAATTTATCTTCTTCGATTAATTCTGGAATCATCATGGCGTCCAATCCAATCTTGGTTGTGATCTTGTCTTTTTTTCTTTTAAAAGAGAAAATTACATTGTGGAAATCTGTTGGAATAGTATTAGGTGCAGTTGGAGCAGTACTATTAACGCTGACTGCTGGAACAGGTAAAGGAGACTCAGTTCTTGGAGATTTATTCCTATTTATAAACGCTGCGAGTTACGCTGTTTATCTTGTCATCGCAAAACCGCTGATGAAGAAATATTCTCCTCTGACCGTTATTACCTATGTGTTTTCTTTTGGAGTAGGTTTTATTCTTTTGTATCCACCTACATTGACAGAATTTTTCACGACTAATTTCTCCGTCATCCCATTTGATGTTTGGATTAAAATTGCCTACGTTGTTGTTGGCGTAACGTTTCTAACCTATCTTTTAACGATGTACGGTTTGAAATATTTATCAGCATCTGTTTCCAGCGCATATATTTATTTACAACCTGTATTGGTGATGTTTTTCGCATACACATTGAGTCAATTAGGTGTTGCTGAAGATTATACTGCAACAATAACATGGCAAAAGATCATTTACATGTTGGTAATTTTTGCAGGGGTGTATATCACTTCAGTTAGTGCGATTCGGGAGAAAATGAGCCGAAAGATTAAGAATTGAATATTATTTAATTTCCATTTGAGTAAATAATTCCCCATTGAAAACACAAATACCATTACTGTCAGTTCCAAATAACAGTTGACCTTTTTTATCTTTGTAAATACAATTTATAGCATTACTTGTAAGTCCTTCTTTTGTCGTGTAATTAGTTAAGTTATTTCCGTCATATTTCCAAACTCCTGCGTCAACAGTTCCTATCCAAAGAATTCCTGAATTGTCTTCGTTTATAGCATATATACGAGCCATCGTTTCTGGAAACGATTTGCCTGAAACCTTAAATTCATGGTTACTAAGCCCTTTTTCCTCTGTTAAATTAATCATTGTTTTGCCGTCATATTTGAATAATCCAGCTCCATTATTACCAAACCATATATTTCCTTTACTGTCTTCGAACAAACCTAGAACTGCTGAACCACTTAGACCTTTTTCAGTATACCAAGTAAAAGACGTTCCATCGAACCGGCATACACCTTGGGCTTGTGTACCGAACCATAAATTGCCTTTTTTGTCTTTTATTATACTATAAACTCCATATATTCCGAGATTAAAGGGAGAAATTTTTGACTGCTTGGAAGTATTGGTTAAAGACAAATAAATCAAGGATTTACCGTTACAGCGATACGCCCCATTGCCAGCGTAGAACCATAAGTCGGTAGGCGCTGTTTTCCAATCATTTATTGCACCATTGCTTATTTTCAAATTTTCAGTGGTTGTAAACGAAATGAATTTTTTCCCATCGTAACGACAAACACCAAATCCACCCGTTCCGAACCAAATATTACCCAAATAGTCTTCTTGAATAGTTTGAACTTGATTATCAGACAAACCATCTTTTATGGTAAATTGAGTCACCGTATTACCATCATAACGGTAAACTCCTTTTGCATTTGTGCCAAACCAGTAATTTCCCTTTTTGTCTTGGAATATACTGCGAATGTTCTTGTCAATATCAAGCAGTTTAGTTGTGATTTTACTAGCATCTTTTTCATGAAGTGATTGTTGTTCAGCTTCACTGTTTTGAATGACTTTAGAATTTTCTTCTCCTTGGCAAGAGATTAAATAAAATGCTAATAATAGCAATAGGCTTGTGTATAGTTGCTTCAAAATTGAATGTGTTTTTGACATTTTTAATAAAAAACAAAAGAGTCGTGAATTAATCTTGAAATTACGGAATGTATTTTATTTATCTATTATTTTAAAGTGAAGGACAAATATTAAAGCAAATACAATTCCCTGTAAAACAAAAAAAGGCCCAACCTTTCAGTTGAGCCTTTCTCATTTTCTAGTTTGTTAATTTTCGAGGAATTACAATTTGATGAATTTTGCTTGGTAAGTTCCTTCGTTATTTGATAATTGTAAAAAATAAGTTCCATTTTCAAGATCTGAAATAGTGATTTCATTGTTTACTACTTTCCCTGTTTTTACAACCGATCCATTGTTGTTAATGATTGAAAATGCAGTTGCTGAAAAATTCGAAATCTTAATTACATCACTTGATGGGTTTGGAGAAAGTTCAAAGTTTGTAGAACTCAATTCTGAGATGTTCGCTAAACTTGGGACCAAAACAGCGTCAAGAACGTGAACAACACCATTGTCAGCTTGAAGATCTGCTGCGATAACATTTGCAGTATTGATCATTACGCCACTCATCAAGTTAACTGTTACTGATTGTCCGTTTAGAGTAACAACTGGACCATTCATTAGTGCTGTTGATAACACTTCAGAACCAACAACATGGTACAATAAAATAGCTGCTAATTCTGGATTTGCTAGAATTCCAGCGATATTAGTTCCTAAAGCTGTTGCTAAATTATCAAAAGCCATATTCGTTGGAGCGAAGACCGTCAATTGTGTTAAAGGATTTGTTAAGGCTGGAAGAAGACGTGCTTCAATTACCGCTGCAACTAAACTTGTATGCACTGGAGAACTTATAGCAACGTCAGCTACAGTTAGAGAAGGTAAAAGTACAGAAGCGATTGAGTGAACTACGCCATTGTCTGCCTGAAGATCCGCTGCATTAACTTGTGCTTGATTGATATATACATTTGTACCGTCAATTGTTACTTTCAATGTATTAGCAGTGAACAAAGGTGTTGCAATTTGACCGTTTGTTAACGAAGTTGAAACAACCTCAGCACCTAAAACATGGTACAAAAGAACATTCGTCAAATTTGGATTTGCTAACAAACCTGTAATGTCTGTTCCTAAAGCTGTTGCAAGTGCAGTGAAGGCTGCGTCATCTGGAGCAAAAACAGTTAATGTACCCATAGGGTTCTGAAGAGCTACGTCTAATCCTTCTTGAATTAATGCCGCTTCTAAATAGGTGTGATTTGGACTTGTTGCAATAACATCGTCAAAAACGTTTGTTTGTGCCGAAAGTCCAAAAGTTAATAATAACATCGACAACGAAGCCGATACTGTTTTAAAGTTTAAAGGTAAAAAAGTTTTTTTCATAATAATTTGTTTAATGATTAATGTTGAACGTAAAACAAAATAAGTTCAAAAAAGTTCTTGCTAAATTAAATTTATGTGTAATTATTTTTTTTGAATACGCGGAAAACCACTATTTATATAGGATTTTGACAATTTTATTTTTTTATATAAAACATTCATATTATTGATTTTAGCTAAGAATAAGTTGACGATATCGTAAAACAAATTTTGGACCCCAAGCTAAACTGTTTTTTTTGAAAGATTCAAACGATTTGAATTTCTTACAGATAAAACCCTTTTTTAGACAATTTAAAATTTTATCGTTCGTCATATTTAAAAATTGTGTTTATTTGAATGAAATCTTTACATATCTCTTGGATGAAGCGCACTCAAAAATTTTTCTTCGCCTTAATTGGAATTTTATTCACCCAATTTTCATTTGGTCAACGCATTTCTGGAACAGAAGCAGAAAAAAAAGTAAAAGGTGCACAAAGCATTTTACTGAATGACCAAAACCAATCTATTGAAGCAGTGTTTTTAGCACCAACGAGTTATCCTATTTCCTCTTTATCTCTTTTAAATGCGCAATTATTTGGTGAAAACCCGGATAACTCTTGGAAATTAATTCGTTCTGAAAATGACCAAATTGGAATGACTCATGCACGTTATCAGCAACTGTATCAAACGCTTCCTGTTGAAGGGAATGTGTTTGTTTACCATTCAAAAAACGGATTTTTTCAATCTGCAAATGGGGATTTTGAACCAAACATAAAGCTTTCCATTGAGCCAAAAATAACTAATAATGATGCGCTGAACGCTGCGTTGAACGATAGCTTAATCCAATTAAAAGAAGAAAATTTAGCATTCAAAAGTGACGAATTGGTTGTGTTTGTAAAAAATCATTTAACGACTTTGGCTTATAAAATTAATGTCTTATCAAAGGTTCCCCATGTCAATAAAACAATTTATGTTGATGCAAATTCAGGTAAAGTACTTGCTGTCATTAATAAAATTTGTTCAACAGATGCAATTGGAATTGGACATACGCAATTTTCTGGGGTTCAACCTGTGGTTACTAATGGGGTTTCACCTACAAATTTTCTTTCTACTGAAACGGGCAGAGGAAGTGGAATTCAGACGTTGAACGCAAGCACCTCTGCAGCTTATGTCGACAACGACAACAACTGGAACAATGTGAATGTTGATTTGGATGAATATGCTATGGATGTGCATTTCGGAGCTGAAGCAACCTACGATTTCTATTTGAACAATTTTAACCGCGATTCCTACGACAATGCGGCAGGTGAAATTATTAATTATGTGAATGATGGCGCGGTAGGGTTGAATGCCTATTGGTCGGGATCACCTGAAAACGCAATGCATTATGGCAACGGTGACGGTGATCATTTTCCTGTTGCATCTTTAGAAATTGCAGGACATGAGTTAACCCACGGCGTTACTGAAAATTCTGCAGCTTTAATCTATGCAGACGAATCAGGGGCCTTGAATGAATCGTTTAGTGATATTTTTGGAAATACGATTCGTTTTCTAAACGCACCCAGTTTTGCAACGTGGTATGTTGGTGATCAATTATTACTTCCTGGGGCTTCAGGGGATATCGCGTTTCGGAACATGTCAAATCCAAACGAATTTCAAAACGCGGATTGTTACAATGGTTTGTTTTTTAATAATGGTGACATTGTGCACTACGACAGTGGCATTCAAAACTTCTGGTATTATTTGATTTGTACAGGAGGAATTGGCACCAATGATTTGGGAAACAATTACAACGTTGCCGCAATAGGAATGACAGATGCTATGATGATTGCATACCGAAATTTAGCTTTTTATCTTACGCCGAGTTCAACATTTATGGATGCACGACTAGGTTCAGAACAAGCAGCAATTGATTTATTTGGTTTGTGTTCCCCGCAACACTTAGCAGTTGTGCATGCATGGTACGCAGTAGGAGTTGGTGCAAATACTACCTCAGCTCAAGTTGATGCGCAATTCACTATCTCAGAAAATTTTTCATGCACAGCACCTTTGTCAACTGATTTCACTTCCAATATTGGCTATGAAAGTTACGCTTGGGATTTCGGTGATGGGAATACCTCAACCCTTCCGAATCCAGCGCATATTTATGCAACAAACGGCAATTATACTGTGGCACTTGTTGTGACGAATACATTGCTTTGCCCGGGGACGGATATTGTAACAGTTGTTGATGCAATTGTCATCAATCCAGTAAACCCAATAGCGGATTTTAGTGCAAGCGGATTGTCTGTTGGTCAACCAACCTTGTTTACTGATAACTCAAATTACAACCCAATTAGTTGGGAATGGAATTTTGGAGATGGCGGTACTTCAACACTTCAAAACCCGAGCAATACGTATGCGAATCCAGGAATTTACACAGTTCAATTGATCGTGAATAATTGTGCTGGATCGGATACAATTGTTCAGCAGATTGAAGTGTATTCAACAATCATTATGTGTAATGAAACATCAACAAATAAAACAGCTGGGTTCATATATGATTCTGGAGGAGAATTCGATACCTATCAAGATTTTGAAAATTGCTCCTTGTTAATTCAACCGTGCAATGCAGCAACGATAACCTTCACAATGGAGCAATTGAACATTGAGACGAATTATGATTATCTCAGTATTTATGATGGTCCAAATGCTTCGTCGCCATTGTTAGCAATGTATAATGGGATGAATCTCCAAACTCCTGTTACAACAACTGGTGGAGTTGGGTTTATTGAATTCACTTCAGATCAGTCAGTGGTTTATTTTGGTTATAAAATTGCGTATACTTCAACTCCAATTGGTAGTTCGAATAATACAATAGCAGATTTTAGCGCTTCAACTTTAACTCCTTTACCAAGCCAAAATGTTGTTTTTACCGATTTAAGTAATGATTACCCGCAATCTTGGGATTGGGATTTTGGTGATGGTACAACTTCAACCGTTCAAAACCCAACACATCTTTTCACCTCAAATGGGGTTTACACCGTAACATTTACTGTCACTTTTTGTGGTGGAATTGTCGACACACAAACACTGCTAATTACGGTTGGTGGCATCGGGATCAATGAATTGGAATCAACAACTTCCACAATCAGTGTTTATCCAAATCCAACTACGGATGTTTTGTTTATCCAAAACCCAAGTGAATGGACAAATGTTTCAATAGATTTATTCGATATCACTGGTCGAAACGTTGTAAATGAAAAATTTGTAACCGTTGCTAAAACAGGGATTCAACTAAACACAACAGATTATGCTCCTGGGCAATATATCCTTCAAGTGCATTATTTGAATGAATATTATCAGCTGATAAGTGCACAAAGAAAAATTGATATTCAGTAGAATAATAATATTAAACTTTGCCAATATATACTCTTATAGACGACCTTATTGATTAATGCTGTTAACCACTCTAACAGGAATAATTTCAATTTTCATATATGGGTAATAGGGCAAGGTTGAAAGTTTTGAATGCACATCTTCAGAATCAGCAGCCATCACTACCATAAAAATCCCAGACATATCGAGTTTAATAAAGTTATCTACGATAGTTCCATTTTCTTCCAACTCTTTTACAACTTCCTGTTCTCTTGGAAGCAGTTTCATTCTTGTTTCTGTGTCCAATCCTTCTAATTGGATATTGAGCATAAATTTTTTCATTTTTTTGATCTTTTTATTTTCTATTCATAATTTGCCGATACGCACCGTCCCAAAGGTCTATGCGCTTCTTTAAAGATTCAACAGTTGCTTGAAGTGCCTCTTCCCAAAATTGCTCGTCCGTTCCGCACAACCTTTCTGTCATTTGTAAAGCTAAATGACTGTGGTGATCTCCGTCAACTTCTATATGTCTTTCAAGGTAATATTTGAAAGTTGAAATACTGTTAGGGAAGTTTTTATGAATGTCGTTTACGATTGAAATAAACATATTTGGAATCAGGTCTTCACGGCCAAACGTAAAAATTGCTGCTTGCAAATAATCCTTGTTACTATCAATAATTTTGAATGTAAAATCGACAAAGTCTTTCGCTTCTTTTGGTGTTTTCGATGAGGTAAATGCTGCATTGAAATCATTCGTATTCTTTAATGTTTCAATAAATGTTAGAATGTTAGAAGTGTCAGCACCGCATTGCTGCATAGCGTCAAGATATAATTCAAAATGACTCTTTCTGATGCCATTGATGTCCACATCTGATTCTTCACCTACAACAATTTCGTTAATAAGATGTCTTGTTTCAGCCGAACCTTTGGGAAACCAAGGAACTGTTGTACACGTTAAGTTACCCTGCAACGTTTTAAGTAATGACATAAAGTCCCAAACAGCGTAAACGTGATATTCCATAAACACGTTCAAGTCATCTATGGTTTTAATTTCTGAGTAAACTTTATGATTGATAATCTCTTGTCTTAAGGGTTCAATCGTCTTTTGCAGTTTCTCTATGTGAATTGTCATTATTGCCTTTATTTTTTTCTAGAATAACACATTAAATAAATTAATGTTTGAATTTATATGCTTTCGTTTTTTAATATTTGAGCTCTTTATAGCTGAGTCAATGTTCCAGTTTGATATTCGTTGAGTATTCACAACTTTGACACAGTTTAAGAAGGATCCTTCTTTCAAAAACCTACCGCTCTTTTACGAAACGTGACTAGAAGGTATTTATTCTTTTATTACTTTGAGTGATTGTTTCAAATTCTCTCCTACACTGAATAAATAAAAACCTTCAGCTAAATTGCCTAAATCAATGATTGTTTCCTCAGAAGTTATTCTTCCTTTTAAAATTGTTTTACCCGAATTGTCATAAACTTCATAACACGCGCCTAAAAGTTTTATATCAGCTTTTACATTGATAAAATTTTGAGCTGGATTAGGGAAAACAGAAAATAAATTATTGCTACTTAATTCATTAATGCCTAATGGACCACAACCCAATGAAGTTAGTAAACTTGCCCTGGGCGCAACAATAGCTGTGGCCCTAATTCTATCTTTCTGACCTTGTGTAAATCTGTTTACTAAAGGACAATAAGACATGAAGTTATAACGACTGTTATCCCACACACCAGTTGAAGAACAAGGGTTAGTAGTGCCACAATCTCCTTGTTTATGAGGCGGTGTATCGCATACACGATCTCCATCGATAAGACAATCAGTGTCTATTGGACAAGAAACATTACCGCCATCACCATTAAAGGTATGATACAGAAAAAATCCGTGCCCGACTTCATGAGGCAATGTTCCACTGTTACTTGACATAGAGGTAGAAACAATTACTAATCCATCATAAAGCCCCCCAACTGGATACGATGCATATCCAACAAAACTACCATTACATATTTCGCTAACTACCCAAATATTATAATAGTCAGAAACAGGCCATCTGCTTAAGTCTTTTATCGCAGTTTCAGTTGCTCCGCTGCACGGATTCCCCGTTGGTGTTATTCCATTTGCTGAATAATTTGCAACACCTGAACCATCAACCCTATTAATGCCGTTGGTTGAATTACCGTTTGGATCTATACTCGCAAGGCAAAATTCCAATTCAACATCAACGCCTAAACCGTTTACATTTCTAAATCGGTCATTAAGTCCTGCAATAGCTTGTTGAATTTGAATTTCCGAAATATTAGAACCTGTTCCAATAGGCTCGCCTATATGCATAACATGAACAACAACGGGAATGGTGTATAGCGTAGATTTTAGATTAATGTTTGCGTGATTTTGTGTATTGGCCTCAACATTCGATTCAAGCTTAAGGATTTGCTTCCGATAAGCAGAATCAGTTTGCATCCGATTTTTATGAATGTAATCCGTGCCGCATTCAGCACTTTGACCCGTGCCCTGCATTTGAAAAAACAGAAGAGAAATTATTAGTTGAATAAAATTTAAAGATTTTTTCATATTATACATTTATTATTTTTCTAATCGTTTGGCTTTTTAGAATTTTCCCCGTTTTTTGAGTTGTTTCTGGACTCAACTTTTGTTTATTAATTTTATTTTTTGACTGGTCAATTTGTTATCACAAAATCTTTTTGGCATGATCCGCCAGTTGTCGGATACATACCCAAAAGGGAATTGTTATATGTTTTGTGGCATCATAACTTCACTAATTGATTTTTTCCAAGTTTTACTTTTTAATGTCTAAATATTCTTTAAGCGTTTCAACATAATGCTCAAAGGCAAGAATTCCTTTTTTAGTTATCCGACATTTAGTAACCGGATACTTATTTTTAAATTCTTTTTGAATGGTAATATATTCATTTTCTTTTAGCTTATCCAATTGTAAACTTAAATTACCTGCCGAAACTTTTGTGAATTCTTTTAATGCAGTAAACTCTGCTTCCTCTACCCCCATTAATATTGATATAATAGCAAGTCGAGTTTGTGAGTGTAAAATTGAATCTAAATTATTAAACATTTGCTCGAGTGTATTTCATCATCAAACCTGGTATTAGACAATTAAATAAGACTCCAATCGCAGTGATTAGAAATTTGTAATCAATTGTACTTAAAGGGATTAATATAATTAGAAGCATAGATAAGCCCCCACCTATTATAAGAGGTTTAAAATTAGTAACTCCACCGATAATTAAATTGATTAAACCAAAAATGAGTAATATGCTTATGCAAAATAATTCAATAAAATTATTCGAAGAACCTTGGCTAACGCACATTACTCCTATACCTATACTAGCTCCTATCCAAGCGTATTTATAAACTTTTTCATTTAAAGGAACTACAGTTTCATTTTTATCATCTTTTCGTGATTGCAAGAATGAAAGCAAGCCTCCTACCGCATATAACGAAATGCTAATATCAGCGAGCAATGCCGTGAAATCGGTTTTAAAATGAGTGTTTAAAAAGTGAACCATAAAAGTTACGGTCAAGATAGTACCCCATATTATATAGTAATTGCTAGCACCTGTCTTTTGTTTTGAACTGTGTTTTAAAGAGTTTTCTATGATAGAAATTTGTTCTTCTGACGTTAAATTGTGATTTTCCATTTTTTATTTTTTAAATTATTAGATCACAAATGTAAACTAGTTAATTATATTAACCAAATTTTTGTATAAATATTTTTGGAACTTTTAGAATATGAATAGATAGTTGAATTTTATAACTTAGTGACGTTGTCATCCTTTCCGCTTGTACTTAAATACTATTTTCGGCTGTATTTCTTTTCGTTCGTCAAAATAGTATCAATTGCTTCGTCAATAGTTGGGTGCTCAAAGATGAATCCAGCGGACATAAGTTGCTCGGGAATAACCCAACGACTTTTCAAAATTAGCTCAGTTTCCGTCCCAATAATAACTGCTCCAATTTTAAGCAATAACTTTGGTGAAGGCAAACCGAACTTAATGTTCATTCTCTGTCTTAAGATTCGCATGAAAGTATTGTTTTGAATAGGATTTGGTGAAGAGCAATTAAAAACACCACTTAAGTTTTTGTTGTCCTTTAAAAATGTAATTATGTTGTACAAGTCAGAAAGGTGAATCCAACTAAACATTTGATTCCCATTTCCTTGTTTTCCGCCTAGTCCAAATCGTACAAGATTCATAAATGGTTTCATTACTCCACCATTATTACCCAATACTATTGCCATTCTAAGAGCAACTTGTCTTGTTCTTGGTAATTTAAAATCAAAAAATGATTTCTCCCAACTGGTTGCCACATTTACAGAAAAGCCACTGCCAATTTCTCCTTTAGTTTCCGTCATAGCTCTATCTTCTGCGTGTCGATAAATAGTTGCAGTGCTTGAGTTAATCCAAAGCTCAGGTGGGTTTTTACATTTCAAAATTGCATTTCCAAGTATTGCTGTAGTTTCAGTTCTGGAATTCAAAATGTCTTGTTTGTTTTGTTCAGTGTATCGACAATCTACTGACTTACCAGCAAGATTTATGAGCATTTCTGAATTATCAATGGCTTCTATTATCGCGTTTTCATCTTCCCAATTCACACTTCCTGTTTGTCTTGAAATGTTGATGACGTTATAACCTAAAGCTGAATATTTTTCAGTTAAATACCTACCGACAAAACCTGTCCCTCCTGCTAAAATTATCTTTTTATTTGTCATTGTTTATCTAAGTATCCGAGTAAGTTTGAAATGAAAAGCAAAATGAAAATTAATGAAAATCCTATGAATAAGGTGTTCATAAGCACTTCGCCAATTTTAAAAATCACCTTCTTTGGAATTTCATACATTGGATAATATGAAAATTGAGTTATGACTTTACCAGTCCAGTAAGCAGCGATGAGTCCCGTTATAGCCACTGCTAATCCGGTTTCATTTTTTAAATCTTGGGTAAACAAAATGGAAATTAGTCCAAATGAAAAGTTTAACCCTTGAATGTATCTACCATACGTTTTTGCAATTTCTTGGTTAAGTGGTTTCAGTTTTTTAATGTCGTTGTACCAGTCAAAAACAACATGTCTGATATAAGGATAAATGATTGCGGTAAACATTTGCCCTATTGCGCCTAGGATAATCAGCCAGTTTGGAATCTCTAATTTAAACATTTGTCAAATTTTTGAGTGAATAACTATTGGTTCATGATTTTTTATGAAAATTATCTCTAACATTTTCCGGCCTGCGCCTTGGTTTTAATGTTTGCAGGCTGTTAGCAGTTCGGCTTTTATTTTATTTTTCAGATAGAGCAACGTACTTTTTTAATTCAGTTTGTTTTGCTGCCTAACGTAGAGATGGATTTTAAGCATACCGCTCGGCAGCGCAGAATGTAAATGTTGACACTTCAAATATAGAAAAAAAGTTTCAACTAAGTAGGTCCCCCGGCATTACGCCAAAAACCGCTGCTAGCGGATGGCATTTTGGCTTGTCAATTTTTAAAAGTCCAATTAGAAACTGTTTCTATACACTTCAATTTATTTTTTTAGTGCCAACCCTCGCATATAATCTTTTCGGCATGAAGTACAAGCGATGTTTTACCTTTTTCCCAATTAAAAGGCTTAGTTTTGAGTATTCTAGCTTGAATTTATTGCTCAATTATCAAAAAAAACTAACTACTAAATGCCTGCTTCACGATATGATCAACCCTTTCTCTATGATCAACCCAAGCAATAATTCTGTCATTCCCTAATACCTTTTCCATATTTGAAACCATCGCACCGTTAATAAGTACCACGAGCTTAGATTTGATCCATTCCTCTCCTCCTGAATAAAGCTCACCATCAACAATTTGTATTTGACCGTTTTCTGTCAGTCGAACATTTCGGGCATGAACATCATCTAGATATAACCCACAACGCTCCAAATCCTCATTTAGTTTTTTGAATTGCGCAACAATATCTTCAGGACAATTTTCAACAGTTAATTCTTTGGAGACGAAAGTTTGCTCATATCTGAGACCTGTGTAGTTAACGTTATAAGTAGTTGGTAAGGCGTCAATCGTTTGCTCAAATCTCAGCCTTCTCTTTAGACCTATCATTTGATACAGCAACATATAATTGTGGAGAAAACATAGAATTAGTGGATTCCATTTTCCACATATTTTCTCCTTACCAATCACCAAAGCTTTATGCTTTCGATAATCGTTATGACCCCAACCGCAAAAGTATAACTGTTTGACAACCAAATTTTTGTCATTTTGTTTCAAGTAGACCGAGCACCATGCACCTTCGGCTATTTTATCTTCAATGTTCAAATCTGATGTTGGATCTTTTCTTCTTCTCGGTATTGGGGTATTGAGAAACAAAGCAAATAAAATAAATGAACCGATAATTGATCCAGTTAGCGAAGCCCAGATTGGCAAATAAAGCGAGAGTAAGAGTTGTATTATCAGGAAAAAAACGAATAATAATCCCATTGCGAATGCTAGAATCCCAATAAATAAAGGGATTGTTCCTATCCATGGTTGTTTTGATTTTTTCATCAGTAAGTATGTTTTTTTAAGTTTTGAATAACTTCTTTTGGATTTTGGATTCCATCCATTCGTTGGAACCCTGAGAATATTGCATTATATCGTTTATGGAACAAAAGAGTTGAAAGAAAGTGTTTCCTAGGATTTTTCGATTCAACAATTGGGACCAAAAGACATCCAAAGTTGAGAAGCTTACCTCTGTAATGCTGCTGGAGTTCAACGGGTCTAGTTTTATCTAATTCAAATGATTTCGACCGAATTAATTGAACAATTATGTGAGAGCTAGTAATGATATATTTCGTTTTGGAGATACGAATGCTACCAAGTGTAATCAATATCAGTTGATAAAGCAACAATACTTCAAGTAAATGGTTAGAAAATCCAAGATGATATACAATCCAATTTAACGGGATTAACCCTAAAATAAAAAGTGTTTGAAAACCAGATTCAGGTGAAAAATCGAGCCAATAGTACAGCCGGGCAAAGCAAACCATGAAAAACGTCAAGGTAATAAGTGAGTTCGCCGGAAGGAAATAATGAATCATTAAATTAAATCCAACTAATTCAAAGGCCAGCCAAACATAACTAAAAAGATAGCTTTGACTTGAACGAAGTGTTACATGTTGAGATAAACTCATTTTTTATACCCCCATTCGTTAAACGCAAAATCCCAGCGCTTTTTAATTTGTTCTTTTATTTCTGTTTCCAACTGAACTTTTGGATTTACGTTGTATGCCTTTAACGTTTTTAAATACAACTTTAGCTTAGGTTTTGCGCTTTGGAATTCGCCTAAAGAAAGTTGATTATAAATTCTTTCTAATGCACCAATTGGATTGTCAATAAGTTCATCGTACCCAACTTCTATTAAATTGTTGGCTGGAATCAATTTTCGGTTTTCCATATATTTTGTCATCATTTTTTCATAACAATAAAACACCAATTCATTTAATTCTTCATCACTAAACTCTTGCAAAAATTGTGTTTTTACAGCTCTTTCATAAAGAGTAATTGTTGACCTAAAAACATCATATGGATTTCGATGGATGAAAATAAATTTGGCTTTGGGGTACATTTCCTGAAGCACTTTTATTCTTCCAGTATTGTGTGGATTCTTCAATAATAATTTTTTATCAGTTTTATTGAATACTTCAATCTGCTTTAGCAAGTTTGAGTAGATGGACTTCCATTCTTGCAATTCTTTACTTGGTATGTCCTCGAAACAATTGTATTTATCAAAGTATAACATATTCCTCGGAAAGAAGAACAGATGCATACCACTCATTTTTGTGATATTTACTAAAGCGTGTTCTTCTTCTGCTGGTGCGTCAGCATCAACTTTAACATTATCCTGAGGACGTGTTTTTGGCATTAAACGTTTAAGAATAGGTTTAAAAAACCATTTAGTAGTGAAGGCCATATTGAAAAAAAATGCTTGAAATGAGCTAAGATGCATATACCTGTCATCTTGTGAAAGTAAGTAGTGCAGATGCGTTGTGCCACTTCTCCAATGTCCAATTACAAATATTGGAGCGTCGTCTTTCAATTCAACATCCTTTATTTTGAATTTAAGAATGTATTGTTGTAACGCTCTAAAAACAGCTAGCGAAGCTATTACTAGTGAAATTTTTCGAGCACGTTTCATTTTGCTCTTTGCAATATTATTTTCTGCTTTGAGTGTTTTCCAAACTTTTCTTGAAGAAGCAAAAAGTTGATGATCTTTCAGCTCGTATTCTGATTCTTTTTTAGACATTAGCAATTAAAAAGTGGTAATACAATTAAACATGGTCTTCTTTTATTTCACTATACTTTTGCCATTCGGTCGGCCTTACCTGTACCCAAATTATGCAATAAGGTAAAATGACTTTTTAAAGCACCAAACCAAGATTTATATTCATGATATGGAACATTAAATTCAAGAGCTGTTTTCTTTACAATTTCTTTCAAGGCAGGATAATGCACGTGACACACATGTGGAAATAAATGATGCTCAATTTGGTGGTTCAACCCACCAACATACCAAGTAAACCATTTGCTTTCATTTCCAAAGTTAGCCGTTGTGCGCATCTGATGAATTGCCCAATTATTGTCTAGTGAATAGTTTTCGTCAGCAACATAGAATTCAGTTTCTTCAACTACATGTGCCGATGAAAAAATTAAGGATAACATAAGCCCACAAATAAATTGCATCAAAATATATCCAAGTATAATTACCCACCAAGGGAAATCAATAAGCGCTATAGGGAGCACAATAAATAGTAAGGTATACCATGTTTTATGGAAAACAACTTCGGTAAGGGCCTTTTTGAAAGTTTTCCCCTGTGCTTCGAGTAGCCCCATTTTATTGTAACGGACAAGTTTTGCAAAGTCCTTAAACAAATACCAAACTAAGGTTAGTAAACCATATAAAAAAGGGGCATAAATGATTTGAAATTTGAAAAACCCTTTTCTTCCTTGCTTTGGGCTAAAGCGCATAACACCTTTCTGATGGATGTCTTCGTCAAACCCTTCTACATTTGTAAAAGAGTGGTGAAGGACGTTATGTTGTATTATCCAGTTCAAACGATATCCGCCTACGAATGTGAGGGTGAAACCAACAGCGTCATTTACTTTTTCATTATTAGAATAAGCTCCGTGATTTGCATCGTGCATAATCGCTAGTCCAATTCCTGCCATCCCAAAGCCCATAACAGCCCACAAACTAAGTACGGTCCATGTGGATGAGACAACGCCAGCAAGCATTAGTACAAATGGTACAACGTAAAGAGCAATGATCAGGACGGTTTTTAGCTTCATTTCAAAATTAGCGTGTTTAGATATTTTATTCTCTTTAAAATAATTGTTCACCCGTTCTTTAACAACTTCATAGAACTCAGGATCTTTATCACTAAACTTTACTATTGTAACACTCACGTTCACCGTTAATTAAGTGTGAGCAAAATTGCTCTCTGTTCAAAGTTAATCCAATTTTTTTACTAGCCTTGTTAAAGGAATTAAATGAACCAGCAGCAAAATCCTATGACAAAACAAGCATGGCTCATGAGCTAAGGACATCCCTAAAATGTGGGTTGTCGAGCCATAAATTAATTGCAGATGACGTTTTGCGTGCAGGCGAACGGCCCACTTTTCACAAGATCGTTACTCCGAAGATATAATTTAATCTTTAAAAGCTATTTGTTGTTTCGAAGTAAGATCTGGGCTGGTGCTTGCTTGCTGTTAGTGGCTGGCATTATTCATTTTGTTTCACAAATTCCTCAGCAGTTAAAACTGGAATTCTTGCGTGTTTAAAGCCTTTCAAATTTCTTGTAATAAGGACTTTGATTCCATTTTCAATTGCACAATAGTATTGTATTGCGTCCTCAAAATCCCCAAAATCTGAATTCAAGGCCAATTCAATTACCTTATCATCA
>CANITF010000012.1 GCA_947470515.1 Flavobacteriales bacterium
GACAAATAGAAGAAGGTCATCCGTCAGCTGACGGATGACCTTCTTTTTTAACATTTAAAGTATGCAAGGGATTCATTTTTTTCGTTTCATTGTAACAACAAACAATAAAAACTATGCTAGAACTAACAAAAAAGATTCTTACTAAAGTGAGTTTTGATGCGCATCTGTTTCAAAAGGAACTAAATAAGGCATTGAACTGGATTACTTCTGCGGAAGAAATCAAGAAATTTAAGGAATGGTGTATTGTTGAATTCGGGGCAAAGTACCCCATTATTATCAAAAAAGCTTTTGCGCTAGAAGTAGCGAAATAAAAAAAGGGGAGAATCATTTGATTCTCCCCTTTTTTGTAATGTTTTGTTTTCTAATTCTCTTCAACAATCACAGCAGTCCCATAAGCCAATACCTCAGTCAACCCCTGCATCACTTCATTCGATTCATAACGCATATTAATTATTGCATTAGCACCTAATGACTCTGCATTTGAAATCATTAATTTCAACGCCTCTTCTCTTGAGTTTTCACAAAGCTCTGTATAAATGGCGCTTTTCCCCCCAAACATTGCCATAAAACCTCCTGCAATATTTCCTCCAAGACCTCTCGAACGAACAGTAATGCCTCTAACCAATCCTAATTGGGATTTAACTTTAAACCCTTCAAGGCTTGAGCTAGTTGTGATGTAAATTTCCTTTTCCATTTTCGATTTATTCAAACTCTATTAATACAAATCCTTTTTCTACAACTTGGTTTGCTTCAGCAAAAATTGCTTTTACTTTTCCAACACCTTCTGCTTTAAGAATGTTTTCCATTTTCATCGCTTCCAACGATAAGATTTCGTCACCAATGTTCAATTCTTGTCCAACTGTTACTGAAACTTGAACGATGCGTCCAGGCATTGGAGCCTGTAATTCCTTCAATTTTCGGACTTTCGGGATGTCTAATCCTAAAGCAGAAATTAAATCATCTAATTCTCCTTTTTTCTTCACTTCGAAAACACGCTGATTGATTTTAATTTTCAAAGAATTGTCCTCAGAGTTATCTTCTAATAATTCACCAAAAAATTTCTGCCCTTTGTATGTTAATGTAAAGAATTGATGATCGTCCCACTTTAAAACAGAACCTTGTGACCCAATTACTTCCTTTCCATCAAAACTCCAAGTGTTGCTTACCATTTAACATGTATTTAATGCAAAAATAACACAAAGAGATTCCCTTGCTGTATTTTCATGTAAATAATTAAAAATAATTGTTCAGTTTTGTGGAAAGAATCTATAAAACATGAGAAAAAGTATTTATTTTGGATTGCTCCTTTTAGTTGCCGCATGTGGAACTAATAAACCAACTGATAACGTCGATTTAGGAAGTTCGGAAGACAATGGTTGGGAAGCAGACACGCTATTGATTGATGAAGTTACTCAACAAAGACCAGTTTATCAAGCAACTGAAACAGTTCTTACTGATTTGATTCATACAAAATTGGAAGTGAATTTCGATTGGACAAAGTCTCGAATGAATGGAATTGCAACAATTACTGCAAAACCACATTTTTACGCATCTGATAGTTTAATCCTTGACGCAAAAGGCATGGACATTCTAAAAGTTCAGCTGGATGGCGCTAATTTGAGTTATATCTCTGATTCGATGTATTTGAAAATTAAATTGAATAAAACCTACACGCGAGCGGACAAATATACGGTTGTCATTGCATACGTTGCAAAACCGGACGAACGGATGACAGGCGGAAGTGCTGCAATTACTTCAGATAAAGGGTTGTATTTTATCAATCCAAAGAATGAAGACAAAACTAAAATGCCGCAAATTTGGACGCAAGGAGAAACCGAATCGAGCTCAGTTTGGTTCCCAACAATTGATTCCCCAAATAGCAAAACATCTCAAGAAACGTATATTACTGTTGAAAATAAGTACGCTACCTTGTCCAATGGGAAATTGGTTTCTTCTAAAGCAAATACGGATGGTACGCGAACTGATTACTGGAAGCAAGATTTACCGCATGCTCCATACTTATTTATGATGGGTGTTGGAGAATTTAAAGTTGTAAAGGATTTTTATACGCGCGCTGACGGAACAAAAATGGAAGTTAATTACTTCGTTGAAAAGGAATGGGAAGGATATGCGAAATCAATTTTTGGTGAAACTCCAGCGATGATCAAACATTTTTCTGAATTATTGGGAGTGGAATATGCATGGGATAAATACCATCAAATTGTGGTGAGAGATTATGTTTCTGGTGCAATGGAAAATACAGGAGCAGTAGTTTTTGGAGATTATGTTTACAAGACAGACAGAGAATTGCTGGACGAAAATGATCAATCGACCATTGCTCATGAATTGTTTCACCATTGGTTTGGAGATTTGGTAACATGTGAATCATGGTCGAATTTAACGTTGAATGAATCTTTTGCAAATTACTCTCAATATTTGTGGGACGAACATAGGTTTGGGTTGGATGAAGCGGATTACCAAGCAGATGTCGAAGCGGATGGGTATTATCAATCTAGTCAAATGCAAGGTTATCATGATTTAGTATGGTTAGATTATGATGATAAGGAACAAATGTTTGACGGTCACTCTTATAATAAAGGAGGTCGAATTTTACACATGCTGCGCAATTATTTAGGTGATGAGGCTTTTTTCAAAGGAATCAGTAACTATTTGAATGTAAATAAATTCAAGGCGGCCGAATTTCATCAATTGCGTTTGGCTTTTGAAGAAGTAAGTGGTGAGGATTTGAATTGGTTTTTTAATCAATGGTATTTGGGTTCAGGACATCCAATATTAGAGGTGAATCAACAAATTGATGTAGCTGCAAATACGGTAACAGTTTCAGTAAAACAAAACCAAAGCTTGGAATTGTCGCCTATTTTCAAATTACCACTTGAAATAGCGGTGTTTGATTCAAATGGAAAACATATTCATAAAGTTGTCGTTGACAAATTGAACCAATCATTTGTGTTGCCATATAGTGGGACATTAAACAATGTTATATTTGACAACCAGCAAATGTTGCTAGCAAAGATCAGTGAAACGAAACCAACAGATCAATACATTTTTCAGTTTTATAATGGACAACGATACAGGGCCCGAAAAGAAGGCTTGATGTTCGGTTCAAAAAATAAAGAACAAAAAGGACAACAATTAATTTTGGATGCGTTGAACGACCCATTTTGGAACATTCGTTTATTGGCAATTGAAAAAGCAGCGAAATTGAATGTTGACAATAAAGACAAAGGAATTGCTTTGATAAAGGATTTAGCATTAAAGGATCCTAAGTCTCAAGTTCGATCTGCTGCATTGAATTTCTTGTCGAATAATTTGGGAGCTGATGTAATTACAGAAGTTTATATTGATCGCATCGAAAATGACCAATCTTACTTGGTTGTTTCAAATGCCCTTAAGAATCTTGGGAAGGCAAATCCAACACTTGCATTGACAAAAGCAAAAGGATTGGAAGCTGAAAAATCATCAAAAATGATAACTGGTGTTGCACAATTATATGGTTCTTATGGAGAAAAAGAGAATTATGAATTTTTCAATACCGTATTAAAAGGAACGATATTACAAGGATTTGATCAATTGAGTGTCATGAATTCATTGACGTATTTTATTACGCGACAAGAACCAGAAATGATAGATCAGTCATTTGAATTATATGCACACTTGAATGCTGAAGGCGGCTATTATACAAAGATGTTCATCCCACAAAATAGTAACTATTTGCTTTCTATGTTTGATTCTAAAATTGAAGAGATGGCTGCTGAAATTGCACTTCATGAAAAAAACAAAGATGCCGTTTATGCAGATCAAGCAAGAAAAAAGCAAAAGTTATTTAAAGACATGAAAGTTAAATTTGAAACTTTGGCTGTGAAAGACGAAGAATAATTTGATTCAAACTCAATTAGAAAGCCTTTCAAACAACGAAAGGCTTTTTTGTTTCTCCTATTTTGACGAAATTTTAAACATTTTTTCATTTTATTTTTTGTTTATATGAAAATTCGATTTATATTTGATTAATAAATCGTCAAAATAATGTTTAAATAGTCAGCAAAATAATGAAGCATTTAAAAATAGGAGATCACGCACCAAATTTTAGTGGAATAGATCAAAATGATAAAATAACTACCTTATTGGATTTCAAAGGAAAGAAGTTAGCAATTTACTTTTATCCGAAAGACAATACTCCTGGGTGTACTGTTCAGGCATGTAACCTTCGAGATAATTATGAGGTTATAGAGAAAGCTGGAATTAAGATCCTTGGAATTAGTGCAGATTCGATTGTTTCACATCAGAAATTTGCAGATAAATTTTCTTTACCTTTTCCATTAATTTCCGATGAAGATAGAACCATAATTGATCTATTTGGTGTTTGGGGACCAAAGAAATTCATGGGTAAGGAATATGATGGGATTCACCGCACAACCTTTTTAATCAATGAAAATCAACAAATTGTTGGCATCATTGAAAAGCCAAAAACAAAGGATCACGCAACAGAAATTTTAGAAATTTTTAATAAGTAAATAGAACGTAAATACTTTACGATGTACTCAATGTATTTTTGTAAAACAATAATCAATAACAATTCTGACTTTTTAGTTTACGAGTAAAAAGAAAGAGCAATAAAAAACGATATGGCAGTTAAAGAAGTAAATGCAGAAAAATTAAAAGCGCTCCAATTAACAATGGAAAAGCTAGACAAAACTTATGGTAAAGGAACCGTAATGAAAATGGGCGATGCTCCAGTAGAAAAAATGGAAGTAATTCCTTCCGGGTCATTAACTTTAGATATAGCTTTGGGAATCAATGGATATCCTAAAGGAAGAATAGTTGAAATTTATGGTCCTGAATCATCAGGTAAAACAACATTGGCGATTCATGCAATTGCTGAAGTACAAAAGCAAGGTGGAATTGCTGCATTTATTGATGCGGAACATGCTTTTGACCCAACTTATGCTAGAAATTTAGGTGTTGATATTGATAATTTATTAATATCTCAACCAGACAATGGTGAACAAGCGTTGGAAATTGCTGATAATTTGATTCGTTCAGGTGCAATTGATTTAATCGTTGTGGATTCAGTTGCTGCATTAACGCCAAAAGCTGAGATTGAAGGCGAAATGGGAGATTCTCAAATGGGTCTTCAAGCACGTCTGATGTCAAAAGCGTTGCGTAAATTGACAGGATCAATCAATAAAGCTGGGTGCTGCTGTATTTTCATCAACCAATTGCGTGAAAAAATCGGTGTGATGTTCGGAAATCCTGAAACTACAACTGGAGGAAACGCATTGAAGTTTTATTCATCAATTCGAATTGATATCAGAAGATCAAGTCAGTTAAAAGACGGAGAAGAGATTATTGGAAATAGAGTAAAAGTGAAAGTGGTGAAAAACAAAGTTGCACCTCCTTTCCGAAAAGCAGAATTCGATGTCATGTATGGAGAAGGAATTTCTAAAGTTGGTGAAATCATCGATTTAGGAGTGGATTTAAATATCTTAAAGAAAAGTGGTTCTTGGTTCTCATATGGAGAAACTCGCTTGGGACAAGGGCGTGATGCTGTAAAAGCATTGATTAAAGATAATCCAGAATTGATGGAAGAATTAGAAGAGAAAATTAAAAAGGCTCTTGTAAGTCCTGGTGTAGATGTTCCAGTACTGCAAGACTAACTGCATATCGTAAACGAAAACGGCACCTCAAATGGGTGCCGTTTTTGGTTTCAGGGTTTTTTAATACTTTTACTTCAATGGTTCGAGTTGCTTTTATAATAAATGGGTCAAAAAAAATGACGGTTCACGTTCAAGAGATTTTGAAACTATGTGAAGAACATCCAGACATTGAAGCAACTCAATTCCAAACAAAAAAATCAAAAGAGGCGATTGAAATTGCAAAATCATGCACGAATCAAAATTTTGATGTAATTGTTTCTGCTGGAGGTGACGGAACTATGAACGAAGTGCTGAATGGAATTTTGGATTCAAACAATGAGATTAAACCTGTATTGGCCATTTTACAGAATGGAACAGGAAATGATTTTGTTAAAAGCGCTAAGTTGAAGTCGAATATTTCGGATTTTATCAATGCAATTCTTGAAAATAGAAGCATAAAAATTGATATAGGTAGAATTGAAAGCAATGGTCAAACACACTATTTTTTAAATATCTCAGATACCGGTTTTGGTGGAAATGTTATCGAAATTTTAGACAAGCAAAGAAAATATGTAGGCGGGAAAATCTCTTATTCGATTTCAATTTTAAGAGCATTTATTGGCTTTAGAAAACCAACGCTTTCTATTAAAACAGATGATTTTCAATTTCAAGGAAAAGTATTAATGGTTGCGATTTGTAATGGAAGTGTTTTCGGAAATGGATTGATAATCAATCCATACGCTAAAATAAATGACGGGATATTGAATATAACCTACCTAGGAAATGTTTCTATAATAGATTATATAATGAATTTCCGGAAATTGAAAAAAGGATTACCTATTCTACATCCAGAAGTACATTATTTAGAAACTAAATCTATTGAAATTAAGCGAATCAAGGGAAAAGTATCTTCGGAAATGGATGGCGAATACTTGGCTATTGAAGATCAAGTAATTTCCATTGTTAAAGGAGGTATTAAAATACTTGACGTTTAAAAATTCAACCTTGAAAAGAGTTCTAAGATTGAATCAATTAATTATTAATATTCTTCTTCAGAGAATGACGCTCCTTTACTTTCAAATTGGACATACTTTTCTCTAATGATTTTCATGAATTACTGCTTCCTCTTTCAATTGGAGTGTAAATCGGTCTGCATCCATTGTCACCTCTTCACCAATTGGAACAGAATATTTGTTTTTCACATGTCCCAAAGCAAAACCACTAAAAACCGGAATCTTAAGCGATTTAAAATGCTGTTGAAAAACTTCATTTAATGTAAACGACCATTCAGGTTCTTCCGGGACACATTTTCGAAATTGACAAAGAATAATTCCTGAAACTTTATCGAAAACACCGTTCAATTTCCATTGTGTCAACATGCGATCAATACTATATGGTTCTTCCAAAACATCTTCAAAAAAGAGAATTTTTCCAGCCCAATCAGGTAGATAAGTACTTCCTAATAATCCTGTCATCACGGTTAAGTTTCCGCCAAACAATTCTCCTGTTGCTTTCCCAGACACGAGTGTTTCAGGTTTCGCTTCAACTAGATCCAAACTAGGGAAAGGATATTTTACAACTGTACTTTTAACAATTAAATCCTCAATAGATTTCCAACTGAATTCATTCCAACTTGCATTTCCGTTGGGACCATGAAATGTTGTAAGACCTGTTTTAACTGTAATAGCATTCAACAATGAACAAATGTCACTAAATCCCATTATTATTTTTGGATTGTTGCGAATTGCATCAAAATCGAGAAATTCTAAGATTCGTGCGCATCCCCAACCACCGCGAGTAAAGAAGATTGCTTTTACATTTGTATCTAAAATAAAAGCCATGAATTCTGTTGCTCTTTCCTGATCAGAAGCAGAAAAATAACCCAATTTTTTTCGAATATTTTTCCCTTCTTTCACCAAAAAACCATGACCTTGAAGCACTGAAATAAAACCATCAACTTCTGCTAAATCATGAGAAGCACCTGCAGAAGCACAGAGTCCAACGGTGTCTCCAATGTTTAATGCTTTTGGTCGAATCCGTGTTTTAACTTCCGTTAATTCACTAGATGCAGATATCAACATTGGTGTTACCATCAACGCACCGATAGCAGGAATAAAATTGCGTCTAGAGATTTTTTTCACGATTGAAAGGTAAGGAATTTTGGCAAGATTAGAAAAAGAGGAAATTAGGAAATGAAATATTTTAGTTGTTTTTGAGTTATATAATAATTAGATTAGTTCAAACTATAAAATCTCTCCATTATGAAAAATTTATTTTTAGCAGCTGCCCTTGTTGGAATGAGTATGACTTCATTCAGTTCTCCATTCATGGATTCTTCAGTCAAAACTGTAAAGTTTGATAAAAAGAAAAATAAAAAACACAAAAAATCAAATCACAAAAAGTGCGAAGCATTTCAAGGATAAAAAGAACGCTCCAATTAGGGGCGTTTTTAGTTAATACCAATAGCTTTTGATTTTCAAAATAATTCTCTGGAATCTATAACGGGATTTTCAATAGCTGACCGATTTGAATCATATCAGATTTCATGTGATTGATGCGTTTGATTGCAGAAATACTGGTGTGGTATTTTCGTGCTATCGCAGACAATGTATCTCCTGACTTTACTTTGTGTTTTTTATAACTCGAGGCAGTTACTTTTTTGGCAATTTGTTTTTTTTCAACGTCATCACTATTAAAAGTATCTTGGCCTGTATTATTGTAAGCCAATTTCACCATTACTGAATCGGTTTCTGTATTATAACAATTGGTTGCATACTTGTAAAATTTCTGACGAATATTGACATAGGTACAATACGATGATAAAGGTGTTCCATTTCCTTCATAACATTGTATCACATCTTCATTAAAGTCCAACAATAAAACAGGATCCATCCCCGAATAAAGGGAATGCATTCTAGGAATCTGCCCATTTACAGCTCCAAGACCACCATTCGCCGAACCTCTGCTATCCATACAAGCATAACAATTCCCATCTTCGCTCGGACCAACCACAGCCATCCAATATACGGTGAGCGTAAGTGGATCAATCTGGATGTACAACTTCTTAATATCCGAACGAAATCCATTACTTCTCACCCGTTCTAAAGCAGCATTAATTTTGACGTTTAAATAGCCACCAAAATAATCCATTCTTCTGCGGTTGAACGAATGTAAAGCATCATAAACGTGCGGCTTTCCTAAAGCGGTATATGAATCACAGATTAATTCATCATTTTCTCCCAATTGTATGGTGTCTGAATCGATAAGGGTAAAATCAGGAACAGAGATTGTTTTCTTAATCGTTGTTGAATCGATAGGCACGATACTATCAACCTCCTCCTGCGCAAAGATTCCACAGAAATTAATCAAAAACACGAATAACAAAAATATGCCCTTCATTTTCACGGATGACTCATAGTATAACACCTCAAAGATAACAAGCAAATAACGGAATATCAATAAAAGGTTAAAGGATAACAAAAGTTAGCAGTGAATGGCTAGGAACATTTGCAGGTTTAATTCCTTAATTTCAATAATTCTCTCACTCCTTCCGTCATAGTAGGCGAATAATAATTTTCTGTTTTCCCAAATGAAATTTATCCTTCGCCCAATTATATGGATTTTGAATAATGTAATTGGAGATTCTATCGAAATCATTTTGTGACCGAATAATGTGGTCGTAAAAAAGAGGTTGCCAACCAAAATCAATTCCATTTTTTCGGGCAAATGTTGTTACAGAAGATTTATATCCACGAATAATAGAGGATAGGTTTTTGGATTGTGGTGAGAATTGGTTTTTATATTCGGAATGGGTTTTATTGTCATTTTCATTATCAATGGTAGAGGCGCAATGCATTGCGCCTCTACCATTGATTGCCAATGAACCCGATAATCCCGCATTATAATCATTTTCACCGATAATCATTATTCCATGAATATGATTCGGCATAACAACAAATTCTCCCAATATTAAATTCATATCAGGACGAATATTAATAGCGTTAAACCATTCAGAATAGGCGATTTTTCCAATTTCGGTTGGTTTAAAAATTCCTTTGGAATCAATATTCCCGAAATAATTTTCTCTGTTTTTGGTGCAAATTGTCACAAAATACATTCCATCATTTGCATAATTCCAATTTTGCAATCGTGCAGAGGCAATTCTATATTTGTTCTTGAATAATTCTGACATTTTTATTTCGGGTAGTAAACGTTTTAATCTAACCAAAAAACAAAATGAATTTCGGGTAATCACGTTTACTGAATATAAGGATAAAAATTGTAAAAAAAAAATCCTCAAACAATGTCTGAGGATTTTAAGTTTTCAGTACCTCGGGCCGGAATCGAACCGGCACACCCGAAAGTACAGGATTTTGAATCCAGCGCGTCTACCAGTTCCGCCACCGAGGCATTTTTCGCTTTGGACACCCAACGAATCAGGTAAAGCGGAGGCGAAGTTACTACTTTTCTTGAAATCTACAAGAGAGAGCATAAAAGAAAATATTAGATTGAATATTTTGTCATGAGACTTAATCCTAATTCAGGCGATTCTTTCAGTTCCAAGATATATTTCCTTGATTTCATTCGTTTAACGTGCCTTTCAATACGGATTGCCGTGGTTATATTATCTACTTCAAGAGAGTAGAATATAACCCAATCATCTGCTTTTGCTGTATAACTGTTTGGATATGTTTTATCTAAATGATTTTTATATCTGAAGTTTAAATCTTGACAGCTTCCGATGTAAAATCGATTAATTGAAGAAGAAAAAAGGATGTAACAAAATGCCATTTTTTTAGTGTGTCTACCATCCCGATGCATCGGGACCGCCACCGAGGCATTTTTCGCTTTGGACACCCAACGAATCAGGTAAAGCGGAGGTGAAGTTACTACTTTTCTTGAAATCTCAAATAGTAAAGTGCATTTTATATGAGAATCTTTATTTAACTAATTTCTGAACTGCTTTCTTAGAACCCATTTCAACTTCTACGAAATAAATACCTGCATTCAAATCATTCAGTCCTGTCAGTTCAATTGTTTCATGGTTGGAACTTCCTGTGAACTCTTGAACCCTAATTGTTCTTCCTGAAGCATCAGACAAAGTAATTGTTCCATTTTCATTCAACTTATTATTCAGATTAATGGAAATAATAGATTCAAATGGATTCGGATAAACATTGAATATTACTTCAGAAATTTCTTTGACACCCGTCATACTGCAACCATTTAACGTTCCTGGCATATTTATATCTAACCAAGTTATTCGGCGCGTTAACCAATCCTTTAACCGTTGAACTTCTTCCGCATACGTTTGAGACGGTGCTTGAACTTCTGGTGTTCCAGTGGAAGCGCCCAAGTGTCCCCAAACTAGATAATGCCATTCTTGACTCTCATTAAGAAGCGAAGCAATCGAATCAACTTTTTGGTGCATATAGGATTCGCTCAAAATAGTTCTTCGCAAATCATCATAACGACAACGTAACTCATTGGCAAATAAAGTGTCTTCTAACAAACGAATGTACCAACCCGGAGCATTCACGTCCTGCCCATTCAAATTATTATACATCCATTGAGATCCATCTTCCGAACCTCCCCACATATCTTTTAAAGCCCAATCAAAATCCCAAACTGGTCCTTCATGTAGTTTTCTATACGAGCCATCTGCATGATCTTTGTCTTTGTATAAGAACCGACTTTTCTTGAATCCATCGCCATTTCTTGATACTTCATTCACAATGAAATAGTCAATGAAACTTTCGGTATGAATAAACTTTCGATAACCAACAGCAGTATCCGCAAAATTTGGTGAATATAACGCTGTTTCAAACTCATTCATGAAATTTTGAATGTAGGTTTGTTGCTGCAAAACGATTGTTTCTGGCTTTGGATAATAATAGACAAAATGAACATCTAACCCAGGGAAACCAATTGGAGAGAAATTGGATTGCCAAGAGTTTGAATTGTCCCAATAATCAATTTTTATAATATATCCACCAGTCACATCTTGACCTACAATTTCCAACGGTTCTAATTTTGAGATATCTACCCTATTTGAATCCCTTTTAATTTTTTCTGCCAACATATAGATTCCCTGATATTCACCATTCATAACTACATCAACAAAATGACTTCTTACAGAATAATGTCCCATGGAGTCGAATAAATTAAATGGAAGTGCATTGCGAGCAAATGATTTATCATTGTAATTTGCTAAGAGTAACCAATCACTTTCAGCAGGCATTCCAAGTATGGAAGAATCAATGGCAACTCCAGCATTGTCTTGTAGCTCGAAATTATATGGTTTTTGAGGAAGAGAAAGCGAATAATTTCCACGGTATTCAATTCCAATTTTTCCATTGTATTCGTTGTATGGGTCCACCAAATGGTTTCTATTTCCAACACCATTATAAATAATCCCCATATCAGCTATAATTTTTATATCAACATCAATGGCTTGACTATTTGTGTTGATTACTACAATAGGTAAATCTGATTCTGAAAATTGAAAATAGGTCGCAGGTGTTGAACCAAAAGTAATCGTCCAATCAATTACAACACCTTCATCGGCACCATAATTGTCGGCAATTCTAAGATACCAAATACCATTTGGATTCTGACCATTATTTACAGCGCCCATTTGACCCATAGGCATAAATGTTCCTGTAAAAGGAGCCGTTCCAGTTTGAATACTTGTTGGAGCCGTAACATTAAAACAGGTGTTTGTCATGTTATCATCTCCACCACCAATGCCCGAAGAAAGATTTCTTACTGTTCCATCTGGCGCAACAATTTGTATTGTAATATCCGCTAAATAGGTATGAGTCAAATTCAAACAAATTGTCTCCACTCCAAAAGTGGTCGTGTTAATACTTGTTTGAGGAACGGAAACGGTTAACGGAATATCTATTGTCTGGTAATCTAAAATTGGACCAGTGCCACCAGTAAAGGTTTGAGCGTAATTAACACTAAATAACAGAAGTGAATATAAAAGAGCAGTAATTTTCATTAAAATGATGTTAGTTTTGTAGGGCTAAAATAGCTTATTTTCGAAAGAAATCATGAAAAAACTGCTCATTAAAAATATCAAAGGTCTTGTCCAAGTTGGAGAAAATATTCCTAAAGTGATAAAAGGCCTTGAAATGAAGAACGTGCCAATTCTTGAAAATGCATTTTTGGCATTGGAAGACGGGGAAGTTATAGCCTATGGTTTAATGGAGGATTGGGAAGGAATTGATGATTGGCGCGATCTTGAAATTATTGATGCTTCTGGAAAATATGTTTTACCTGCATTTTGTGATTCACATACTCATGTCGTTTTTGCCAAAAGTAGAGAAGAGGAATTTGTTGACCGAATCAATGGCTTGAGTTATGAAGAAATTGCACTAAAGGGCGGAGGAATTTTAAATTCTGCTCGCAGGTTAAATGAAATGTCAGAAGACGATTTGTTTGACCAAGCAAAAGTGCGCATTGAAAAAATGAAATCATACGGAACTGGAGCGATTGAAATTAAATCTGGCTACGGATTATCTGTTGAAGGAGAATTAAAAATGTTGCGTGTAATCAAACGCTTGAAAGAAAAATGTGATATTACAATTAAAGCTACTTTTTTAGGAGCACATGCTTTTCCAATAGAATTTAAAGAAAATCACCGTGGTTATATTGATTTGATCATCAACGAAATGTTGCCTCAAATCGCAGCAGAAAAATTAGCAGATTATATCGATGTTTTTTGTGAACGGAATTATTTTTCTGTTGAAGAAATGGAAGAAATTTTGCTAGCAGGGTCGAAATATGGTCTAATTCCAAAAGTGCATGTGAATCAATTTTCAATTTTGGGAGGTGTTAAAAAAGCGATTGAATTAGGTGCTTTATCAGTGGATCATTTAGAAGAAATTGACGAACAAGATATCGTTGCATTGAAAAATTCGGAATGCATGCCAACGATTTTACCAAGCTGTTCACATTTTATCAGTATTCCTTTTGGCAATGCACGATTAATGATGGAAAATGGATTGCCCGTTGCTCTTGCAAGTGATTTTAATCCAGGAACCACGCCAACAGGAAATTTAGGTGTTGTTTGGTCTTTGGCGTGTGCTAAAATGAAAATGACTCCGGAAGAAGCATTGAATGCATTAACTGTAAATGCTGCTTATGCTATGGGATTGAGTGAAACACATGGTAAAATTGCTTTAGGAAGAAAATCACCGATATTGATAACGAAAGAAATACCTTCTTTAGCTTATATTCCTTATGCTTTTGGAGATCAACACATCGAACAAATAATTGTATGATTATTGTGTGAGAAGCGTTACTTTTAATATACGAATGAAGAATATGTGTAAGAGATTAATTGGTTTTGTTTTTTTAATGTTGCTAACGATGATTACATCTTTGGCCCAATCAAACCAAAGTGAAAATGAACTTTTATGGGAAATATCAGGAAATGGCTTGAAACAAAAAAGCTATTTATATGGAAATTATCATTCGAATGATAAACGTATTTTTCGTCTCTCAGATTCAACTTATTTCGCGTTAGATAAAAGTCAGGCTATTGTGCTTGAAACAGATGTTTTTGCCATGTTCGAAGATTGGGACACGCGCAAAGAAGAGGTGCTCATGCTATTTGATAATCAAGGAACACCATACACTTCCTCTGACAATGCTTCCAAAACAATCTATGGTGACGAAGATGGAATGCCTCAATTTTTGGATGCTTATTTTTTAGAATACTGCCATAATTCAAACAAGAAATTTTATCCTTTAGAAGATGTACAAGATCAATTAGACCTAGGTTCAGGCTGGGTAAATGCAGATAATACGGTTATAGGAAAAAACACACAGAATCTTACACAAGATAAAATGCTTGAAATCTATCTTACAGGAGATATTAGCACAATTGACAGAGTGATGAGAGCAAACATGTCGATGTATCCCGGTTTATATGAAGACATTATTGTCAATCGAAATCTAATAATGGCTAAAGGAATTGATACATTGATTAAAAAGAATTCTGTCTTTTGTGCAGTTGGGGCTGGTCACTTGGCTGGTGAAACTGGCATCATTAATTTGCTTCGAAAAAAAGGGTATCATTTGAGAATTATTCCTGCAACATTTGCGGATGACATGATTCCAGAAAAGAAAAATGTGCGTTCAAAAAGAAATTATTTCTACGTAAATGATACCATTGGAATTGAAGCAGTTTTTCCTGGTAAACCATTGGAATTAAAAATTTATGACAATCATCCATATTTAGTTTACAGAGAAATGGGACAAGGAAATACGTACTCAATTGAAATGATTCCAATCGATGGATCTCTGACATTAGAAGAGCAAGCAGCAATTTATATTGCGAGTCCAGATGCAACAACTTTTAAGCACACCTATTCAGATGATGGAACTGATTTTTATGAAGGTTTATCTGATACGTATCCAGAAGGAATGCAATGGGTTCGGTTGTTGCAAAGTGACGAATATTTGCTTATCGTCAAAGCGTATGGCGGTAATAAATTCATGAATTCTAACCGACCAAAATTATTCTTCAGCAAGGTTTGGTTCGAGTAATACTCAGTGTGTTTTTACTTTAAAACGCAAAAATCAAGAAATAAAAGCGATTAAATGCAATTTTCTGCTAGATTTGTTTAAAATCTAATGGTATGATTCCGCGCATTCAATTCCTCCAATTAAAAGAAAATATTGCAAACAATCGGATTATTTTATTGACTGGTCCACGTAAAGTTGGCAAGCGAACGGCAGTTTTAAATTCCTTGGATGAACTCAATTATTCGGCTATTGAATTCAATGTTTCTGACAAGAAAATCAAGAAACAATTTGAGCAAATTTCTGTTGAATCGTTAAAAGAGATTTTTCAAAATAGTCGTTTTGTGGTGATTCATGAAGCGCAATATTTGGAAAAATTACAAGATATAATTGAGATTTTACTATCAGGAGAAATCAATACAACACTTATTTTATGTTGTTCTTACGAGCCATTGATTGATGAGGTTTTGAGAGAAGTGCTACAAATTCAAGGATTAGAAATTAATTTATTGCCAACAACTTTTTATGAATTAGCGCAGAAAAACACCTTACCAGAAGAAGAGAAATTATTAGAACAACGCTTGATTTATGGAAATTATCCTGCAGTAACAGAAGATTTAGAACATGCTGAATTGACGCTTCGTGAGATGGTAAATGAAGTCATTTTCACAAATCTTGGAGTCACAGACCGAATCAATAAAGGGGATAAATTGTTGCGCATGCTGCAAATTATTTCCTTCAATATTGGTGAACCAATTTCGTATAATGAAATTGGAGAAAAATGTGATTTAGACAATGAAACGGTTGAACGCTATATTGATTTATTGGAACGATCATTTATCCTGATTCGAATTCCAACTTACTACAATGAACACCGATACGAATTGAAAAAAAGTCACGTAATCTATTTTGTAGATAACGGAATCAGAAATGTTTTAATCAGCAATTTTAATCCACTCTTTTTAAGAAATGACATCGATCAACTCTGGCGGAATTGGTTGATTTCAGAACGAATAAAATGGAACAAATTAAATGGCAAAATAGCTGATTACCGCTTTTGGCGAACACATACCAAACAAACAATGGATTTTATTGAAATTCATGAAAGTAAAATTGCTGCGTACAAATCCTCGTGGGAAAAAAAGAAGAAAATAAAATTCCCTGCATCCTTTTTGGAGGCATATCCAACAATTACTAATCACACCTTGAATCGTTCGACATATTGGGGCTTTTTGACAAAAAAATAAATGAATATGACTTTCACAGATCAAATTGCCGAATATATTCATGAACAGAACTTGGATTTAAAACACCTAACGATTGTTTTACCTTCCGAACGAGCTAAAAAATACATTGCTGCATCGTTATTTAAAACGTATCAAAAGCCGATTCTTGCTCCTGAAATGATAACAATCGATCGATGGATTAGAAATCTTTCTGATAAAACGGTTATCGATAAAACACGTGTTCTAGTCAAATTATTCAAAGTTCAATTGGAAAATTTAACCAATGAGAAAGACAAGTCCTTTGATGAATTCATGTCGTGGGGAACAATATTACTTTCCGATTACGATGAAATTGACAGGTATTTATTGTCATCTGAACAAGTATTTAAGAACCTTGCAGATATTAAGGAAATTGAAAACTGGAGTTTTGGCGATGAAACGTTGAGTGAAGGACAAAAACGTTTCATGGAATTTTGGGATCGCTTACCAGATTACTATAAGCGATTAAACGAAGTTTTGGACAAGGAGAATTCCTGTTACATGGGAAAAGCATACCGTTTTCTTTCCGAAAATTTAGATGTTGTTTTTAAAGCTGATAAAGAACGCCATTTTTTGTTTGCGGGTTTCAATGCGCTTTCACCAGCCGAAATGTCAATCATGAAGCAATTGGAGCGCATGGGTCGCGCACATATTCTCATCAATGCAGATAATTATTATTTGGACAATCCAAGTCATGAAGCTGGAAGATTTTTGAGGGATTTTAAAAAGGAATTGGACATGAAAGAGTTGCCTTTTGTGGAAGATAATTTAAAGAATTCAACAAAGCATATTGAAATTATTGAGTGCGCTCAGCAAACTGGACAAGTAAAAGTTGCAGCAACAATTCTCGAAGAGTTTTCAAAAGAAGAGATTGATGAAACACTTGTCCTTTTAGCGGATGAAAGTTTAATCGCACCACTTTTACGCAATCTTCCAAAGAAAATTGGTCAGGCAAATATTACTCTTGGATTGCCGTTAAAAAACACTTCTTTACGCACGTGGGTTGATTTAATCTTCTCCATTCAAGAAAATAAAACACGGTTTAAATCAGAAGCAATTTATATTCATGATTTACAAAAAATGTGGAATCATCCGTTTCTTACAGCTGTTTTAAGAAAGGAAGAAAAAGGTGCGATTACACAATTGGAAACGGAACTAATTCGAAAAAATAGCATTTTCCAAACGGTCACAAAAATCAAAATTGGCGCTGTACCAGATGCTATTTTAGCACAATTAACTCAAAATTGGGCAGGGAATTGGGAAATTGCTATGCAGGCAATTCGGTCTTTGAATGAACTTTTATTCAGTAATCTGTCAGATGAAGATGCATTTGAAAAAGCAATTGTTCAAGGTTTTGATCAAGCATTATTGGATTTTGAAAACCTGGTAAAAGAAGGGTTACCAGTAATGTCGCTCAAAAGTTTTAGGCATTTATTTCAACAACATTGGAACACGAAATCAATTGCTTATCACGGAAATCCGTTGGAAGGTTTACAAATCATGGGACTCTTAGAAACCCGTTTGCTTGATTTCAAAAAAATCATAGTTTTAGGATTAAACGAAGGTAAAATGCCTCCAACAAATCCAATTCAAACAATGATTCCAATGGATTTAAGAGGGTATTTTAATTTGCCAACGCCAAGAGACAAACAAGGACTTTTTGCACACCATTTTTACCGATTATTGCACCATTGCACCGATATGTGGGTTACCTACACCAGCGCACAAGAAAGTATTGGAAGCAATGAGGCGAGCCGTTATTTATTGCAATTAGAGTTAGAATTGAGTCGAATCAACCCACAGATTACAATTGGAAAACAATTCTATACCATTCCAAACAAAACGAGTGAAACAGAATCCGTTCAGGAAATTCATAAAACAGATGAAATTTTAAAGCGAATTGACGATATGTTCGACAAGTCCGTTTCGGCTTCAACACTGAATAAATATTTGAGTTGTCCGCTTGATTTTTATTACCGCTATGTGATGGAATTTGGAGAAGAAAACGAAATCGAGGAAGAAGTGGAAAGCAACACATTTGGAACATTTATTCATAATGTGTTGGAAGAAATGTACACACCTTTTGCACGACATGACAAGCAAGGAGTATTAAAAGCTGCGAAACCTAAGAACCTAACTTCAATGGATATTGACAAGATGTTGAAGCAGTATGAAGGATTGATTACCAAAGAGTTTTTGAACTACTTCAACGAGGACAAAGATGCTTTTTCATCCGGAAAGAACTTATTGAGTTACCAAATGGCACTCGAATTGACGAAAAGGATTTTAGAGCAAGAAAAGAAGTTCATTGCAGCACAAACAGAAATGGTATTCATTGAATATTTGGAGCTGGAGCTAAAAGCGGACATGGAAATTGAGGTTTTTGGTGAAAAGAAAACATTGCGTTTTAAAGGATTCATTGACAGAATAGATTCCATTGGAGGTAAAATTCGAATCATTGATTACAAATCGGGAAAAGTAAAAGAAGATGATGTTGTCGTTAAAAAAATCAATGAGGATTTAATCAAAACGTTTAGCGGAACCAAACATGCTTTGCAACTAGCATTGTACTGTTATCTCTACCGAGAAAATTATGGTGAACTTCCAGCCGAAGCCAGTATTTATTCCTTGATTAATATCAAAGATGGAACTTTTCCCTTGTCTTCCAAAACTTCTTCAGTAGAAGAACTCATCAACCTCTTTCCAGATTTTGTAGCACAATTGTGTGAGCAAATTTATGATAAAGAACTTCCTTTTACCCACGATACTAAAGCACAATTCAATTATTGCTTGTATTGTGATTAATGCATAAAAAACCTGAAAAGAACTTCTGGAAGACTAGAACCCAATAAAGGATAGTAGAGAATGAAATTCTTTTCAGGTACCTGCAAGGAAATAAAACCAGTGTTGAACAAGCGTTATTGCGTCAACAATTATATAGACGTAGTGGTTTAATAAAAGGTTGGGTGTTAATGAAAAATTTATCTGATTTTTTGCAACTCCAATAAAACCAAACTGAGATAAATTGAAGTCAAAAAAAAACACCTACTTAAAGCAGGTGTTTCAAATATTAGCAATTTTAGAATTAATATAATTCTAATTTCAATGCTGTTCTATAATCTTTAATTTCTTCACGGTTAATTTTGTGATCTGCATTTTTTAACAAATTCAAAATATAAAGTAAATTTTCTTTCGCGTCAATTTCGATTGGATATTCATTTCCTTCTTCGTCCTCTTCGTATTGTGCTTGTACATCAAAACCGTCTTTTTCACCAATATATTCGTAAGTCAAACGAAGAACTTTTGTTACCAAAGGATCTTGCTCTTTCAAAGCATATTCTCTCAATTCTTTTAAATCATCAATCAATTTAGGGGCTTTCAAACCTTTTTTTTCAACTTTACCGATGATCTCGTCTAACTTAATATTTGCTGCAGCAATTTTCATAATTCACCAATTTTCAAAAACAATAAACACGCTAAATAGTGCCGTTTTCGTAAACAAAGTTAAACATCTTTCGAAACTTTTTAGCCAATTTTCAAGAAAACCTCAATAATTTTTCGAATATTTGAATAGAAAGTGGATTTTGTATCGGTTTTCCAACTTTGAAAAGCTATTTTTGTATAAAGACTAAAAGGTTTGATTGAATTAATACTTAAAGGAATTGTAACCGGATTTATACTGAGCATAATGATTGGCCCAGTCTTCTTTGTTTTGCTTGAAACGAGTATTCGAAAAGGTGTGCGTGCTGCTATGATGTTTGATTTGGGCGTTTTTATTAGCGATGTCGTTTACATCTTAATTGCATATGTTTTTTATTCTCAAGTATCGTCTTTGATTTCTGGAGAAAAACAAGGAATCCTAAAATTGATAGGTGGAATTTTGTTTTTAATCTATGGTGTTGTCACCTTTTTTAAAAAAGCGAAAGAGATGAAGGTGGACGAAGTTGGCAATGTAATTCAAAATTCAGGTGATTATGTAATGCTAGCTTTAAAAGGCTTCCTTTTGAACTTTGCTAATCCTCTTGTGATTTTTTACTGGTTCAGTGTTATGACATTAGGACAAAAAAATTCTAGCTACGCCGAAAGTCATGAAAACTCTATTCTATTCTTCTTAGGAGTTATTTTAATTACTTTTTTTTCCTTTGACTTGCTGAAAATATTTGGTGCTAAAAAATTGCGACCATTTGTTACAGATAAATTACTAGTGACATTGAATCATTTGATCGGAATTGTTTTTTTCTTTTTTGGTGTGGTATTAGTAGCGCAGGGCATCATTAGTATAATGTAACAATTTCTCTTTCTCGAATTATATTTTTCTAATCTTTTAACATGAAAACAATTCTCACCTTCCTATTTTTAATCTCGTTTTCTATCAGTTTTTGTCAAGAGGTAATTAAAATAAATTTAACAAAAAAAACGAGTCTTTTTTGGGATTTTAATAAAACTCAACTGCAAGCTTCTGGTGCTTATTTTAAAGATGAAACAGGCGAAACGAATGAGAAACACGGCAAATGGTTGTATTATGATCGTTTGGGTGTTTTAGAAGAAGAACGCAACTATTATAAAGATATGTTACATGGTAAAACAGTTTTGTATTATTCTAATAAAAAGTCAAAACAAGAAGGATATTTTTATTTAAATCAACAAGATAGCACCTACAAAGAATGGTTTGAAAATGGGAAATTATCAATTGTTGGTCAATATAAACTGAATGAACCAATCAACAAATGGACATACTATTACTTCGACGGAAGAGAAAAATCCATTGAAGAAGTTAAAGGTGGCGTAAACCATGTTATGGCATTTTGGTTATCGGACCCCGATCATACCCAAACAATAATCGATGGAACAGGTGAATTGTCAACATATTATACTACTGGAACAGTTAAAGAATGGTACAATTATAAAGACGGCCTGAAGGATGGTCCGTTCGAAGAAATAAGTATTTATGGGTATAACACGCTTATTGGATTCTTCAAAAAGGGGGAAAAAGATAGCACGTGGACGTATGCTTATTATACTGGCGACACAGAAAAAATCAGTAATTACAAAAATGGCGTTTTAAATGGAGAATACAAATATTTCTATGATAACGGGAAATTAAATGTTCATGGTTTTTACAAAGACGGCAAGAAAGATGGTGTCTGGAAATGGTATACCAATACAGGAAATCGTGACATGGAAGGCTCATTTGAAAATGATCTTCAGCATGGTGATTGGACATATTGGTATCCGACAGGAGAACTTTCTTATAACGCACATTACAAAGAAGGTTTAAAAACAGGACAATGGACGTATTTGTACCAAAACGGTCAAAAATTCAAAGATGGAAGTTTTAATAATGACGTGAAAGATGGAACTTGGCAAACGTGGTATGAAGACGGAACGTTATTGATGAAAGGTGATTACAAGGAAGGGAAAGAAGAAGGCGAATGGTTGAATTATTGGGAGAATGGAATCCTAAAGAATAAAGCGACTTTTAAAAATGGTCTGTTAAACGACGAATGGACTTCCTTTTATGACACAGGGAAACTTAAACTTTCCGGTAAATACGAAGACAATTTAAAGGTTGCTGAATGGACGGATTATTTTGATAATGGTAAGCCTAAAGAAGCGGTGAATTACAAGATTTTTAAGGAAAAATCTAAAATTGAAGATGATATTATGAAAAATCGTGTTCGATTGGACAGTAAAAAAGACGGATTGTCATCTTCCTATTCTAGTAAGGACTTCAAAAAGACGGAAGAAGGATCCTATAAGGAAGGGCAAAAAGACGGTGAATGGATTGCATATTTTCCCGGAGGAAGAATTCCTGCAGTAATTTCTCAATACAAGAATGGCGAATTGAATGGTACCATGAAAATTTACGATAGAAAAGGAGCCCTTCTTGAAGAAATGGACTTTAAAGACGGTCAAAAACACGGTCGTTTTATTGTCTACGATGAAAAAGGTAAAATCATCTCTGAGAAAAAATTCGCATTTGGAATGGAAGTGAGAGAAGGTAATGGGTCGTTTTCACCGAATTAATTAGGGTATTCATTTTTATACTTTTGGAGTAGTTCGCGCTGACATGAACGCCAAAATCAGACACTAAAACTAAACATCTAAATAATGTGTAGTTCTCCCGTTTTGAGTGATATTCACACGATTTTTGCGACAAAATTTGTGTTAATTTAAACCTTATATCAATTCTTTCAAATTCGTAGCAAAAAGCTTCACAGCAATTGCCAAAAGTATAATTCCAAAGACTTTCTTAAGTATCGCGATTCCCCCCACTCCGAGTAAAAGTTCTATTTTCTTCGTTAGTTTTAGAACAATGTAAACAATGACCACATTGATGATTATCGCAATGATAATGTTGATGTTTTCAAATTCTGCTTTCAAGGAAACGAGTGTGGTCATTGTTCCTGCTCCAGCAATTATTGGAAAAGCTAAAGGCACAATACTCGCTGTTTTACCTGAAACATCATCTCTAAACAAACGAACTCCCAAAATCATTTCCAAAGCCATAGCAAATAAAATCACGGCACCCGCAACAGCAAATGCTTCAATAGAAACCCCAAACAGTTTTAAGATACTCTCTCCTAAAATTAAAAAGCCAAGCATAATGAAGAAGGAAACAGTGCTTGTGCGCGCTTCATGAATCATTCCAGCAGATTCTTTTAATTTGATAATGATAGGAACGGATCCAACAATATCAATTACTGCAAAAAGTACGGTCGTAGCCTTGAAGATTTCTCCCCAACTAAAACCATTAAAATAGTCAAACATAATTTTCAGATAAAATGGTTTTTTCTATCACTGCAGGAAAATAAGAATGCTCCAAATACTGAATTTTTTTCTTTAACGTAGCAAGTGAATCCTCATTCGACAAACGACAATGAAATTGTGCTAATAATCTTCCTTCGTCAAATTTTTCGTTTACAAGATGAATGCTGATTCCTGATGATTTTTCATTTGCTGCTAAAACAGCAGTGTGCACATTTTCGCCATACATTCCTTTTCCACCATATTTTGGCAAAAGAGAAGGGTGAACGTTAAGAATGCGATTTGCGTAACACTGAATAAAATCGCCTGGAATAAGCTTCAAATAACCAGCAAGAATGATGTAATCTATGGAATGATTTTGACATAAATCAATTAAATAGTTACCGTCTAAAACTTCATTATTTGAACAAACAAAAACGTCGATTGATCTTGCTTTACTTGCTGCAATAGCTGGCGAATTTTCATTGTTTGATAACACAAAACCAACTTCAATTTGCGAATGATTTTGAAAATAATCGATAATATTCAATGCATTACTGCCTGCTCCAGAAATAAAGAGTGCCAATCGCTTTTTAATCATGGTGCAAAGTTAGAAAGTATCTATTACATTTAACAAATAAAGAATTAAAATTAGTAGATGGAAACAGAATTGGATTTTGTTCCTTTTGAAGGAGAACAGTTTTTAGAAGCAGAAATGCTGAAGAAATCTCAAGAATTTTATAATTGGGCCGATAAAAGAAGGTCTGTTAGAGACTTCTCATCAAAAGAAGTGCCTTTAGAAATCATGGAAAATTTGATCATGACAGCCTCTACAGCTCCTTCTGGAGCGCACAAACAACCATGGACTTTTTGCCTTATTTCAAATAAAGAATTAAAAGCAACTTTAAGAAAATTGGCAGAAGAAGAGGAATTCATTTCTTATAATGGAAGAATGTCCGATGAATGGAAAAATGATTTAGCGCCTTTAGGAACAAATTGGGAAAAAGAATTTATTGATATTGCTCCTTGGATTGTCGTTGTCATGAAAAAAGTTTATAACATAGGTGAATCAGAGGAAAAACAAACCAATTATTATGTGGCTGAATCAGTTGGAATTGCTGTCGGAATGTTGCTGTTAGCTGTTCACAACGTTGGTTTAGTTGCACTTACACATACACCAAGCCCAATGAATTTTATCTCCAAGGCATTAAATCGCCCAATAAATGAACGGCCTTTTTTATTGATTCCTATAGGTTATCCAGCCGAAAATGCACGTGTTCCCAACCTAAAAAGAAAAGGAAAAAAGCAAGTAATTGAATTATATGAGTAAATAATTTTGTTTTCTAGTGCATTGTTTTTTTCTTTGCACCCTGATTAACCCTTAAATTAATAAGTAATGTCTGATATCAAAGCAAAAGTAATTTCTATTATCGTAGATAAATTAGGAGTTGAAGAGACCGAAGTAACAAACGAAGCGTCTTTTACAAATGATCTAGGAGCGGACTCTCTAGACACAGTAGAATTGATTATGGAATTCGAAAAGGAATTCAATATCGCAATTCCTGACGATCAAGCTGAAAACATTCAAACAGTAGGTGACGCGGTTTCTTATATTGAAGAGAACGCTAACTAATTGAAATAGTTATTGGTTTTACAAAGAATTTCTCTATGGAATTGAAAAGAGTTGTTGTAACAGGTATGGGTGCACTTACGCCTATTGGAAACACATTAGGTGAATACTGGAATGCGTTGCTAAAAGGAACAAGTGGTGCTGCACCAATCAAGCAATTCGATGCAACTTTGTTTAAAACACAATTTGCTTGCGAAATAAAAAATTTCGATGTCGAAGAATTTATCGAGAGGAAAGAAGCAAGGAAATTAGACCAATTTTCGCAGTACGCTATGGTTTCCGCTACGGAAGCTATGGCGGATTCTGCACTATTAGATTCAAACCCAAATTTAGACCGTATTGGTGTTATTTGGGGTTCTGGAATTGGAGGACTTAAAACCTTTCAAGATGAAGCTCAAAACTTTTTCTCGGGAGATGGAACGCCTCGTTTTAATCCATTCTTTATTCCGAAAATGATTGCAGATATCGCTTCTGGTCATATTTCAATTAAATATGGTTTACGTGGACCAAATTTCGTAACTGTTTCGGCTTGTGCTTCTGCAACAAATGCCATTATTGATGCATTCAATTACATTCGTTTAGGAAAGGCTGATGCTTTTGTTACCGGAGGTTCGGAAGCAGCAGTAAATGAAATGGGAATGGGAGGATTCAATGCTTTAAGAGCACTTTCTACAAGAAATGACTCACCAGAAACTGCTTCTCGTCCTTTTGATTTAGACCGCGATGGTTTTGTTTTAGGTGAAGGTAGTGGAGCCTTAATTTTAGAAGAATACGAGCACGCGATGAAACGTGGTGCGAAGATTTATGCTGAAATGATCGGTGGCGGAATGTCGGGAGATGCTTATCACATGACTGCCCCACATCCTGAAGGTTTGGGTGCAAAAAACACCATGCTTGCTGCTTTAGAAGATGCCAATATTGACCCTTCAGTAATTGATTATGTGAACGTTCACGGAACATCTACTCCGCTTGGAGATATTGCTGAAGTAAAAGCGATTCAAGCAGTATTCGGTGAGCATGCTTACAAGTTGAACATTAGTTCTACGAAATCAATGACTGGCCACCTTCTTGGTGCTGCCGGTGCAATTGAAGCAATAGCTTGTATCATGGCTTGTAAACATGATATAGTTCCCCCTACAATTAATCATTTTACAGATGATCCTGAATTTGACCCAAAGTTGAATTTCACTTTTAATGAAGCTCAAAAACGCACTGTGAATGTTGCAATCTCGAACACGTTTGGATTTGGGGGACATAATACAAGTGTAATTATGAAGAAATTTAACGGGTAATTGAATCTGAAATTCTCATTCTTTCAAAAGAAGCGCTCACAAAGTGAGTTGGAGTTAATTCGATTTATTTTGCAACGGTTTGGTTATCACCCAAAAAATATATCCTTTTTTCAGCAAGCTGTAACACACAAGTCTTTGAGTAATGCGACTGAAGACACTTCCAATGAACGTCTTGAATTTCTCGGTGACGCAATACTTGACGCTGTAATTGCTGAATATTTGTATCAACGTTTTCCATCTGAAGATGAAGGCTATTTGACAAAAATTAAGTCAAAAGTGGTGAGTCGTAAAACACTCGGGGAAATTGCTGAAACAATGGAACTAAGAACAATCATCAACTATCATAAAGGCAGATCAATTAATCTTCCAACAATTGAAGGAAACGCTTTTGAAGCGTTAATGGGAGCAATTTATTTAGATGGAGGATACGAAGCTGTAAAAAACAGTATTCAGCATCATATTTTCAGAAAATATGTTGATCTAAATAGAATCTTAGAAGAAGAAATCGACTTTAAATCCAAGTTATTTATTTGGAGTCAGAAGAAACGATTGAAATTGGATTTTATCATCTTGTCTGAAGAGAATGTTGGTGGAAATTGGGAATATTCAGTGATTGCGAATATCAATAATACCAATTATGGAAGAGGCAAAGGGTCGTCAAAGAAAATGGCTGAACAAGCTGCGTCAAAAGAGACTTTGGAATTAATGGGAGAAATTTAAGGACGTTAAGGCGCTGTTAAAAAGTCAATAAATTGATTCAACATAAAATTATTGTTTCCACTTTTTTCAATGTTGCAATAAAATCTTGAATAGCCTCCATCAATGATAATTTTACCTTTATAATACTCCCCAGACAATATCAAAGGCTCGTCATTTACCCAAGCTTCAACTTTTAATCTATAATCCATCGGAAACGCTACTGTTGTCGTTCCAGAAGGTATTGTTTTCATCTCTTCAAAAATTCCTTTTTCAGATAGTTGTGCATTTGGTTCACTAAAATCTCCCCATGAATTTTTAGAAAATAGAAGATTTGTCATAACATTACTTTCAGCTTGAAGCGGCCAGTTTTCCGAACCTAAATAGAGCCCATTTCCACCATTTAGAAATTGCAAAAGTTGTTCTACTTTTTTTTCATTCAATATAGATTGTGCTGATGAAAATAAAAAAATGGCAGAATAGGATGATAAAGTGTCGGGTAAATCTGAAGATAATTCTATCGTTGAATTAGAGTCTTCATAGCAGATTTGCGATATATTTCCTATAAACAGAATTTTGTTTTGACTGAACAATGTTGTTGAAAACAATAAACTGAAAAAGAGTAAAAAGTTATTCATGCGCCAAAGTACAGGCGTAAAAGAGATACGTTCAGTTTTTAATCTCAGAAAATTTTCTTAACTTCAAATAAATCACAAATCACAAATCACAAATCACAAATCACAAATCACAAATCATGAATCACGTTGAATTAGGAATTTTTGGAGAAACACTCGCCGAACATTTTTTAAGCAAAAAAGGATATCAAATTCTTGACAGAAATTACCGCTTTAAAAAATTAGAAGTCGATATCATTGCAATGGATGGAGATAAAATTGTTGTTGTTGAAGTTAAAACAAGACAAACTGCTGAAATAGGGGAGCCTTGGCGAGCGGTTACGCGTTCCAAACAACGACAAATTATTCAAGTTGCAAATCAATATATTTGTACAAATGAGATTGATAGGGAAACACGATTTGACATTGTTTCAATCGTTCATAATTCTTATCGAACTCAAATTGAGCACATTGAAGATGCTTTTTATCCCATAGTTTAACCAACAGTATTTTAAACTACCTTTGTGGAATAATTCTGCTCGTGATGAACACAAAAAATACCGGAAGAGATAATTCTCGCACTTCGAGATCAAATTCCACAAAAACTACAAAGGATTCTTTCAAACCTAAAAAGAAAGAAGCATCTCCATTTAGCAAAGGCGCTAAAAAAGAAGCTCCAAAAAATGCTAAAAAAGATTTCCCAAAAGGGTTTAAAAAAGAAGATCCTAACGAATTAGCTGGTGAATCTGCAAAACCTAAAAAGGAAGTTTCTGCTAGAGATAAGCGAAAATACATTGAGTTTAAAGACAAAGCGAAGAAGGGTGATCCTCTTCCATCTTTTAATGAGCTGGAAATTCGCTTGAACAAATATTTGGCAAATGCTGGTATTTGTTCTCGCCGTGAAGCCGATGTTTTAATTGAAACAGGAGTTGTTTCAATTAATGGAAAAATCGTCTTAGAATTGGGTTATAAAATCAAACCTGGTGATGTTGTGCAATACGATGGCGAAACAATTAATGCCGAAAAGAAAAGATATGTGTTACTAAACAAGCCAAAAGGATTTATAACAACAATGGATGATCCTTTAGGAAGAAAAACGGTTATGTCTCTTGTAAATAAAGCATGTAGAGAAAGAATTTATCCTGTTGGAAGATTGGATAGAGAAACTACGGGACTTTTATTATTTACAAACGACGGAGATTTAGCAAAAAAATTAACCCATCCAAGACATAAAGCAGCTAAAATTTATCACGTTGAATTAAATAAACCAGTGAAAGCTGAAGATTTAGATAAATTTGTAGCAGGAGTTGATTTGGAAGATGGTAAAACAAATTTCGACGTTGCAAAATTTGTGAAAGAAGGAAGAGAAGGAAATTCAAGAGAAATAGGAGTAGAACTGCATTCTGGAAAAAATAGAGTTGTTCGAAGAATGTGTGAGGCTTTAGGATACGAAGTTGTTAAATTGGATCGTGTTCAGTTTTCAGGATTAACAAAAAAAGATTTGCCTCGCGGAATGTTCCGCCATTTATCTGAAAAAGAAGTTGCATTTTTAAAAATGTCATGATGAGGTATTTGATTGTCTTATTGTTTTTACCTATGGGGTTGTTTGCCCAAAAAAGTAAAGGGAAATCCAAAATTTCCAATGGTCAAGGAACGCTTTTTGCCTACTGGGGGAATAATAGAAGTTCTTATACAAAAAGTACGATTCATTTTATTGGAACAGGATATGATTTTACTTTAAAAGGGTGTAAAGCAACCGATTCTAAAACACCATTTAACCCTGCAATTTATTTAAATCCTGCTAAATTAACGTTGCCACAATATAATGTTCGAGTAGGGTATTATATAAGTAAAGGCTATGCTATTGCGATTGGGTTTGACCATATGAAATATGCTTTTTCAGATAAGAATGAGGTATTGTTGTCTGGAACAATAAACCCTGGAATCGACACTGTAAATAATTGGAGTGGTTCTTATTCAAGCTACCCAATCGTTACTGATAGAAACACCTTTAATTATGATCAAGTAAAAGGATTGAATTACTTAAAACTCGAATTTATTAAAACGGACAGATGGTATGAGGCTGGAAAAAATAATTGGTTCGTGGCAAGTACAAATCTTGGTTTAGGGTTAGGTGGAATTTTATCAACTTCAAATTTCACATTTGCAGGCAAAACAAATACGACAAGTTCTTCATATATGACGGGAATTGCTTTTTCTGCTCAAGTAGGAATAAGATTAGAGTTTTTTAATCATCTTTTTATTCAATCTACTTTCAGTGGCGGTTACATGCAGCAAATTCACGTACCAACTAGAAACAATGAACCCAATGCTATAGCAAAACAAAAGTTTGGATATACTTCGTTCGATAATGCATTGGGTTTCTTGTTATATATTCGACCAACCAATGATTGTAACAGTTGCCCGCATTGGTAAAATCTATTTCTTCTTGTTGATACTAAAGTCAATTTTATAATAAAATAGCGGAAGGAATCCTAATTGAGTCTTTTGAGTTGTCGGCTCATAACCTGGAGAGCTTGTAACCGTTGGATCCAAACTCGGAGCGTAAGCCAAACCAAGTAAGTTTTTCTGTCCGGTTAAATTCACTAAATCTATTCCAATTTCATGCGTTACTTTAGCAGCATTGTATTTCCAGTTTATCTTTAAGTCAAATCTAAAATAATCATTGAATTGTCTTTCGTTGAAAGCAGAATCACGGAAAATGACATCATTTAACAAGGTAGATTTTGCAGCATCAACGTATCCATATCTTTTTCCTCCAGCAACGGTTATTTTCATTCCTAGAGAAATAGATTGTTTAGCATTTAACTTGAATTCTTTGCCACCAAGTAAATTTGCAACATAGGTACCATTGTAGGAAGTATTGCGCTCAACACCATCACTTCCTTTGTATTTTGAATCATACAATGACCCTGAGAATAAAAGAAAGAACGACTTGTCAAAATATTTTTGAACAGTTAATTCAATTCCATAGTTGGTTCCAGTTCCAGTATTTTGCAATGAATCAGGGAAGAATCGTGAAAAACCACTTCCCATATTAATCAACGAAAATGCAGATGGAGCTACTGTAACAGGGATATTATATAGTTGTTGATAATATACTTCTGTACGAATATTAAATCCTTTTTTAATAGATTTTTCATATCCTAATGCATAATGAATACTTTTCGAAAAACCCATATTGATGTTGTGATAAATTTTGGTTCCACTTGCATCAAATTTATTGTAAGTGTATGTATATAAAGGTTGGGTAGAACTGTGCATTCCTGCACCTGCGAAAACAGATTGATTTCCTTTCATTCTGTATTTCCATCCAAGTCTTGGTTCAACAGGACTCAAACTTTTACTTAGGGAAAAGTACTGGCTGTGTAATCCTGCGGTAAAATCCATGTCTTGTGAAATTTTATATTTCCATTGAAGAAATGGTTGGATTAATGCAGCTGTTCCTTTATAATCCCAACGTTTAACAAATATGCTATCCGTAACCAAAGTTTTTGCGGTATCGATTTGATTCATTTGGAAAACATCGATATTAATCCCTGCTTTAATAAAATGTTTGCTATTTATTTTATGATTAACAGCAACATAGCCAGAGGTCTTGATAGTTTGGAACTTGAAGCCCATTATGCTTCCTAAGTGGTCATAAACAATTGAATCTTTTGTTGCATTCAATGCTCTGCCATAGATGTACTCATGATGAGAATTTTGTTGCTCATATGAAAATGAAACTGTGGAAGTTATAAATGTTTTTTCAGAAAGTGTTTTCTTATAATTGAAACCACTAACACCCATTTGAGTCCCAAAATGTTGATCCCTATCTCCTTCACCATAAAGATCTTCAGTAACTGTAGTTTTGTCTGAAACCATTATATCAATGTTACTTGCTCCCCCCATACCGTAAAAAGACAGAGAACCTCCTTTTTTCAATAACCAATTGAATTTAAATGCAGCATCACCATAAACAGGAACAGCATCTGTACCAATGTTTATTCCCAATTTGTTAAATAAGCTAAGAGTTGAATAACGTCCCATTATTAGATAACTCGAACGATTATTTTTACTCATAGGCCCTTCTGCCATGAATTCAGTTCCAAGAAAGCCAAACTGACCTGATAACTCGTGCTTATTCATATTTCCACTTCTTAATTTAAGGTCAAAAACGCCAGATGTACTATTGCCGTATTCAGCCGGAAAAGCACTCATGAAAAAGTCAGAATTACCTAGAATTTTATTGTTTAAAATAGACACGGGTCCCCCAGTACTCCCTGAAACTGCAAAGTGTGATGGGTTAGGAATATCCACACCTTCTATTTTATACACTACACCCAAAGGTGAATTTCCACGAATTATAATATCATTACGCGAATCGTCAGCACCCTGAACACCTGCAAAATTTGATGCCATACGCGCGGGATCACCTCTTGACCCGGCATATCTATTAGTTTCAGAAACACTGAATTGCAGAGCTGAAACTGTGGCTAGTTCATTGATTACCTCCCCTTTTTTCCTGGCAGTAACTTTCACTTCCTCAGTTGTAATAACGCGTTCGCTCAATGGTATATTGACAATTGTTTCTTTTCCAGAGTTTACTTCAATAGTTACCGTTTTTGTATCATAAGAAGCGTATTGAACTTCCATTTGATATTTTCCAACAGGGACATTTTCTATTGCAAATTTCCCGTCAATGTCTGAAATAGCGCGATACCTATTAATCGTGTCTACAAAAATTTCAATTTTTGCACCGGAAAATTGAAAATTTGTTTCAGAATCAAATACATTTCCTCGAACTGTTTGAGTCCCTTGAGAAAACAGATTCAATGACAGTGTTAAGATGATAAAAAGAATAAGTGTTTTCATAACAGTAGTTTTTTATTTCAGTGTGAAGTTCTTATTTTATTTCTAAAAAAGAGTATTGAATTTCGCCACAATCAAAATTTGTGTTGCGAATATCGCAACAAGCGAATTATATAGTTGAAGCTATTTAATGATTAACTTTTTGATACTCCTCTTCAGTCCATTCTTTCTTGTATACTTCTTTAAACATAAACATATTCAATGCGTTGAAATGTAAATTTCTCACGTTAGAGTATACAATTTGAATATCGCCATTATACCATAAGGGTATTATTGGAGGATTTTGCATTAGTGCTTTCTCAGCTTGAGAATATAATGCTAGAGCATCAGTTTTTTTAACACTATTTTTTGCTTGTTCAAAGAGGTTGTCAAAAATAGAATTCACATATCTTGATTGATTAATTCGTGATAATTGTGTTTTATCAACAGGGACACTTTTACCATAAAAGTTACTTAAAAACGTTTCGGGATTTGCATAATCACCTGTCCATGCACTCCTGAATATATCACCATTTGCTTGCGATGCATCTTGATCTTTTTGTTCAAAAGTAGAACCATCAATATTTACGTTAATGTTTAAGACTTGGAAAATTTGTTGTGCAAATTCATCGGCAACTGCAGAGTGAATATCATCAATGTTAAAACGTAAATTCACAGAGCCAAATCCTTTTCCATTTGGATAGCCCGCTTCAGCAAGTAATTTCCGAGCTTTTTCTGGGTCAAAAGAATATGAAACATCCTTTATACTCTTAAAATTATAACCTTTGAAATTTTTAGAAATTGGTGGTACAATCCCATAATAACCTAGCTCATAGTACTGATTTCTTAAAACATCTCGGCCTAGTTTTTCTTTGTCGATTGCATAATTAAATGCTTGTCGTACTTTAATATTACTGAAACGTTGATCAGTCATATTGAAAAAATAGTAATTCGTTAATAGCAGTGGATTGTTATACATTACCAATAATGGCGGTTTTGAATTTACAGAATTGAAATCATTAATTCTACCTTCGAGCATTTTTGTAATTCTACTTGTTGGTAATCCTATAATTAAATCTGTTTGTTGATTCTCAAACATTTCTAATTGGTCTAATTTTCTGTTTTGAAAAATAAAAATTACACTATCTAAATAGGGCAATGAATTTCCATCATCATCATTTAAATAGTAGTCTTCATTTTTAAGTAAGACCATCGAAGGAGGATTGCCTTTTTTACTTTCAGAAAAAAGAAATGGTCCCGTACCAATAAGGTCATTTTCAGCATCTCCTTTATAAATGACTTCTGAAGTAATAGCTGCACAAATGTTGCTTAACTTATTTAGAAAATTGTCGTCTTTTTGGATCAATTTCAATGTGATTTTAGAGGCTGAAATTTTAACGCCTTTAATAGATTTACTGCGACCTTCATTAAAATCATTTGCGCCAACTAAATTATCTTTATAAAGAAATGTGTATGCATGAGGGGATTCGCCTTTGCTATTATTACTGCAAGCTAATTCAATTGAAAGCTCTACATCTCTTGGTTTTAATTCTCTTGATGATTCTGAAGTAAAAAGCTTGTGTTGGTGAAATAGAATTCCCTTTCTTATTTCAAATTCATAGGTTAATCCATCATCACTAATTTTCCACGATGAAGCTATTTGAGGTTTAATTTTCAAATCTTTTGGATCTAATGAAACCAGCCCTTCCATTATCTGATTTATAACTGAAGCTGAGTAATAATCATTAATTTCTCTTGATATAAAGGTTGTTGGTTGATTATCTATTGCCATGGTAATTGAACCCCCAGCAAATTCAAATTTTTTTGAATTTGAAGAACAAGAAATCAAAAGCGTCAATAAAAAGAGGGTTAAGCAAATTTTTTTCATAATGGATAGCAATACTCTATTCTACAAGGATAATAAAAATTCTCTAAACTTTTGTTGAATTTCAAAGGTTTACTCTTTTTTTCACCATTAGGCACTAGAACTGACAGTTAAAAGCGTAAAATAATTGGAACTTATTCAAGGTTATTTTCTTTTATAATTTCATTTTATCTTTTGAAAAGGATGATTTTGTTTGTTTTATTGAAAAAATGACCTTAATATTGCGTAGTCAATTTAAAAGAAACCACTTTTTATACTGCAGTTCATGAGAATATATTTAAGTGTATTAGTTTTCAGCTTATTAGGTTCGTTTGTGTTTGGAGCAACATTATCCATAGAAGGGACATACCAAGGGAAAAATCTTTATGTTCAAAATCCAATGGATGATGAAGGATTTGGATATTGTGCGACTAAAGTTACAGTTAATGGTGATATCATGCCAGGTGGTACTAATATGGGAGCATTTGAAATTGACTTTGCAAATTTTAATATTGCAATTGGAGAACCTATTTTCATTGTAATAGAGCATAATGAAGGTTGTAAACCAAAAATTTTGAATCCTGAAGTATTATTGCCAAGAAGTACATTTGTAGTTAAATCAATCACTGTTTCTCCAACTGGAAAATTAAATTGGATGACGACTGGAGAACAAGGGAAATTGCCTTACATAATAGAGCAATATCGTTGGAATACATGGATTACTGTTGGTGAAGTGCAAGGTAAAGGAGTTGCAGGAGATAATGCTTACGAATTTGCTGTAAATCCACATTCAGGAGAAAATACTGTGAGAGTAACACAAGTTGATCATTCTGGAATGAAAAGAACTTCTAAAGAAGTAAAGTTCACGTCCAATGTACCTGCGGTGATGAAAAGCCCAGTTAAAGTGAAAGATATTATCAATTTTACAGCAAATGGAGTAGCTGTTGAAACGCGTTATGAAATACATGATGCCTACGGAAACATTGTTAAGAAAGGAGTTGGCACCTCAGTTAACTGTTCCAATTTGTTAAGTGGAGCTTACTACATTAACTTTGATAATGTAAACGAAAAGTTTATTAAAAATTAATGTCATTATTAACGTATAAATTATTAACCTGAAGTGCGCTTCAGGTTTTTTTTTGCCATGATAAAGAAAATAGAACATTTAGGAATTGCTGTTGTGAACATTGAGGAATCGTTAAGAGTTTTTGAAACACTTTTAGGTACAAAATGTTATAAGATTGAAGAAGTAGAGTCAGAAGGAGTTAAAACAGCTTTTCTTCAAGTTGGAGAATCAAAGATTGAATTGTTAGAAGCTACTAATCCTGACTCACCTATCGCAAAGTATTTGGAGAAGCGAGGACAAGGGATTCATCATATTGCTTTTGAAGTGGATAATATTCAGACTGAAATTGAAAGGTTATTAAATGAAGGGTTTGTTTTAATACACGAATCTCCGAAAAATGGAGCTGATAATAAGTTAATAGCATTCCTTCACCCGAAATCAACTGAAGGTATCTTGATTGAATTGTGTCAAGAAAAAAACTGAATTAAATCTGTAGATTTTTTTAAATGATAAGTTTGTAATCCGATTGAAGCTGCTCCTTCAATATGTTGAATAGAGTCATCAATAAACAATGTTGTTTTAGGATTCAAGTTTTCTCGTTCACAAACTGTTTCAAAAATATCAGCATTTGGTTTTCTTAAATGCAATTCATGAGAGAAATATATTTTATTGAAATATGATTCCATTGGTTTATCGGTAACTTTTGCCCACTCTTTTCTAACTTCAGGAACATGCAAATCATTTGTGTTACTCAATAGATAGATAGCGTATTTGCTTTTTAATTTCTCCAATAATTCTATCTTTTCTTTGGGAACTGATAAAATCATGGCATTCCAAGCCTCAACTACTTTGTTTGGGCTTGTCCCTGGTTTTAAAAATGGAATGAGTTGATTGATAAAGTATTGTGTTGAAATTTGCCCCGTTTCATAATCACTGAATAATTTTTGCTGTGATGCTTGGCTATATATAGAATTAAAATCAACCATCCCTAATTGAACAAAAGCATCGATTGTTTTTTGATAATCTATATCAATTAGCACTCCACCTAGATCAAATATTATTGCCTTATATTTCATAGTGCAAATAAATAAAAAAAGGATGAGATAAACTCCCATCCTCAAAATCAAATATAATCAAAGATGATTTAAAATTATTTTCCTTTTAATACAAGGTTCAAATCAAATGAAAAAACTGGTGAGATGAACTCTTTTTCGCCATCAATTGGCTGCGTACCTGGGATTTTTGCAGCTGAAAAATCAACATCAAATTTCCCTTTTAAAGTAATTATTCCTTTTGATGAAACTATTTCAACTGGAATGTCTTTCTTCACCTCAACTCCCAATAGGGTAATAGTCGTGGCTAACTTCCCATCTTTATATGCGCCGATTGAAACTGTTGAAGTAGCAAATTTTGCAATGTTAAAGAAATCTTCTGTTTTTAAATGTTTCGCTAATCCCTCTTGCTTTTCTGCTGGCAAGTTAGCGTCAACAACAGCGATAGAACCAAGATCCACTGTGAAGTTTCCTGAAGAAATTACACCTTTTTCTAACAATACGGAACCTTCACTGAACTTCACCGTTCCAGTGTGATAATAAGCGTCAGACTTACCACCTTTCCATCCTAAAATAGAAGCTGATTTGTCAAGTTTGTAAGCGTTTTTTGGTTTGATTGTTTGATCTGTTTTTACCAATTGAAATGACGCTAATGCTGCTGTCGCTGCTGTAATTGCAATAAAATTTATTATTTTCATTTGTTTATTTTTTAAAGTTGGTACAAATATAAGACAAATATACTAACCATGGTAAATAATACCATGAAAAATAGAATAATTTTGTAAATGCCTCTCTTTTGATATTTTCACTTTAAATTTGATACATGAAGTTTTATTTAAATAGCAACCAATTCATTGATACAAATCTTCCATTAGATATTTCAATTGCTTTGTCAAACACTCTAGAAAACCCGAGAGCATGGTATGTTGATTTGCCAGTTTTTGAACCAGTTATGGAAAATGGATTCAATGGTTCAGTCGCCAACGGAGGGAGTGTAAATTTTAGAAATATATATTTCAATCCGCATGGACATGGAACACATACAGAATGTCTTGGGCACATTACACCTGAAGTGTTTTCAGTAAATAATTCAATGAAAACCTATTTTTTTATTGCTGAAGTTATTACCATTGAACCGACAATTCAAATTAACCTTAATGATCAAAAGGAAGATCTAATTATCTTAAAAGAAGATTTAATCAACGCACTAAAAGGTAAAACATGTGAAGCATTAGTTTTGAGAACTTCTCCTAATAATATTCAAAAAAAACATATTAATTATTCGCAATCGAATCCCGTTTATTTGCATGTTGATTGCGTCGATGTCCTAAATCAAGCTGGGGTAAAACATTTTTTATTGGACCTCCCATCGGTCGATAGAGAAGAAGATGGAGGGGCCTTATTGTTTCATCATGCTTTTTGGCAAGTTCCTGGAAATCTACAATTTGATAAAACAATAACAGAAATGATTTTTGTTGATAACGCAATTTTGGATGGAAATTATATCTTGGAAATCCAAATTGCCCCTTTTGAAAATGATGCTTCCCCTTCGAGGCCGGTTCTTTACAAAATATTTGAGTAAAAAAAAAGGTTGATGGAAGTCAACCTTTTAACTTTAGTAGTAAGTTAATTTTTTAGTAGTAAAACAACTTTTCAAAGTAGTAAAATGAAAAGAATTTAAAATATTAAATCAAATTCCGGGTACTTCTTAGAAGTAATAAATTACAAAACGCAAAATAAAGAAAGATTAAGAACTGTTATACTCTTTTATCAAACTAGAAAATGAAAACTGCCTCTCCAAGCAGCGTATCTTTCTTTATTTCAAATTTTCTAAGAAGAACCCTGAATTCTCTCCTTATTTCTGAACTAAACTTACTTGGTTTTTTTTGGATTTAATTCGATAAATGAATATTTATTACATATTAATGAACAAATGCTAGCTATGAATTAATTTTCTGTTATAGATTTTCTATAATTTTGAAAAACACTTCTCGTTTTGCAGGAGATAAAGGTACTTCCGATCCATCTTTCATAACAACTGAACCACCATTTCCTTTGTCATACCTGTCGACATAATCTAAGTTCACTAAATGGGATTGTTGAACCCTTAAAAAATTATGAGTCGATAATAAGGTTTCGTACTCTTTAAGTGTTTTTGAAACAAGTATTTTCTTGCCACTGCTTAGAAAAAAAGAAGTGTAATTGCGGTCTGCTTCACAACGAATTATTTCGTGTAATTCAACTACATAAACACTTTCCTGTGTTTTTAATACGAGTCTTTTTTTCTGGTTTGGTTGAATATTGTTTTGTAAAGCCTCAAATTGACTTTCCTCTTTTTTATCATCTACAGCTTTGATTGCTTTTTCAACCGCTGCTTTTAATTCTTCTGGATCAATTGGTTTTAAAAGGTAATCAAGCGCACTAAATTTTATTGCTTTTATTGCAAATTCTTCATGTGCCGTAATGAAAATCACTTCGAAGTTTTTGTTTTTGACAGATTTTAGGACGTCAAAACCTGTTCCGTCCGGCATTTGAATATCTAGAAATACTATGTCTGGTTTTAATTCCTCAATTGCTTGAATTCCAGACTGTACGTTTTCTCCTGCTGGAATTGCAAGAATATCAAGTCCAAAAGAATTGATCATTTTCGCAATTAAATCACGTGTTCTGTTTTCATCATCTATGATTACGGCTTTTTTCATGAGTCAATTGGTTTGGTTTTTTCTTCTTTGTATGGTAACGAAATTAACACTTTTGTTCCAGTATGCAATTCTTTGTTGAAATCTTCAATTAAAAGGAAACCAGCAGTTTTATATTTTTTATTTAAATTATCTATCCGCTCCTTCGTAATATTCATTGCCATACTTTTATGATCCTTACTTTTTTTATTGGCCTTAGCGCCTGTTCGACCAACACCATTATCCTCAATTAATATTTGAAGTAAATTATTCACCTTTTGAAATGAGATATAAATAAATCCTCCTTCAATCGTGTGAAGTTGCCCATGTTCAATAGCGTTCTCAATAAAAGGTTGAGTAATCATTGGCGGTATAACTGTATGTTCCATTATAATTTCAGACGATACTTCAATTTTGAATTCAAAACGATCCTCAAAGCGCAATTTTTGTGTTTCTAAATACTTTTGTAAAATCTCAACTTCAGTTTCAATTGGAATATATTCCTTTGGCGAATTTTCTAAAATCAAACGCATTAAACGGGAGAAATTAACAAGAAACTTGGTCGAATTTATCGTGTCATTTTCATAAATATAACTTTGGATCACAGACATCGCATTAAATACAAAATGGGGATTCATTTGAGCCCTCAATAGCGTTTGAGACATTTCTGCTTCCTTTTGCTGTTGTTTAATTTTAGTCTGATTCCAGCGGTAAAATCCAATGATTCCAGCAAGTATTATTATGATTAAAAATCCAAAAATGATGTACGTCTGAAAATTATTCCGGAGTTGACTATTCTCGAATTTTGTTGACGTAATAGTTCGTTCTTGCTTTTGTCTTTCAAGTGAATCCGCTTGTAATACAATTAGTCTCTCTCGCTGCTCAGAACGATACAACTCACTCAATTCAGCTATTTTAGTCGCTGCCTGAAGTGTGGTATTGCTGTCTAGATAATCCAAATACAATTGTAAATACGTTAAAGATTCTTTGGTTTTACCAATGTCTTTATATACGCCCGACATAACGCGATAGGTATTGTAAATTTGATTTTTTGAACCAAATTGTTGCCGAATCTCAATGGAGCGCTCCAAATAATTTAAAGCATTTTTATATTTTTTCTGTTTCTGGAAAACTGTTCCTACATTGTGATAAACACCTGCAATTTTTTCCTTGTTACTAGTCGATTCATAGAAAACCAAAGCTTGATTAAAATTACTCGCTGCCTGGGTATAATCTTTTTGCTCTCGGTAAATCATGCCTAAATTATCATGTGCTTCGCCCAATCCATTAAAATCATTTAAAGCTGTTAATATGACAATTGCTTTTCTTGTGTTATCGATGGCTTTTTTAAATTCTTTGCGCTTATAATAAATCGTCCCAAGATTGGAAAGTGCAAGGCCCATTTGTCGACGGTCAACAATCTGTTGCGAATATTCATATGATTTCTTGAAGTAATATTCAGCATCCTCCAAATTCAGAATTGATCGTTGAGAAATACCTAACTCACGGTTATATTTGGCTAGTAGGAAAATGTCATTTGCTTCAGTTGCTAAATTCAAGGCAACAATATTCTTTGCAACACTTAATTCAAGTTGCCCGAAATAATCATAAATTCTGGCTTGATTATTAAAACACTCTGATAGAATTGATTTGTCGGAGGAGCGGCGGGCATATTGAATCGCTTCATCTGCATAATACAAAGCAGAATCCTTCTTGTTTTGAAACATGAAATTCAATGCCAAATAATTGTCTGCTTCTGCAACTTTTGAGTTGTTTCGTTTTTTTATTGAAGTTTTTTTAATGTATTTTAAATAAAAATCAGCAGCATCAAATTCTAAAGAATAACTATGGTAATAACCAAGATGTCTGTATATTTTAAATTTTGCTTCGTCAGAATTCAACTTATTTAAAAAAGATTGACACCCTAAAACATCTTTAAAATATTCCTCTTGATTTCCTTCAATTTCATTGATTTCAGCACTATACATCAAAGCAGTGAACCGCAAAGAGTCATTAAAAACACGACTTTTTTGCAATAAAACATGCGACATCGAGTCGGCACGATAAATATTATTGTGTTTGTAAAATTCTCCTAACGAAAGCATCCGTAGAAATTTCTTCGTGTCGTTTTTCTCCCTTTTAATTGATTCAATGAGTTGCTTTTCACGGGAAGTTTGGGCATTCAATAAACTTGGACAAAGAAAGATCAATGTCAGAAGAAGAACTTGAAAAGATTTAATTGCTTGACTCATTTATGGTCTAAAAATACGATTTTGAACGCAAAACAAATCAATAGAATAAACTTTTATTCTCTCTTCAAATCTGTATCTTTGGCTTTCGTAAAAAAGCAAATCAATAATGGAATACAATTTTCGGGAAATAGAACCAAAATGGAGAAAAATTTGGGCGGATGAAAAAACGTTCAAAGCAGAAGAAAATAGTGCTAAACCGAAGTACTATGTTTTAGACATGTTTCCTTATCCTTCCGGTGCTGGATTGCACGTTGGACACCCACTTGGTTATATCGCTTCTGATATTTATGCGCGCTACAAACGCTTACAAGGATTCAATGTTTTGCACCCAATGGGATACGATTCATTTGGTTTGCCAGCTGAACAATATGCAATTCAAACGGGTCAACATCCGGCAATAACAACTGCTGAAAACGTTGAGCGCTATCGAGATCAATTGGATAAAATTGGTTTTTCATTCGATTGGGATAGAGAAGTTAGAACATCATCGCCAGAATATTACAAATGGACACAATGGATTTTCAAGCAATTATTCGATTGCTATTATGATAATACGACCAACAAAGCTGAACGCATTTCGAAATTAATTGCTGAATTCGAAGAAAACGGAAACGCTAAAGTAAACGCGTGTTCTGATTGCGAAACACTTTTTACAGCTGCAGAATGGAATGCATTCAATGAGAAGGAACAAGATACAATTCTACAAGCATATCGATTGACGTTTTTAGCTGATTCTTGGGTGAATTGGTGTCCAGCACTTGGAACTGTTTTGGCAAATGACGAAATTGTAAACGGTGTTTCTGAACGTGGTGGACACCCAGTCGAACAAAAATTAATGCGCCAATGGTCGATGCGAATCAAAGCATACGCTGAAAGATTATTGACTGGTTTGGACGGTTTAGATTGGACAGAATCCATAAAAGATATTCAACGCAACTGGATTGGAAAATCTGTTGGTTCATCGATTCAATTCAAAGTAGATGGTCAGTTCGAGTTGACGACCCAAGGAGGAAATATCGAGAATGACATCTACATTGAAGTGTTCACCACCCGTCCCGATACCATCTTCGGTGTTTCATTCATGGTGCTCGCACCAGAACACGACTTGGTAGATCAAATTACAACTCCTGAATTTACAACTCAAATAGCTGATTACAAGAAAAGTGCTTCATTGAAATCAGCTCGTGACCGTGAGGCAGATGTGAAAAATATTTCGGGTCAAAATACCGGAGCTTTTGCAATTCATCCATTTACAGGTGAAAAAATCCAAATTTGGATTGGTGATTATGTTTTGGTTTCTTATGGAACTGGAGCCGTAATGTCAGTCCCTTGTGGAGATCAACGTGATTACGATTTCGCAAAACATTTTGGAATTGAAATCAAAAATATCTTTGAAAACGTTGATGTTTCCGAAGCTGCGCATACTGAAAAAGCTGGAACGATAGCCAATTCAGGTTTCTTGAATGGTTTAGAAGTGAAAGCTGCAATGAAAAAAGCGATTGAAGCAATTGAAGCAAAAGGAATTGGAACTGGAAAAACAAATTACCGTTTGCGTGATGCTGTTTTCTCTAGACAACGCTATTGGGGTGAACCATTTCCAGTTTTCTACAAAGACGGACTCCCGCATTTGGTGGAGGATAAATTCTTGCCAATTACACTTCCTGAAGTAGATAAATATTTACCGACTGAAGATGGTGCGCCACCATTGGCTCGAGCTGAAAAGTCAGCTTGGAATCATTTTGAAGGAGACCACATGGAATTCAATACGATGCCTGGCTGGGCAGGAAGTTCTTGGTATTTCTTGCGTTACATGGATCCAAAAAATGAAAGCGAATTTGTGAACCGCAAAAAAGCAGATTATTGGAAGCAAGTAGATTTATATATTGGTGGTTCAGAGCACGCTACAGGACATTTATTGTACGCTCGTTTCTGGACGAAATTCTTATACGACCAAGGCTTTATCGGTTTTGACGAACCGTTCCAAAAAATGATTAACCAAGGAATGATTTTGGGGAGAAGTAGTTTTGTGTTTCGTGTGAATAACGAAAACAAATTTGTTTCTAATTCTTTGAAAAGTCAATATAATGTAACTCCTTTGCATACGGACATCTCACTTGTTGACAACGATAAATTAGACATTGAAGCATTCAAAAACTCAAGAGAAGAATTTAAAAATGCCGAGTTTATTTGTGAAGAAAACGGTGATTACATCTGTGGTTCTGAAATCGAAAAAATGTCGAAATCCAAATACAATGTTCAAACGCCAGACGAACTCGTAGAAAAATTTGGAGCAGATACTTTGAGAATGTATGAAATGTTTTTAGGTCCGTTGGAGCAATTCAAACCATGGGATACTAAAGGAATCAATGGCGTGCATAATTTCTTACGAAAATTGTGGCGTTTGTTCCACGATGCTGACGGAAATGTTTCGCTTTCAACCGATGAACCTTCTAAAGATGCATTGAAAACGTTACACAGAACCATCAAGAAATTAACAGATGATTTGGACCGTTTTTCATTCAATACTGGCGTTTCAAATTTCATGATTTGTGTCAACGAATTGACAGAGCAAAAATGCAACAACAAAGCAATTTTAACTGATTTAGTGGTCTTACTTTCGCCGTATGCCCCGCACATTTCGGAAGAGTTGTGGGAGAAATTGGGTCATAAAAAAGGAACAATTAGCTATGCTCATTTCCCACAATTTGATGAAAGTTTATTGGTAGAAGCAAATCACGCTTACCCAATATCGTTTAATGGAAAAATGCGTTTGAAAATAGAATTGCCAATGTCTTTGAGCTCTAAAGAAGTGGAAGAAGCAGTTCTTGCAAATGCAGACGCGCAAAAATGGTTGGAAGGCAACGCTCCTAAGAAAGTGATTGTTGTTCCAGGAAAGATTGTGAACATTGTAATGTAATCTGCATCTTTATAACATGTTAAATCCGTTTCATTTGAGGCGGATTTTTTTGTGCATTATAATTTCACAAAATATATTAATAAAAACACAAACTATAAACTGATGTATTACGTTACTATCTATGTCCTATTTTTTGGCACATCCTTTGCCAAGAGGCTCTTAACTTAAATTAAATGTTATGAAAAAGTTAGTGTATTTTGTTGGTTTGGTTGGTGTATTTTTCACTATGACAAGTACTACGGAAGTTACTTATCCTACTGTAACAAATAAAGCATTCCAAGTAGGAGAAAAACTGAGATACCGTGTGACGTATGGTTTTATTGATGCTGGAGAAGCCGTAATGGAAGTTAAGGCTACAACCAAAAAAGGATCAAACAGAGAATTATTGAATGCTGTTGGAACAGGGAAAACGCTTGGAGGGTTCAATGCTTTTTTCAAAGTGAATGATAAATATGAAACGTACATGGATAAAAAAGGGCTTTTCCCATGGTTTTTTGTTCGTCGTGTGGATGAAGGTGGTTATAAAGTCAACCAAGATTACACCTTCAAACAAGATAAGTACCAAGTAAACAATGGTAAGAAAGATTTTAAAGCGCCACTCGGAATTCAAGATATGGTTTCATCTTTCTATTATGCTCGAACGTTGAATTTTAAAGACATGAAAAAAGGAAAAACATTTGAATTCAAATGCTTCATGGACGATGAAATTTACAATTTGAAAATTAAGTATGTGGGAGATGAAGTCATCACGATTCGAAAAGGGAAGTTTAATTGCCACAAGTTTGTGCCAGTCGTGCAAACAGGACGCTATTTCAAAAGTGAAGAGGACGTGAATTTTTGGGTAACCAACGATGACAACAAAATCCCAATCATGGTAAAAGCAAAAATTCCAGTTGGAGTAGTTAAAATGCACTTAGTTGAATGGAGTGGCTTGAAAAACGATTTAAAAAGTAAGGTGAAATAAAACAAAAACAACAATATGAAGGGCATCTAATTAGATGCCTTTTTTGCTTTAAATGAATTCATTAATTGTAATTTGTCTATCTTAAATTGAGAAATAGATTAGTTATGAATAATCGACTTTTGATAAAAAAAAGAATCATATTTTTGTAAAAATTAGTTTAGTTTGTGTTTTCATTTAATTTTGCTCAAAAATTGATTGATTGATGGAAAGTGAGTTTGTCCTTGTTGACAAGGAAGATATTGCTGGTTGTAATTTTCCATTAGAGGAAGTGTTAAAATCAGAAAAAGAAAAAAAAGCATTGAAAACGGAACTAGATCGTGCAATTTCTTTAGGTAATTTAGAACACCATAAAGTAAAAATTTACTTTGAAGATTCAAAAAAGAAGAAGGTGGTGAACACGACAATTTGGGCTGTAACGGATAATTCAATCGTTTTGAAACAAAATGTTGTAATACCGAAAAGAAGAATATATAAATTAGAAATTTAACAAATTAATCATGTCTACTAAGAGAAGAGCCATAATTAGTTATTCAAAATTAACTATAGAACAAAAGAAGCAAATCCTAAGGGATTTTCCAGACGGTTACATCAACCATTTAACGACTATTAAAATCCCAACGGGCGAAGTATTAGATGCTCTGATTTGGGAAACAGATGAGGTTATTTATTTGGTTAAAATCAATAAAATTAGTCCGAAAGTTGTTGCCGCCTCAGACGATGAAGAAGAAGACGACTTCGAAGACGATTTGGACAAAGTTGATGACCTCAAAGATGATGACTTGGATGCTGACGCTGACACAGATGAAGAAGAAGATTACGATAAGCCAGATGCTGATGATGGCGAAGACGATGATAGTGAATAAAAAAATCCCCGATTAAATTTTAATCGGGGATTTTTTTTGGGATATTATTTCGTTTAATCATTCAATTTCAATACTGCCATGAATGCTTCTTGAGGAATTTCTACTCTTCCGATTTGACGCATTCTCTTTTTACCTTCTTTTTGCTTTTCAAGTAATTTACGTTTACGGGAAATATCACCACCATAACATTTTGCGGTAACATCTTTTCTCAAAGCTTTGATTGTTTCACGCGCAATAACTTTCGCTCCAATTGCCGCTTGAATTGGAATTTCGAATTGTTGTCTTGGAATTAATTCCTTTAATTTTAAACAAATTCTTTTTCCTAAATCATATGCATTGCTTCTGTGCACTAATGCAGATAATGCATCAACACATTCACTGTTCAACAACAAATCCATTCGAATTAAATCGGATTGCTTATAGCCAATTGGATGATAATCAAACGAAGCATAACCTCTAGAAACAGATTTCAAACGATCGTAAAAATCAAATACAATTTCTGCTAATGGCATTTCAAAAGTTATTTCAACACGATCTTGCGTTAAATAAACTTGATTTTGAAGTTCCCCTCTTTTTTCAATACACAAGGTCATTATCTGACCAACATATTCGGATTTCGTAATAACTTGTGCTTTAATATAAGGTTCTTCAATTCTTTCCATTCCTGAAGGATCAGGCAAATCAGAAGGATTATTAACAATAATTGCAACCGTTGGGTCTTTTCGCATGTACGCATTGTAAGAAACGTTCGGAACAGTAGTAATTACTGTCATGTTGAATTCTCTTTCCAATCGCTCTTGAATAATTTCCATGTGCAACATTCCTAAGAATCCACATCTAAATCCAAAGCCTAAAGCTGCAGAAGATTCAGGTTCGAAAACCAAAGAAGAATCATTTAATTGCAATTTCTCCATTGAATAACGCAATTCTTCATAATCTTCAGTGTCGACAGGATAGATTCCTGCAAAGACCATTGGTTTCACATTTTCAAATCCTTTAATTGCTGTTTCGCAAGGGTTGGCAAAAGTGGTAATCGTATCTCCAACCTTAACTTCATTGGCTTGTTTAATTCCAGAAATTATATATCCAACATCTCCTGCTCTAACTTCGTTTTTAGGACTTAAAGTCATTTTTAAAATCCCAATTTCATCTGCATTATAAGAACGACCTGTATTGAAGAATTTAATTTTCTCACCCTTTTTAATGACACCATTTCTAATTCTGAAATAAGCAATAATTCCTCTGAAAGGATTGAAAACAGAATCAAAAATCATCGCTTGTAAAGGCGCATTTTCATCACCTGTTGGAGCTGGAACACGATTAATTACTGCACTCAAGATTGCATCAACACCAAGTCCAGTTTTTCCTGAAGCCTGAATAATATCCTCTAAATCACAACCAATAAGTTCCATTATTTGATCTGAGACTTCCTCTGGCATAGCCCCTGGAAGGTCCATTTTATTCAATATTGGAATAATTTCTAAATTGTGTTCTAAGGCTAAATATAAGTTTGAAATTGTTTGCGCTTCGATTCCCTGAGATGCATCTACAATTAATAAAGCGCCTTCACATGCCGCAATTGAACGTGAAACTTCGTATGAAAAATCAACGTGTCCAGGAGTGTCAATTAAATTTAAAACATAATCTTGTCCTTCGAATTTATAATTCATCTGGATAGCATGACTTTTAATTGTGATTCCTCGTTCACGCTCCAAATCCATATCATCTAGTGCCTGACTTTGCATATCACGGTCAGAAATAGTTCCAGTTGCCTGTAATAATCTATCAGCTAAGGTGCTTTTTCCATGGTCAATATGAGCGATGATGCAAAAATTGCGTATGTTCTTCATAAATGTATTTGACTTTGATATAATCCAATTTTTGTGATTATGGAGAGCAAAAGTACATCAAAAAATCCATAAAACAGTGGAATATAACTAAGATAATGTACTAATTGAGATTCGGTTGGGCTATAAAACATGAAAGGAGGAAATTGGCATTTCCCCCTCTCAAAACCTAAACTACTACTACTTATGAAAACTAACTTTTACTTCGATTTAAGCAATTTCAAATTGTGTGCCAACTTTTCGATTTTTAAATCTTAGCAATTGCTATATCTCTTTAACGGTAAACGTTTCAAAAAATTACAGTTTATTTTTATTTTAACTTTTTTTGGTAAAAAATACAAATTGTCAGATCAATCTTGACAGTTTTTAAATACTGCTTTTTCAGTTATTAACAATTGTCTTTTTCTAAATTCTAGACTACTCTTTTTCTTTCATTAGAATTATTTCTAACTTCGTAACCGATGAGTTTAAATTCAGATAAATACAGTAAACGTGGCGTTCGTGCTAGTTATGTTTCTACAGTTGTAGGGATTTCCTTGGTTTTGTTTATGATTGGCCTCGTTTTAGGAGGAGTTTTCGGCTTAGACAATGTACAAAAACAAGCAAAAGAAAGTTTACAAGGAGATTTATTTTTTAAACCAGAACTAAATGATGCTGACATTAAACAAATTGAACAAGAACTAAAAACATGGAGTCAATTTAGTGAAGTTTATTTTGTTTCACCTGAAAGAGCAATTGAAGAATTTAGTGGAACGGATCAAAATGCGGATCAAATTCTATCCATTTTTGAAGGAGAAAACCCATTACCGTCAACAATTGGATTCAAACCAAAAGCTGAATTTGCAACGAAATCTGGCATGGAAAAAATTAAACAAGATCTATTAAAAGCTTATCCAGATCAAATAGATGAGGTAAATTATGATAAAGCAAGTGTTGAATCCGTAAATTTAGGGTTCAAACAATTTGTTTTTCTGTTTTTATCTGTTGCTTTATTATTGATAGTAATTGCTGTGGCAATGATCAATAACACGATTAGAATGGCATTATATTCCAAGCGCTTTACAATCAAAACAATGCAACTCGTTGGAGCTACGTCCTCTCATATTCGGAAACCATTTTTAGTTCAATCGATTTTTCAAGGAACAGTTTCAGCCGTTATTGGTCTAGCATTGCTAATGACCTTATTTTATGCGATGAATAATATTTTAGATTCTATCGAAATAAGTTATTCATTAATCACCTTTAGTTTATTGGCAGGTTCACTAATAGTAATAGGAATTGTTATCACATTTGTTTCAACTTGGTTTGCTCTTAACAAATATTTGCGCACCAAATTGGATGATTTATATTAAATTTGGCTCATGGAGGACAAAAAGTCACAATTCGGGTTTCAACCGGAAAATTATAAGTTATTATTAATTGGTTTAGCGATCAATATTCTAGGTTTTTTATTAATGATTGGTGGAGCAGCTACTGAAGCTAATGAATTCAATGAGTCTGAATTGTTTAGTATGAGACGCATTACGATTGCGCCAATGTTAATTGTTGCAGGATACATCGTTATCCTATATGCAATCATGAAAAAAAATAAAGTCAAAAAAGACTAATTACTTTTTCTTATGGACTTAATTCAAGCCCTCATTCTTTCGATTATTGAAGGCCTTACAGAGTTTTTGCCAATTTCTTCAACGGCTCACATGATTTTCGCAAGTTCAATTTATGGAACCCAAGATGATGAGTTTGTCAAAATGTTTCAAGTATCCATTCAATTTGGTGCAATTTTATCTGTGGTTGCATTGTACTGGAAAAAATTCTTCAATTTTAAATCGTTTAATTTTTATATCAAATTAGCGCTAGCTGTTATTCCAGCATTGATTCTAGGGAAATTATTTGATGATAAGATTGAAGCCATTTTAGAAAGTCCAATTCCAATTGCAATAGTTTTAATCGTAGGTGGTGTTATTTTATTATTTGTTGACAGCCTTTTCAAAAATCCTACAATCAAAAAAGAAGAAAATATCAGTATTGGTAAAGCAATAACCATTGGTTTTTGGCAATGTTTGGCAATGATGCCAGGAACAAGTAGATCAGCCGCATCGATCATTGGTGGAATGCAACAAGGATTAAGTCGCAAACTAGCAGCTGAGTTCAGTTTTTTCTTAGCCGTTCCAACAATGCTGGCTGTTACAATGTATTCCGTTTTTCTGAAGGATTGGAATTTGGAACCAACAATTGCACAGCAAAAATCTATGACACCTTTAAAAGTTGATTTCCTAGGAAAAACCTATGAAGTTTATCAGTCAATTTCCCAAAAAGGATATGAAATGATTCTTTCCTCAAGCCAAAACATAAGTAATTTCATTATTGGAAACATCATAGCATTTATTGTTGCTGCATTAGCTATTAAACTCTTTATTGGAATTCTTGAAAAATACGGCTTCAAAATTTGGGGTTGGTACAGAATTGTGGTTGGAATTATTTTAATCACTTATTTTTCTCTTCAATAAATGAATTTTATCGAAGGAGAAACAATTCTAGTTGATAAACCACTTGGTTGGACATCTTTTGATGTGGTCAATAAAATCCGTTGGAATCTGAAACAAGCGTTGAATGTAAAAAACATTAAGGTTGGGCATGCAGGGACATTAGATCCGTTGGCTACTGGTTTGTTAATCCTTTGTACAGGAAAACACACGAAGAAAATAGACCAAATAATGGGTGGGATGAAAACCTATACAGGTACTATTCTTTTGGGAAAAACAACTGTTTCGTATGATTTGGAAAATGAATTCAATGAGGAATTTCCAACGTATCATATTACACCAGAATTACTTGAAACTACTCGAAAATCTTTTATTGGCGTTATTCAACAAGTACCACCAATTTTCTCGGCAAAACAAGTTGATGGGAAAAGAGCGTATGATTTAGCGAGAGCAGGGAAAGAATTTGAATTAAAATCAAACACAATTGAAATTGTTGATTTTAAAATTTCATCAGAGCGTTTTCCAGAAATAGATTTTGAAATCTCCTGTTCTAAAGGAACTTATATTCGTTCAATAGCGCATGATTTCGGGAAAATAGTTGAATCTGGCGGAACGCTAATTGCTTTACGCAGAACCCAATCTGGTGACTCTTCAATCGAAAATGCGCGAACTGTTGATGATTGGATTTTAAAAATCCGAGGACCTCAAACAGAAACCACTTGACATCGGCTTTAAAATGTTGTATCTTTGCGCTCCTTTTCATTAAAGGAAATTAAAAATTGCCCTATGAGTAAAATGAAACTTTCAGATTTCAGTTTTGATCTTCCAGACGAATTAATTGCTGAATATCCAAGTGAACACCGTGATGAAGCCAAAATGATGGTTATCAACCGTGAAAAAGGAACTATCGAACACAAGTTTTTCAAAGATATTATCAATTATTTCTCTGAAGGAGATGTGATGATTATGAATAACACCAAAGTTTTTCCGGCACGAATGTATGGTAATAAAGAAAAAACAGGAGCGAAAATCGAAGTTTTCTTGCTGAGAGAATTGAACCGTGAAAGTTTATTGTGGGATGTTTTAGTTGATCCAGCTAGAAAGATTCGTATCGGAAATAAATTATATTTCGGAGATGACGATTCTTTAGTTGCTGAGGTTATTGATAATACAACTTCAAGAGGTAGAACATTACGTTTCCTTTTCGATGGCCCGTATGAAGAATTTAAGGCGAAAATCACTGAACTAGGAGAAACACCGCTTCCAAAATATATTAAAAGAGCAGTTGAAGCATCGGATGAAGACCGTTACCAAACAATCTATGCTAAAGAGGAAGGCGCTGTCGCTGCTCCAACTGCTGGATTACATTTCTCTCGACAGTTATTGAAACGTTTGGAATTAAAAGGAATAAATTTCGCCGAAGTTACACTTCACGTTGGTCTAGGAACATTCAGATCTGTAGAAGTTGAGGATCTTACAAAACATAAAATGGACTCAGAACAAGTGATTGTGAATGAGAAATGTGTGAAAATTGTAAACGAAGGGAAATTGAAGAAAAAACGTATTTGTGCGATTGGTACAACTGCAATGCGTTCAATTGAATCTTCTGTTTCGACAGATGGTTTATTGAAACCATACGACGGATGGACGAATAAATTTATTTTCCCTCCTTATGATTTTAGTATTGCGAATTGCATGGTTACAAATTTCCATACACCGCTTTCTACTTTATTAATGATGATTTCTGCTTTTTGTGGACACGATTTAATGATTGAAGCATACAAACAAGCTGTTGAGAATAAATACAAATTTTATTCTTACGGTGATGCAATGCTTATTATCTAAAATAGTGCAATATGAATTATTAAAAAGGAACTTCGGTTCCTTTTTTTTATGATTAAATTATTGAGAAATAAGACAATCCTTCCAAAGAGATCTTTTGAAACATTAATCTTTTAAGGAATATCGAATTAATCTTATTCAACCGTATATAAATCATTACATTTGTGCCGCAATTCAGTCTATGGAGGTACAAGTAAACAATATGTCAATCGGTAAGAAAATACAAATTTATATTGTATTTACTAAGTTTAGATTGGCTTCATTAGTTGTATTATCTGCATTATCAGGATATCTTTTTGCCGATGGAACAAATGGTCTTCACATTTGTTATCTCTTGATAGGAGGTACGCTAGTTACAGCGGCCTCAAATGGTTCCAATCAAATTTGGGAAAGAGACTTAGATAAACTAATGAAGAGAACTGAAGGGCGCCCAATTCCAACTGGATTAATGTCTTTGACAGAGGCTAATTCCATTGTTCTATTTTGTTTAATTATTGGGACGTATTTGCTTTATTTAATCAACTTGAATTCAGCACTTTTGGGTCTTTTTGCTTTTGTTTCATATGTTTTTATTTACACGCCTTTAAAAAGGGTTACACCATGGGCAGTATTGGTTGGGGCTGTGCCTGGAGCTATTCCGCCAATGTTGGGAGCAATTGCTGCTACAAATGAGTTTGGATTGCTTCCTGGAGTTTTGTTTTTTGTGCAATTCATTTGGCAGTTCCCACATTTCTGGGCCATCGCTTGGGTACTATACGATGATTACAAGGCTGGAGGGTTTTCCCTTCTTCCTTCTAAAACTGGAAGATCAAAAGAATCTGCATCTCAAATAATGTTGTATTCCCTTGCTTTAATTCCGTTTAGTTTACTTCCATGGTTATTGGGTTGGACAGGGATAACCACTTTAATCATCGGCACAATTGCCAGCGGAATATTCTTTTTGTATTCCTATAAACTTTTCATCACATGTGATACTAAAGACGCAAGAAAATTAATGTTTGCTTCTTTTATCTTTTTACCAGTTATTCAATTTTTATATGTCTTTGACAAAGCCGAAGGAATAATTCCAAAATAAATTAATTATGAAAAGAGATTTTAGCCAAGAGTTGAGTCCAGAAATTCGTGAAAAAACAAAAAAGAACCTTGTTTACGTCGGAATGTTTAGTGTCGTTATGATGTTTGGCGGGTTTACTTCTGCCTATATTGTTTCAATGGGAGATACGTTTTGGATGAAGTACCCATTACCAAAAGCATTTTTTATTAGCACAGCTGTGATTATTTTAAGTAGTGTTTTTTTACAATTGGCAATTCGCTTTGTCAAAAAAGGAAATCAAAAAATGTTGAAGCTATTTGTTACCCTGACATTATTAGGGGGTATCGGATTCGTCTATTTTCAATTTCAAGGGTATAAACAACTTGCTAATAATGGAATTCATGCTGTGAATAATCACATTATTGTTACTGATGGCAAATATGGTGATTATTATGAAGTGAAGTATAAAGGTGATTTTATTGAAGTTGATGGAAATCGTTTTATTGTTAATGGCAAAGATTTAACTGAACCAGAAATGAAGTCTTACCAAGATTTCATGAGTCAATTTTTGAACGTAACGAGAAATAAATCAATGCAAGTTTCTAACTATGGTTCAAACTTTATTTTGTATTATGAAAGCCAACCGCTTGCTTTAATAAATGGTAAATTATGTAAATCTGATGGTCAAGAAATACAGTATGTTGATCAATTAAGATTACAATCCCTTGCAATTAATGTTCGAGATGGCAGAGGTGATTTCTTCGCTAAAGGTGAGATTGGAAAAGATTTTCATATCTATTTCAAAGGAAAAGAATTACAATACAAGAAAAGAGATTTGTTATATAATGGAAAAAAACTTTCAAAATATCTTCAAATTAAAGCGATGGAAACCGCAGATACAGGTACAACATATTTATACCTAATTACCTTTCTGCATTTGCTACATATTTTAGTTACTTTAATTTATATGTCAAAAATGACAATTGCTTCATTTTCAGGGCGTTTTAGCTCGGAAGACCATCTACGCCTAAAGGTTGGTGCTATTTTCTGGCATTTTTTAGGATTATTATGGATTTATTTGTTGCTTTTTTTACTTTTTATTCATTAAACTTGCAGAAAAAATTGTTGTAATGGCTGGACACGCTTCTAAAGAAATTGACTCAAGTGCACTTTGGGGAGGAAAGATTTCTCCGTTTAGTACGAGTTATGGTAAGATGATGATGTGGTTTTTCTTAGTGTCAGATGCCCTGACATTTAGCGGACTACTTGTTGCATACGGATTTACAAGACATGCATGTCTTGATGCATGGCCTATCGGTGAAGAAACTTTTAATTCGATGCCATTTCTTGGTCACGGATATCCTTTGTTATACGTAGCATTGATGACATTTATCCTTATTGTATCCTCTGTAACGATGGTTTTAGCCGTAGAAGCTGGACATAGAATGGACAGAAAAGGTGTTACAAAATGGTTAATTGCAACCATTATTGGTGGATTTTTCTTTGTTGGTTCTCAAGCATGGGAATGGAGTCACTTTATACACGGTTCTGAATTTGGTAAAGTTGAATTAACAGATGGCTCTCAAGCAATTGTTAAAGGTCATTTTGGGGAGATTGAAAATTTTAAAGTTTTAGAAGCAGGAAAACACCACAAAAAAGGTGATGTTATAACTGAAGATCTTTTACATGAATTTCATCATGCTGTTGTAGCTGGAAATGTAGAAAATGGAATTATTACTTTACATGACGGTTCTAAGGCAAAAGTGAATAAAAAAGCTGACCATGGAATGACATTAGTTGTTAAAAAAGACGGTGGTACGCACAAGGTTGGTGATGTAATACCTGAATCTAAAGCATGCGATATGTATTACGAGGCTATAAATAGTGGCACTCCTAATCGTGTTGTTTATGGAGCTGACTTGCAGCAAAATGAATATGGCCCTCAACAATACGGACAATTCTTTTTCTTTATTACAGGTTTCCACGGTTTCCACGTATTCTCAGGAGTAATTATAAATATCATTATTCTTATGGGTGTTATTTCAGGAACTTATCATAAGAGAGGTCATTATGAAATGATTGAGAAAACTGGACTTTATTGGCACTTTGTCGATTTAGTATGGGTTTTTGTATTCACATTCTTCTATTTAGTTTAATTAATTTAAAACATTCTCGATCATGGAAAGAGACGATATTATAGAATATTCCTTAGATATTCACCATAGTGAGGAGCACGGAAAGGCTATTAGAACAAAAATTTGGAAAGTAACGGCTTTACTTACGGCTATAACTGCGTTAGAAGTAGTCTTAGGCTCTCAAATAAAACAATCTTCTGATTATTGGCAAGCAATTAAATGGTTTTTTATTGGACTTACTTTAATTAAAGCCGCTTATATTGTTTTGATTTTTATGCACTTAGGAGATGAAAAGAAATCCTTGAAATATATGATTTTAGTTCCTTATTTCATTTTTATCTTATATCTGATTTATATCCTGATTGTTGAGGCGCTTGCTGTAAATTCAGCATGGACGCTAAATGTTGTCTAAAAAATAGCAAATATGGCTAGTAAAAATTTGGCCGGTCGACGAAAAGTAATATTTGCATTTTTACTTTTATTCGGACCGGCTTCTTTATTGATATTTATTTCATCTAAAGGTTGTGAGCATAAGTTCAAAACATTAGATGATTTTGGCCCTGCAATAAACTATAAGTTTACTGATTCAAGAGGCAAAAATTTTTCTTCAAAAGATTTTGAAGGGGATATTGTTTTAATTTCTACGATTCAAGAAAGATGTCCAGATAGCTGTGCTGTTGCATTTTGGCAATTAGATCAAGCAATTTATCAATACATCAGAAAAAATAATAAGAAAATCATGAAGCGTGTTCGGATTATTTCTTTTGCTACGGATGGACAAGGAAAACCATTAAAGGATCTGTCAATTCTTTCTCAATTCATGAAAGATAATGTGGAAGGCTATAACCCTGATATTTGGATGATTGCCAAAGGAAATGCTAGGGATATTTATGATTTCAAAAGCAATAATAAATCTCTTTTACAAAAAGGAGATGAATATTATGGTGGCGAAGCATTTCAAGAATTGATATTATTACTGGATAAACAAAATCATTTAAGAATGGTGCTGTCTGGTAAAACGGAAGGTATGATTCGAAGAATGAAAGAACATATTGCTTTGTTGCAAAAACAATACGACAAAGCAGCAGCCAAGAAAACAATTCAGCAATAATTTTGTTTTAATCGAAATGAAGCGAATTGTATTTTTCATCGGTTTTGTATGCTTGATATCTTGTAACTCAGAAGAAAAAAAACAACGTGTTTTGCCAATTGTTGGTAATTTTGATTTGGAATATAAGTTGGTAGACGGTAAAGAGGTTGTAGATACAATCTACCCAAAAATTCCTTTTTTCTATTTTAGAAATGAAGATTCTCTTGTCGTGAAGTCAACAGATATGAAGGGTAAAATATGGATCGCAGATTTCTTTTTTACAACTTGTCCTTCAATTTGTCCTAAAATGACGGGAAATATGAAGAAATTGAATGCTTCAACTGAAGATCTTAAAGAGCATCTTCAATTCATGTCAATTTCAATAAATCCGAACCATGATACACCTTCACAACTAAAAAGGTATAAAAATCACCATAAAATCACAGCTTCGAATTGGCAGTTTTTTGCGGGAAAAGAAGAGGAAACACATCAATTAGGTATCGAGAATTTTATGATTTTCGCTGGTCGTGATGATGAGGCTGACGGAGGTTATGCGCATTCTGGTGCATTTACATTGGTGGACAAAGAAGGTTATGTGAGAGGTGTATATTTAGGAACAGACTTTAAACAAGTTGAAAAATTAGAAGTAGATTTACGTAAATTATTAAAATATGAATACAACATTATTGGATCCAAATAAAGCAAAACAAGCTAAAAAATTAATTATTGCACTGTCGATTGTAATCCCAGTTGTAGTAGCTATATTATTTAAAGTGAAAATTGAGGGATTTGATTTTTCAATTTTACCATCAGTTTATGCCACGATTAATGGAGTTACAGCAGTTGTTTTAATTGGAGCACTGATGGCAATTAAAAAAGATAAACGTGAATTACACCGAGGATTAATTCGTTTTGCGTTATTACTTTCTTTGCTGTTTCTAGTTCTTTATGTTGCTTACCATATGACATCGGATTCAACAATATATGGAGATTCAAATCATAATGATAAGTTAGATATTCTTGAAAAAGAGAAGATTGGTGCAATGGCTTATTTTTATTATGTATTATTAATTTCTCATATTCTTTTGAGTATTGCAGTAATTCCTTTAGTGCTTTTTACCTATTTATTTGCATGGCAAGGGAATTTTGTAAAACACAAGAAATTTACGAGAATCGCTTTTCCTATTTGGATGTTTGTTGCGGTTTCTGGTGTTGTCGTTTATCTGATGATCTCGCCTTATTATGGTTAATTATTTGAAGAAATAGTTGAAATTTCTTCCCAAACGATTTCTGCTGACTTATCCCAACTAAATAATTCACTTCTTTCAAGACCATTTTGTTTTAGATTTTCTCGTAAACTTTCTGAAGTTGAAATTTCTTGCATTTTCAGGGCGATATCATTTACATCAAATGGGTCGCAATACAACGCTGCATTCCCTGCAACTTCAGGAAGAGATGTTTTATCACCGGATAAAATAGGAATACCACATTTCATTGCTTCAACTAACGGAATTCCGAATCCTTCAAAATAAGGAACATACGTAAAAGCAAATGCTGAACCCATAACTTTTGCTAATTCCTCAATTGGTAAATGTCCTGTGAAATGTATGTGTGATGATATGTCATCCGAAATGGAAATATTCAATGATTTGTTTTTCCAAAGTGATTCTCCAACAATCACCAATTGAATATCTGATTGTGAGGATTTTTTGAAGTGTATAAATGCTTCAATTAATCGTTTAACGTTTTTACGTGGGTGAATTGCGCCAACAAAAAGGAAATAAGGTTTCCCATCACTATAGTAATTTAAAATTGCTCGTTTTGTTTCATCATCAACTGGCTTAAAATGCTCCGATGCACCGTTCCAAGCTACCCGAATTTTATCAGCATCAATTTTATAAGTTGTTGCAATATCAATTTTACTGGCTTCTGAAACAGTGATAATTTTCGTTGCTTTTTTCGCGAACTTAGGAAAATAGTGTCGTAAATAAATGCGCGGTGTGAAAGGAATATCTTCTGGATAATGCTCGAAATTGATATCGTGTATTATAGCGATTTGCTGTACTTTTGACCCAAGTGACAAATAGCCATCTGGAGAAAAGAAAACATCTATTTTTTGCTTTTTCAATCCTTTTTTCAGTGCGAATTCGAACCAATAAATAAAAAGTAAAGGATGTCTTGCCGGCGGCGATAGAACAATAGGAGTTACGTTTTTCGCAAAGATAAATTTCTCATCATACGCTCTATCGAAGAAGAATACAAATTCATGTTCAGGATGATTTAGTACCAACCGTTTAGTTATTTCAAACGTGTACCAGCCAAAACCCTCCATTTTTGAAGAAAGCAAAAAACGCGTGTTGATACCTATTCGCATGAAACAATTAGAAATTTAAAATGTAATTAGAACGCTTTTCTTTTCCGATTGTTGTTGAAGGACCATGACCACAATACACAACCGTTTCTTCCGGTAATTGAAACATGATTTCGTGAATCGATTTTTTTAATATTTCTATATCACCTCCCGGTAAATCAACACGTCCAAAGCTTCCGTTGAACAATACATCACCATTGATTACAAATTTATTTTCAGCATTATAAAAAACAGCATGACCCGGAGCATGACCTGGTGTAAAAAAGACATTTAATTGTATATCTCCGAATTGTAAAGTTTCTCCTCCTTGAATTATATGACTCGGTTCAGGCGATATTTCATAACCTTGAAAACCATAAACATGCGCATAACTTTCAACGGCACGCAATGTTGTTAAATCTTCAATGTGTAAATAATGGTCAATATCAAAGTTTCGCAATACAAAAGAATTTCCTAAAATATGGTCAATGTGTGCATGCGTATTCAACAAAGCTAATGGCGCCAGTTTATTATCTGCAATAAATTGAAGCAATTGCTGTTGCTCATTTCGCTCATAACAACCTGGATCAATGATGACACAGTTATTCGCTTCGTCACTTAGAATATAGGTGTTTTCTTGGAATTGATTAAATGTAAATACGGCTACTTTGATTTTCATGCTTTTAAATAAAAAAGTAAAGTTAAAGGTATTATTTTGAAGAAACAGTTATTCCCTGTAATTTTGAATTTTCATTAGGCATTGTTTTTGTTCGGCTTTAACTATATTTGTCAAAAATTAGAAAACATGAAATACGCACTTTTATTTATCGTTGGAATTATACTTGTTAGTTGTGGGGTTAAGGTACCTTACACAAATGAAATTAAAGATGAATTTAGTCTAGATAATGAGAAGAAGTTGAGACAAGTACAATTCTTTACTTCTGCAACAATTATTTTTGAAAACAGTACGTCTTCTGGTAATCAAGGAACTGGAGACGATGGATCTTTAGTTGTAAATTCAAATAAAGAATCAGATCGAATCATTATTCCTGTCAATACAAAATGTGTTTTCGATGGCTTTGGACCAAATGGTGAGTTAATGTTGCGTTTTGAAGTAGGAGTTGGTAAAAATATTTCTTTTGCTGTTAGACCAAATCAATCTTCTGGAAAATATTATTTAGTAGCTGATTGGACACAAGAAAAAGGGGGTAAATTGACGTATGGAAACGAAACATATTACGCAAATTCATCAAGTGGTAATGCATACCTAATGGTTGTTTTGAAAAAGCTTCAGAAAACAAAACGGAAAGACCGTGTTGTAAAAGGAATGAAAATATAAGAATTTCAACTGTTCTTAACTGGGCCGCTCGATTGATGCGGCCCTTTTTTATTCATAAATATTTAACATTGAGTTCATATGTTATCTTTTAAAATAATGAACTTTGTTAAATGGAATTGATTAATCGTGAACTGAGTTGGCTAGCATTTAATGAAAGAGTGCTGCAAGAAGCCATGGATGATAAAGTCCCATTAATTGAAAGAATGCATTTTTTAGGTATTTATTCAAACAATTTGGATGAATTCTTTCGTGTTCGTGTGGCAAATATTCGAAGAATGATAGGTGTCAATAAGAAACGAATTGATGGCTTTGAAGGAACTCCAAATGAATTGTATAATGAAATCCGTAAAACTGTTTTAAAGCAACAGATCAAATTCGAAAAAACGTATTTAGAGATAAAGAATGAATTGGCAGAGCAACATATTTTTCACATTGATGATGCGACTACAGACCAAAACAAACTAATTGAACTATCCACTTATTTCAACCAAGAATTAAAACACTCGATTATTCCAATCATATTAGACAAAAAAACGCCTTTCCCAAGACTAAAAGATTCTAGTATTTATTTGGCAATTAGAATGATTTCTGAAGATTTTCAAAAGGTGAAATTTGCACTGATCCAAATTCCATCTGAATTCCCGAGATTTTATAGAATGAAAGAGGGGACGAATGAATTCGTAATTCTGTTGGATGATATTATTCGCTTAAATTTAAAAGATATCTTTCAGATTTTCCCATCTGATACAATTGAAGCGTACACGTTTAAATTTACGCGAGATGCAGAATTAGATTTAGACGATGATATTTCAGTTTCATTTTTTGATAAAATTGAAAAAAGCTTAAAACAACGAAAAAAAGGCAAGCCTGTTCGGTTCGTTTATGACGAGAGAATGCCAAAAGATTTGTTAGACCACTTACTAAATTCGTTGAATCTGAAATTTGGCGTCAATACAATTCCCGGAGGGAAATACCATAATTTCAAAGACTTCAGTTCATTTCCATCATTTGAAAAACCAGAATTTTTATATGATAAACAAAGACCTTTGGCTCATCCTCAGCTAGAGAATAAACGAAGCTTGATTAAAACAATTTTACTGCAAGATGTATTGCTTCATTTTCCCTATCAAAAGTTTGATTATGTGGTAGATCTTTTACGAGAAGCTGCAATTGATCCAAAAGTTGTTTCGATAAAAATGAATGTTTATCGGGTAGCAAGAAATTCACAAGTAATGAATGCCTTGATGGCTGCTATTTACAATGGTAAAAATGTCACCGTAGTTTTAGAATTACAAGCTCGATTTGATGAAGAAAACAACATGTATTGGTCGAACAGATTAAAAGAAAGCGGCGCACGGGTTATCTATGGTTTACAAGATTTAAAAGTTCATTCAAAGCTTCTACAAATTGCTCGAATCAGTAACCGACAAGAGCAATTAATCACGTATGTTGGTACTGGAAATTTCAACGAAAAAACAGCGCGAGTTTATGGTGATTTATCATTGTTGACTGCCAATTTAGCCATTTCAAGAGAAGTAAAAAAAGTCTTTAGGTTACTTGAAAACAACATGGAGAGAGGATTGTTTAAACAATTACTTGTTTCTCCATTCAATTCAAGAAGAAAAATTACGGCATGTATTGATACTGAGATTAAGAACGCAAAGAATGGATTGCCTTCTTTCATACGGTTGAAATTGAATAATTTGACAGATCGAAAAATGATCGAAAAATTATATGAAGCAAGTCAAGCTGGTGTGAAAATTGAAATGATTATCCGAGGAATCTGTTGCCTTATTCCTGGAGTGAAAGGTCAAAGTGAAAATATTACAGCTATTAGTATTGTTGACAGGTATTTGGAGCATGCCCGTTTCATGATTTTTTGCAATAACCAAAAACCAACGTATTACATCAGCAGTGCAGATTGGATGGAACGTAATTTGGACAAACGAATTGAAGTTGCTTGCCCAATTCTAAATAGCGAATTGCAAGCTGAAATTGATACAATTTTTAATTATCAATGGCGTGGAAGTGTAAAATCTCGCCTAGTGCGGAAGGATTTAAAAAATGTCTATCGAAAGGCAGTCGGGAAGCCATTTCATGCTCAGTTGGAACTTTATAATTATTATAAAAATTTAAGTGAATCTATTTCACAAAAATAGCTATTGACTTATTTTTGTCTAGATTAACCGCTGCACTTTCAAATGACGGTGCACTGAATGTTTCACGTGCATTATTAGAAAAACCATATTTCTCTGTTGGAACACCAAACATATTTTTATCCAAAATTCCATTTTTATTTTTGTCATGATAGACTGCAGCAGCATATTTTGCTTTAGGTAGATTTTCAAAAATTACAATCGCTTTTTTATTCTCGATTGCAACAATCTTTCCTTTATACTGTGATTTTGCACCAGGAAAATCATCCGAAACTCTATAAATTGCAACGGAAGCTTTTCCTTCATTAGACGAAAAACCATTTATCGTAATAGACAAAGAGAAGTTTGTAGGAACAGTCATTGATACATTAATACCAAGTAACAATATGCTAAGGATTATAATTTTCATACTTTGTAAACGTATAACTTACAATTTGGTTCATTTTATAATAAATCCTAAATTCAAAAAGTACTAGGATTAATAATTATTCAATTTATGTTACCTTTGGATTGAATGAAAAATGACAATACGATATTAATAACTGGAGGCGCAGGCTACATTGGTTCACATACGGTTGTGGAGTTAGTCAAAGCTGGATATCATCCTATAATTGTGGATGATTTCAGAAATTCAAAAAAATCGGTAATCAACGGTTTAACTGAATTGATTGGAGAAAGCCCAATTTATTATGAAATAGATGTGTGTGATAAATCGGCCTTAGAAGAACTTTTTGAACGGTATAATTTTAAAGGAATCATTCATTTCGCTGCATATAAGGCAGTTGGAGAATCTGTTGCTGAACCGCTTAAATACTACCGCAATAATATTTTGGGACTTGTTACAATATGCGAATTGGCGCTGAAATACAACGTTCATAATTTTGTATTTTCTTCTTCTTGTACTGTTTATGGCGAACCAAAAGGATTAAAAGAAGTTTCTGAAAGTACGCCAAAAAGTGAACCAAATTCTCCTTATGGAAACACAAAGTTCATTGGAGAACAAATTTTATCTGATGTTCAAAAAAGTAACAAAGATTTTAAAATAATCAATTTGCGCTATTTCAATCCAGTTGGAGCGCATCCTTCTAGTTTGATTGGTGAATTTCCAATTGGGAAACCGAATAATTTATTGCCATTTGTAACGCAAACTGCAATCGGTAAACAAGACTCTCTTTTGGTTTTTGGAAATGATTATCCTACTAAAGACGGTACATGTATTCGCGATTATATTCATGTGTGTGATTTAGCAGAAGCACATGTAAAAGCAATACATTTTCTGGAAAATAAGAATGGTGAATGTTTAGAGGCTGTAAATATTGGAACTGGACAAGGAACGAGTATTTTGGAAGTTATACATCTTTTTGAAAAAATTGCTGGATTGAAGTTGAATTGGCAATTTGCAGACCGAAGAAATGGCGATGTAATTGAAATTTATGCCAATGCCGAAAAGGCAAATCAACTTTTAAATTGGAAATCACAATTTACTGTTGCCGATGCAATTAATGACGCCTGGAATTGGGAAAAAAAATTAGTTGAACATGCTTAAAGTACTATTTTTTTCATTTATTCTATTGATTGCAAATAAATCAATTTCACAATATTCGAGTGAAGGTGATTTGATTTCGCGTTTCAGACCTGGAGTCATGTGGTTCAATACGGGCCTTCGACCTGCAATTCCTGAAAAAGTGCGCAAATATGACCGTTTGATTTTTGATTTAACCTATAACACATGGAACGGTGATCAAAAAGTTTTCAAGAATGATTGGAATTCAATCGGTTTAAACACCAATATTATATTTGATATTCCAATAACGAAAGGGAATACTGTTTCTTTTGGAACCGGAATTACGCATTCTTTGTTTCGAATTCAACACAATAATTTATTCGTTTCGGATTCAACAAATTCATTTACAACTTATCAACTCAAGGATACAACCTCCACATTTGATAAGAACTATTTGGGTGGAAATTCATTTTCTGTACCATTAGAATTTCGGTTTAGAACAAAAGGATGGAAACATTTCAAAGTGCATATTGGTGGCAGAATTGGTTATCAGTTAAACTTATTTTCTAAAACTATTTCTACAGGTGAGAATGGAAAGATATACCACAAGAGTTTTGATTATACAGATATCAATCGCTTAATTTATTCTGCGCATGTGCGAATCGGAATGAGAAATTGGGCTTTGTATGGATCGTATAATTTGAATGGACTTTTTTCGCATCGTTCAAGTTCTCAATTGAATTTAGTTCAAGTTGGACTGAGTATCTCACTTTATTAAGCATGTTTTTTATAGATACGCATACACACCTTTTCTCACCATCGTTTGATGAAGATAGAACTGCTGTCGTTGAACGTGCTTTAAAAGCTGGAGTAGAAATCCTTTTGCTCCCAAACATTGATCTTGAATCAATCGAACCAATGTATGAGTTGTGCAAGCAATTTCCACAAAATTGTTTCCCTATGATGGGTTTACACCCAGGTTCAGTAGATGAAAATTGGGAGTCGAACTTGGAAATTATTCGTAAAAATTTGTTTGAGCGAAAAAATTATGCGGTTGGAGAAATTGGGATGGATTTGTATTGGGATAAAACCTTTCAAGCTCAACAAGCGGAAGCTTTTAGAATGCAGATTGCTTGGGCGAAAGAATTAACGTTGCCAATTGTTATTCATGCGCGTGAGGCATTTGACGAGATTTTTGAAATTGTAGATGAATTAAACGATGAACGTTTAACAGGTGTTTTTCATTGCTTTACAGGAACGGTTGAACAAGCAAAAAGAATCCAAAATTATGGTGATTTCAAAATCGGAATCGGCGGTGTTTTAACCTATAAAAAAGCAGAATTGGATCTCGTTTTGAAAGAAATCGATTTAAGTGAAATGATTTTGGAAACTGATTCACCATACTTGCCACCAACTCCACATCGCGGTAAACGAAATGAAAGCGCTTATTTATTGCACATTGCAGAAAAATTAGCAGATGTGAAAGAATGCACCTTGAAAGTAATTGCGGACACTACAACTGCGACTGCGAAAGAACTTTTTAAATTGAGTTGAAATGACACCATCAAAACCAAAAATACTGATCATTTATACTGGAGGAACTATCGGGATGATAAAAGATCCTGAATCTGGACAGTTAAAAAGTTTTGATTTCAATCATATTCATAAGCATGTTCCAGAAATTCATCGTTTAAATGTGGAATTGACAACGTTCAGTTTTCAAGAACCTATTGATTCTTCTGAAATGAATCCGTTGTATTGGGTTCAAATGGCCCAAATGGTTAAAGACAATTATGAAAAATATGACGGTTTTGTAATTTTACATGGTTCCGACACAATGGCTTTTTCAGCTTCAGCATTGAGTTTCATGTTGCAAGGATTAAAGAAACCCGTCATTTTCACAGGTTCTCAATTACCAATTGGAACAATTCGAACAGATGGCAAGGAAAATTTAATCACAGCGATTGAAATTGCGGCCGATAAGGACGATCAAGGTCAACCTATCGTGCAAGAAGTAGCAGTTTATTTTGAATATTCTTTGTACCGTGGAAACAGAAGTTCGAAAATTTCTGCTAATCAATTTGAAGCATTTAGTTCCCCGAATTATTCTGAATTAGCAAAAGCAGGGATCAAAATTGAATACAACCATGATAAATTATTCCGCACGAAATTGAGCGAATTGACTTATTTGCCAAATATGAGTCAACGAGTTGGGTTATTAAAAATTTACCCTGGATTTCCTGTAGAAGCCTACAAAAGTTTATTTGATCGTGCTTTAACGGACGCACTTATTTTGGAAACATTTGGCGCAGGAAATGCTCCTAGCGACAATGGGTTCAGAAAATTAATCAGCCATTATATTGAAGCCGGTGGAATTGTATTAAATATTACACAATGCAGTTCTGGTTCAGTGCAACAAGGAAAATACGAAACGAGTTCGTTTTTTAGCAAAATTGGTGTTATCAGTGGGAAGGACTTAACCACAGAAGCAGCTTTGACCAAATTGATGTTTTTGCTGGCGAATGAAGTGGATAAGAAGAAATTGGTAGAAGAATTAGAGAAGAGTATTTGTGGGGAGTTGACAGAGTGATAGAATAATTTTATTAATTAGTGCGGAGAGAGGGGGATTATATTCATGAACCCCAAAGCGAGGAGCCTTGAACAATAATAATTCGATGAATCCAATTCTTCATTCTTCAGAATTGCTTCGCTTTAAATAAAAAAGAATTAAGCGAGCTTATTCTTTTTTATTATTTGCTCAGCTTAATTCATCAAATTATATTGCGGAGAGAGGGGGATTATTTTCATGAACCCCAAAACGAGGAACCTTGAACAACTTCATTTCAATACAATCCTTTCGTACCTCAAGTATTGCCTCATTTTATTCCACAACAAATTCAAGCGAGCTTGATTTGTTGTTGCATGTCATTCGGTATATTGAAATGAATTTGCGGAGAGAGGGGGATTCGAACCCCCGTTACGTTGCCGTAAACACGCTTTCCAGGCGTGCGCGTTCAACCACTCTGCCACCTCTCCTGATTTAAGGGAAGCGAAAATACTAAAAATAAATAACATTCACTTGGCTTTATAAGCATCAATCAAAGCAATTTTCAATAACTTCGTAATATGCTAAATTTTGAAGTTATCAACCCAACAAGAATCGTTTTTGGAAAAGACCAATTAGAACGATTACCACAATTAATTACTGAATTTTCTAATAAGAAAAGAATCCTATTGGCCTATGGCGGAGGAAGTATAAAAACTACTGGGATTCTAAATAAAATCCTGATGCATTTGACCGACTTTGAAGTGATTGAGTTTGGTGGAATTGAAGCAAATCCCCAGTTTACAACGTTGATGAAAGGAGTTGAATTAGCGCTTGAAAAAGACATTGATTTCATACTTGCAGTTGGCGGAGGGTCAGTAATTGATGGTGTTAAATTCATGACAGGCGCTTTTTATTATGAAGGAGATTCTTATGAAGTGTTGCAACGAAAAGAAGGGAAAGTATTTACAAAAGCTTTACCGTTTGGAACATATTTAACTTTACCAGCAACTGGTTCAGAAGCAAACTCTGGCGCTGTGATCAGCAGAGAGGAATTGAAAGAAAAGTTAACAATGGGAGGCCCCTTATTCTTTCCAAAATTTTCCGTCTGCGACCCAACTGTGGTTGCCACCTTACCAAAAAGACAAATTGCAAACGGAATTACAGATGCATTCATGCACACTTTGGAGCAATATTTAACGTTCCCAACAGCTAATCTTTTACAAGAAAGACAAGCAGAATCCATACTTCAAACTTTAATTGAAATTGGTCCAGAAGTAATCGAACATCCAAATAATTATAAATTGGCTTCCAACTTAATGTTGTGTGCTACACATGCTTTGAATGGAAATTTGCGTTGTGGCGTTCCAACAGATTGGACAACCCACATGATTGGACATGAATTAACTGCAATTTATGGGATTGATCATGCGCGGACATTGGCAATTGTTGCTCCTCGCTTATATGAAAATCAGTTTGAAAACAAAAAAGAGAAATTGGTGCAATATGGCAAGCGCGTTTGGAATTTAGAAGGTAGTAATCAAGAAATTGCAGAACAAGCAATTGTGAAAACAGAAGCATTTTTTCAATCTTTGGGAATTCACACGAAAATTTCAGATTATTCAGCAGATACAGATCATATTGCCGAAATTATCAAAACGAGATTTATTGAAAGAGGCTGGCTAGCAATGGGAGAAAGACAAGCGATTACTCCAACAGATGTTGAATCAATTGTTTTGAATGCTATTTAATGGCTTTAAGTTCGATATTCAAAATTAGGAAAGAAGCAACTCCAGCACTATTGGAATTGCTCAACAATACGATACTTGGAACAAATGGCGCTAAATACCGTCATTTGGATACCGCTTCACGAATTTTAGAGGCAGATAATCCGCTGTTTTTATCATTGGAACGCAGAGATAAAGTAATCGGAAATGCTACTTTTTGTCAACGGGATAAGTTTTGGTATATCCGTTACTTTGCTTTTCATTCTTTTGCTCAGGCTGGGAATAAGAAGAAAAAAACGGACAAAGGAAATTCTTTTTTAAAACGAGAATTAAATCAGTTTTTTGATGAGGTTTTTGAAGGAAAATATTCAGATGAACCAGTAGAATCCATATATGCTTATATTGATCCAAGAAACGATCGGAGCAAATGGATGAGTGAGAATTTTGGATTCAATGTGATTAGTCAATTAGCCACTCAAAGCTTTAGTCGGTTTTATCCAAAAAATTCCCCTCGTGTAGAGGTTTCGTCCGATTGGGATGAGCTTAAAGAAATCGTTGAAAAACAATATGGTGAGCACACCTATTTCTTTACAACGCATGCTAAAAAAGCACCTTTTTATGTTTTAAAAGATGAAAAAGGAGAACTTTTAGCATTTACGCGAATAACAAAAGTGAACTGGGAAATCGTCCGTTTACCTGGAAAATTTGGAGGATTATTAACTAAGATAATTCCTTTTATCCCATTCTTAAATAAGCTTATCAAACCCAAAAATCATATTTTTTTAGTTCCAGAAATTGTGTTCTCAAGAGACAATAATCCAAATCTTCTTGAAGAACTATTTTCGTCAATTTTAGCACAAGAGAAATGTAATTTGATGCTTTGGTGGATAGATGAAAAAGATCCACTTTACATTTCTATTAAAGAAAAAATAAACTGGGGATTTTTTAATAAACTCATAGGCGTAAATCCTGTCGATGTCGTGGAAAGAAGAAATCCAAATTCAAAAGCTATTTCTAAAGGTCCTGTTTTTGTAACTGCATTTGATATGGTGTAATTAGAACATAGACCGCAGTATAGAACATAGACCGCTTCGCTGATAGAACATAGCGATGCACTGAGCTTGTCGAAGTGAGCCTAGATTTGATTTTTAGAACGAATCAATTTTTTTTGGTTTTTATATAAGGTTAATGTACAGAATTAAGATTATTTTAGTTTGGCGGAACAAGTCTCAGTTCTCAGCTCTCAGTTCTCAGTTCTCAGTTCTCAGCTCTCGGATCTCAGCTCTCGGTTCTCAGTTCTCGGTTCTCAGTTCTCGGCTCTCGCTTCTCAGCTCTTAAGAGAACATAGATTTAATATTTATAAACCCTAAAGTGAAATATTAATTTCCTTTTAATCGTTGTTTTGATAAATATTTTTTATCCTTGTACGTAAAAATAAATTGTCACATGAATAAAGAATACGATATATTAATTCCCATTGATTTTACACAAGTAGCTCATAGTTCAGTTGATTATGTTTTGGGAATGAGTCAAAAAATAAAGTTAACTATTACTTTGTTGCATGTAGTTGAAAAAGATAATGAGATTCAATTAGCAGAAAAGAAGTTTCATGATTTCAAAAATAATTTTGATTTTGGTGCGATAAAAGTGATTACAAAAGTAATAAAAGGTAATTTCCTTCTCGATATAGGCAAGGTTTCCAAAACACTTGAATCGTCATTGATAGTAATGGGAACACATGGTGAAAAAGGAATGCAAAAATTATTTGGAAGCAATGCTTTAAAAGTAGTTTCAAATAGTAAAATCCCTCTCTTAATTCTTCAAGAGAAGACGATTTATTCAGATATTAAGACAATTGCAATGACAATTGACTTAGAAAAAGAAAGTATTCAAATAGTAAAATCCGCAGCGGTACTTGCTAAAAGTTTTAATGCAAAAATTTTACTTGTTGGAGGAAAACATGATGACAGTTCTTTAAAGAAAAAAGTGAATACAAATATTTTGCTATGCAAGGATTTCCTTACGAATAATAATATTGAACATGAATTTCATTTTTTAGAACGAAAACAATTTGATTTGAATTTTATTGAGTTTTGCAAAGAAAATAAAGTAGACATGTTATCAGCTACTTATTATATGCAAACATTTTATGCTTTTTCTGATAAATTTGTTCAAAATCTCATAACAAATGAAATGAGTATTCCTTTGATAACTGTTGATAGTACTTCTACTACAATAAATTCTCAATATAGTTTTATTTAAGGTAATCGTTATACCAAATTAATTCTCAGTTCTTAAGAGAACATAGACCGCTGAAGCTGATAGAGCTGAGAACCTAGATTTGATTTACAGAAAATACTATATAATTTAATGTATAGAATTGAGAATGTTTTAGTTCTTTTGAACAAGTCTCAGTTCTCGGCTCTCGCTTCTCAGTTCTATATCCCATGTTCTAATTATATTTGCACCATGAAGTACTTAATCATTGGTCTTGGGAATCCAGGTTTAAAATACGCCGAAACGCGTCACAACATCGGTTTTAAAGTGGTTGAAGCTTTTGCAAAAGAGCGTGAAGGAACTTTTGCTTTGAATAAACAAGCAGAAGTTGCTGAGGTGAAATTTAAAGGAAGAACCATCATTTTGATCAAGCCAACAACCTTCATGAATCTTTCTGGTAAAGCAGTGAATTATTGGATGCAAGCAGAAAAAATTCCAAGAGAAAATATTTTGGTTATTACAGATGATTTGGCATTGCCTTTTGGAAAATTGCGCATGAAAGGCAATGGCAGTGATGGCGGACATAATGGTTTAAAGGATATACAAGCAACGCTAAATTCTCAGGAATATACTCGGCTACGTTTTGGTGTAGGAAGTGAGTTTAACAAGGGCCAACAGGTAGATTATGTGTTAGGCGAATGGTCACCAGAAGAGAAAGAAACGTTAACTGAACGCATCAAAATTGCAACAGAATTTATCAAAGGTTTTACGACAATTGGCTTGGGAATGACGATGACAAATTGGAATAACAAATAAATCCCAGTCATCATTCAAATATCCCTCAGAGCAATTATTTCCATATAAAACGCTTTTTTTTCATGTTCTTAAATTAATATTTCTTAAATTAATATTTCTTAAATTAATATTTCTGGAATTATTTAATCTCTGAATAATAAAACCGAAGTATTTGTTAATACAATCAGTTGTTTAATATACATTTTAATGTGTATTTTTATGCCGAATTTTATTGGAATTAGTTTAATAACCACATATTACTAAATGCTATCTAATTTAGAATTCTTTTTTTCTTTGCACTACTCCTAAACTCTGCATAATTTGTTTTAAAACAACTTATTATATGAAGTATTTAAATTTAGGTATACTATTACTAGGATCATTCACCCAGCTTTCAGCTCAAACAATTGAGTCAGAAAATAACTCTTCAGAAACTTTATACCAAATAAGTTTTGGAGAAACACTTCCTGAAAATGTATTAAAAAGAGAGTTCATTGATCAAACTATTTGGACAATAACAAATTCAACTGATTCCATACTTTTTGAATCAGTTGATGGGAATTCATTGAAGAATATTAAATTCAATCAACCAGGAAACTATTTTTTATCAATGCGCTTTGATGAGTCAATTCATACAAGTCATGCTGGTGAATGTTTTCACCCAAGTATTCCAGAAAGAATTAAACTTGTGGTTTCACCTTTCCGTTTTGTATTTGATTTTGAAAACCTTTCTATTTCAACGGATATAGTTGGTGGAAAAGAGTTGAGTGGAGCAACTTTGTCTGTGCCAGTTGAATATTCAAGTTATTCAGGTAATACAATGGAATTACCATCTTTAAAAATGATGAGTGCAGGGGTTAATACAACTATTCAAGGTGTTTTGAAGGATGAAAAAACAACTTTATCGCCAGGATTAAACCAATTAACATATTCCCTTAAAGGTTCTGCCTCAAAGAATACATACATCATGTTTGATTTTTATGATTCGACAGGTGCTATCCAAAGTTATTCATTTCCTACTCTAATAAAATAATTACTAATGATATTTTACAAATCAACATTCAAAAAAGGGTTATCAGTATGTCTGATATTTCTTACTGGTTCGTTGTTCTATTCCAATGCTGTGGATGCACAATGTGGGTTTTTACCAACCTGTTCTTCAACCGATTACCTTAACTTTGGTATGGGTTCAAATACAAATGCAACTACCTTGGAGTATGATAATTTCCTGTCTGGATATCACTGCACTGTGGTTCGAACGTCTTCTGGAAATTATAAAACTTGGGGGCAAGATATGGGCAATGATGGTGTCGCTGACATCTTAACTCCTATGATTATCAATAATGCAAATTTCCCTGCACTCACTGGAAATGTCTTAAAAGCACATTTAGGTTCTACCGGTTCATCAGCAGCTCAAGGTATTGTTTTAGCTACTGATGGTTTATATGCTTGGTCAGCAGAAGGACTGATACTACATGCAAATATTACTTCTTCAACAACCTTCCAAAAATTAACAATTAATGGAAATACGCAAGGTTTACCAGCTGGCGTAGCTCCTACAGATGTTAAAATGATGTTTTCTACAAATCAAACATTAGGGATAGTAACATGTACAGGAAATGTTTGGGTTATAACTCAACAAGGTGAAAATACTGGTACTGGTTTAACTGGTGTTTTGAGTGCTGCTGCAGCAGTGCAATGGTATCAAGTAACTGAAAGTACTGGTGGAAATCCAGTTTTATCTAATGTTATTCAATTAAGAGGTCAAAAAAACACCTTGTTTGCGTTGAAATCAGATGGAACTTTATGGACTTGGGGAACAGAAACTTACCTTGCAAACGGAACAGCACAAGGTAGCCTTAACCGTGCTACACAAATGACATTGCCAAGTGTAAATCCTATTAAAATGATTGGGGCAACGCGGAATAATACCGGAAATGTTGCCAGTTATTATGTGTTGAATGCAGATGGTAACATGTATTCTTTAGGTAATAATGCTTCAAACCAACTTGGCGATTGGACAACAACTGAAAGAAGAGTTTGGGTGCAACCAAGGTTCACTTCTACAGTTGGACCTATCATGAATAACATACATTGGATTTCTCCCCAAGAGCATGATAGAAATACACCTTCTGTAAATATAATAACTACTGATTCAACTAATTATAACTGGGGCAGTGCTGCTGGACAAATGTTAGGACGAGGTGGTACAGGAAATTTTAATCCAGGAATACCTAATGGAATCTTGATTACTGATAAAGTTTTGGCTGTTGAAACAGGAGGGCATACTTCTATGCTAGCGAAAAAATGCGAAGATTTCTTCGGTTATGTAGGTCATAGAATTGGAGGAAGTATGGGCGATGGAACAACAACCGATTTTTTTGAACCAACTTATACCTTTGCTACAGCAATTGTATATATCTGTGGAGCAACTACAGCAACTGTTGAGGTTTCTGGAACGCCAACTTTAAGTCCAGGTGGATTATATTGTAATGGAACATCAACGGATCTTTTGCCTTCGCCTGCGGGAGGAACTTTATCCATATTGTCTGGGCCTGCTACTTTAGCGGGTAATATTATCACATTTAATGGAACTGGTAATACAACTGTTGTTGTTCAATATTCGATAACAGTTCCTGGTTGTCCAATTGCAAAAGTGGCTACAACAACTTTGTTTACTGAGGATTGTGTTTTACCAACCGTTTCTTTAAGCGGAACAACAACAATTGTAGAAAACGCTGTAGGAGTAGTGACATTGACTGCGACATTATCAGCAGTTTCAGCTACTCCAACAATTATAACATTAACTTATTCGGGTACAACAGTTGGAGCAGATTATGCTGCGTCAAGTGTAACAATCACAATTCCAGCAGGTTCGTTGACGGGAACAGTAACAATTGACCCTACAGATGACGTAATTTCCGAAGCATCAGAAACAGTGATTGTAGACATTACTTCAGTGAGCAGCGCTAGTGGAGTTACCGAGAATGGCTCACAACAAGCAATTGTAACAATTACGGACAATGATTCACCGACAGTTACCTTAACGGGAACAACATCAATTGCAGAAAACGCAGCAGGTGTTGCTACTTTAACAGCAATGTTATCGAATGTTGCCACATCAGTTGTAACGGTAACAATTACTTACACAGGAACTGCAGCTGGAGCAGATTATGCTTCGTCAAGTGTAACAATAATAATTCCAGCAGGTTCCTTAACTGGAACAGTAACAATTGATCCAACGGATGATATTATATATGAAGGTTCAGAAACGGTTATTGCAGATATTACTTCCGTAACTGGTGGAAATGGTGCAACTGAATCAGGCACACAAACAGCAACTGTGACCATCACAGATGATGAAACTATTCCAACGGTAACGCTTTCTGGAACTGCTTCTATTGCAGAAAATGCAGCTGGTGTTGCTACGTTAACAGCTACGTTATCTGTTGCAACAACCGCAGCAACAAACATTACAATTACTTACACAGGAACTGCATCTGGAGCAGATTATGCTACTTCAAGTGTCACAATAATAATTCCAGCAGGTTCCTTAAGTGGAACAGTAACAATCGATCCAACAGATGATATTATTTATGAAGGTTCTGAAACGGTTGTTGCTGACATTACTTCGGTAACGGGCGGCAATGGTGCAACTGAATCAGGAACACAAACAGCAACTGTAACCATCACAGATGATGAAACTATTCCAACGGTAACGCTTTCTGGAACTGCTTCTATTGCAGAAAATGCAGCTGGTGTTGCTACGTTAACAGCTACATTATCTGTTGCAACAACCACAGCAACAACCATTACAATTACTTATACAGGAACTGCATCTGGAGCAGATTATGCTACTTCAAGTGTCACAATAATAATTCCATCAGGTTCCTTAAGTGGAACAGTAACAATTGATCCAACAGATGATATTATTTATGAAGGTTCAGAGACTGTTATCGCAGATATTACATCGGTAACAGGAGGAAATGGTGCAACTGAATCAGGCACACAAACAGCAACTGTGACGATCGTTGATGTAAATAATTCTCCAGTTGCAAATGACAATTCAGTTTCTACAAACGAAGACCTTGCAGTTGTAATTCCTTCAATTAACACAAATGATACGGATGTCGATGGAACCGTAATTGTTGGAACTATTGATTTAGATCCTACAACGCCAGGTCAACAAACGACATTTACAAATGCGCAAGGAACTTGGACATTAAATACGTTAACAGGAGACATTACTTTTACTCCAGTGTTAAACTATAATGGAACTGCATCAACTCCTTATACTATTGAGGATAATTCTGGTGCTATTTCGAATCAAGCATTAATTACAATAACGGTTATACCGGTTAATGATTCTCCAGTTGTAGATAATGATGTAAACGCAACAACAGAAGATAATTCAACTGTTGGTGGCGATTTGACAGATGCAGGTGATTCAGATCCTGAAGGAACAACTCTTGTTGTTAATACAACTCCTGTTTCTGGACCAAGCAATGGTTCAATAATTATTAATTCAGATGGTACATATACCTATACACCGAATTCAAACTTTAATGGAACAGATATAATTACAGTAACAATCTGTGATCAAGGATTACCATTACCTGCTCTTTGCGTGACTCAAACCTTAACGATTACAGTTTCTCCAGTGAATGACTCTCCAAGTCAAGGGAATGAATTTACTTCAACAACTGAAGACAATGGAACTGCAGTTATAACGAATGTTACAGCGAATAACATTGATCCAGATGGAACAACTACTAGTGTCACAGCAATTGTTAGTATTTCTGGTGGTGGAACAGTTACAAATAATGGCAATGGAACGATTAGTTATGTTCCAGCTGCTAACTTCAATGGTGTTGA
>CANITF010000013.1 GCA_947470515.1 Flavobacteriales bacterium
AGTCGAAGGGTCCTTCTTTCCCGTTTAATCATTTCCTTTTCTGTCCCTGAGTTAGTCGAAGGGTCCTTTAATCATTTTCTATAAATGGAATCAACTCAATTCAATTCCCTGCAATTCCACCAAATTAGTATAAACGCCTTTGTACTTTATTAATTCATCGTGTGTACCAGTTTCAATAATATTTCCATTCTGAATTACTAAGATTTTATCCGCGTTTTTAATTGTAGATAAACGGTGCGCTATTACAAAAGATGTTCTACCGACCATTAATTTATCCAATGCATCCTGAACAAGTCTTTCTGATTCTGAATCAAGCGCGGATGTTGCTTCGTCCAATATTAGAATTGTTGGATTTTTAATGATAGCCCGTGCTATTGCAATACGCTGTTTTTGTCCTCCTGACAATTGAATTCCACGATCTCCAACTTGAGTTTCTATGCCATCCGGAAATGAATTGATGAATTCCAAGGCATTCGCTTTTTGAGCAGCCTCAACAATTTCAGCTTCTGTTGCTTCTGTCTTTCCAAAACTGATATTTTCTCTAATTGTCCCAGCAAATAAAATTACTTCTTGTGGAACAATTGCCATTTGACTTCTTAAATATTCGACATTAATTTCTTGAATATCTACACCATCAAAAAGAATTTTCCCCGAATTGAGTGTGTAATAATTCATTAAAAGAGACGAAATGGTCGATTTACCAGATCCCGATGATCCAACAAGAGCAATCGTTTCATTCGATTTAGCGGCAAAGGAAATTCCGTTAAGAACTGAAATGTCACTTCTTTGAGGATAAGAAAAACTAGCTTCTTTAAATTCAACAGTTCCCGAAATAGCAGGTTTTAACATTCCTTTTAAGAGTTGTTTTTCACTTGGATTATTGATGATGTCCATTAAATTCTCCGTTGCGCCAATCGATTTTTGAATACTTGCGTAAAGTTCGGGAATAGAACCAATAGAGGCGCCCATCATGATGGTGTACATGACAAATGAGAAGAAAGATTGAGAGGATAATTCAGGATTTGGTCCTTGTGTCATCAATAATCCTTGCCAAACGATGAACACGATTGCGCCAAACAAACAAAAGATAATAAAGGATATAAATAATCCTCTCCAAACACCACTTTTTATGTTTAATGCACGAATTTCTTCAATTGCCTTTCCGTATTTTCCAAGGATGAAATTTTCATTCGTAAATGATTTTACATTAGCAATTCCCATTAATGATTCTTCAATAATTGAGTTGGATTCAGCTGCTTGATCTTGTGCTTTTTTGGATAATTTTCGAATAAAACGTCCAAAGAATACTGCGATAATGGCCATGATTGGAACGGTTGCCAACATGATTAAGGCTAATTTCCATGATAAGAACAGCAGAAATACTATTCCACCAGCGATAATTACAACTTGCCGAAAAAATTCTGCAACGGTTGTTTTTAAAGTGTCTTGAAGTTGAGAGATATCAGACGATATTCGACTTGTTAATTCACCTACTTTATTCTGATTGAAAAAATCCATTGGCATAAAAATCAACTTGTCAAATGCTGATTTTCTGATGTCACGTAATGCATTCTCAGTGACATTTGTGAAAATCACTACCCTGAAATAAGAAAATACAGATTGTACACCGAATAGAATAAACAATACAATAGCTACTGTATTGATGTTTTTTAAGTTGATTAATTGAACTGAATCAGCTGCTGAAGTTGGTGTTGCAGTTGTTGAACCACCTCCTAATAATTGACCCATTAAAAAAGGAAAAAGTAATCCAGCAGATGTTGATAAAATCAAGAAAAACCATCCAATTAAATACGCCCCACGATAGGGCTTCAAGTAAGTGAAAATGCCTTTTGCTTTTTGAATGCTTTCTTTGGTAAGTTTGACTTTTTTTGATTTATCTTTGTTTGGTCTAAGCATTATATACTGTAATTTTTATCCTGCAAAAATAACCCTCAAAAACGGGTTTTTATTCTTTTTTAGTTTTTTTATTTGAAAGAGTTTGTTTTTTTGAAAATTACGCTATCTTTGCAATCCGAATTTTTGACAACAGAATTAAGTAATATATCATGAAAAGAACGTTTCAACCATCAGTTAGAAAGAGAAGAAACAAGCACGGTTTTAGAAGTCGTATGGCAACTAAAAATGGTCGTAGAGTTTTAGCGGCGCGTCGTCGTAAAGGTAGAAAAAGTCTAACTGTATCTTCAGAGCCAATGCACAAGCGTTAACTTTCAACGTTTTGACAAAAATATTAAAACCGATGTTCACAAGACATCGGTTTTTTTGTTTACTGCATTTTTCAAATAAACCTATCAGTTCTAAACTCATCGTTTTAGATTCATTACTTCATTTCTGAGATGCACGATAATCATTTTATTTCAACAGAAATACCAGTTATAAACTTTAAACTATCAGTTTTATAGGGGTAAAAAAATATTCAAAAATACTTGCATACTACTCAACTATTTCACTATCTTAATATAAATGTTAACCTAGTACACAACCATTTATGTTAGTAAAAACCTACAGTAGCACCGTTTTCGGTATAGATGCAACAACCATTACAATTGAAGTCAATCTTGGAATTGGCGTAAATTTTTTTCTTGTCGGTTTACCCGATAGTGCAGTAAAAGAAAGCCAGCAAAGAATAAAAGCTGCATTTAAAAATAATGACCTAAAATTCCCTGGGAAAGAAATTACCGTAAACATGGCCCCAGCCGATATTCGAAAAGAAGGTTCTGTGTTTGATTTACCTATTGCAATTGGCATTTTAGCAGTTAGCGAACAAGTCGTAATCGATAAATTGGGAGAGTATATATTAATCGGTGAACTTTCTTTAGACGGAAACCTTAATCCGTTGAAAGGAATTTTACCAATCGCTTTACAAGCTAAAAAAGAGGGGTATAAAGGAATTATTGTTCCAATGGAAAACGCCAACGAAGCTGCTGTTGTTGCAGGTTTGGATGTTTTGGGCGTAAATAACTTAATGGAAGTTGTCAAGTTTCTAAACGGAGAAGAAACAATTAAACCTTCAGTTGTCAACATTGTGGCCGAATTTGAACGAATGGTCGAAGAACTTGAAGTTGATTTCAAGGACGTTAAAGGACAAATGAACATCAAACGCGCTTTTGAAATTGCTGCAGCTGGCGGACACAATGTTATTTTGATTGGTCCTCCAGGAGCAGGAAAATCGATGCTTGCAAAACGACTTTCAACAATTTTGCCCCCAATGAGTTTGGAAGAAGCACTGGAAACAACAAAAATTCACAGTGTTGCAGGAAAAATCAAAGGAGAAAAAGGATTAATTACCCAACGACCTTTTCGAAAGCCCCACCATACAATTTCTGATGTCGCACTTGTCGGTGGAGGCGGTTATCCGCAACCTGGTGAAATTTCACTTGCCCATAATGGCGTTTTGTTCTTAGATGAATTACCAGAATATAAACGAACAGTTCTTGAAGTTATGCGACAACCACTCGAAGACCGATGTGTGACAATCTCAAGAGCAAAATTCTCGGTAGATTATCCTGCTGGTTTTATGCTTGTAGCTGCAATGAATCCTTGTCCGTGTGGATATTATAATCATCCAGACAAACAATGCGTCTGTGGACCTGGAATTGTTCAACGTTATTTGAATAAAATCTCGGGTCCTCTTTTAGATAGAATTGATTTGCATGTAGAAGTTACACCCGTTTCATTTGACGAACTTACAACCGATGTTCCAATAGAAGGAAGCAAAGAAATCCGTAAAAGGGTGGAAGCAACCCGTAAAATTCAACAAAGAAGATTCAATGAAAGAACAGGAATGCATTGTAATGCTCAAATGACACAAAATGATTTAGATAGTTTTTGTAAAATTGATGAAACGGGAAGAACTATTTTGAAAACTGCAATGGATAGAATGGGATTGTCTGCAAGGGCCTATGATCGCATTTTAAAGGTTGCACGCACAATAGCAGATATTGAAAATTCAGAAAGTATTGGCTCAAATCACCTAGCTGAAGCAATACAATTTAGAAGTTTGGATAGAGAAGGTTGGGCTGGCTAAAATTATTCAAAATGAATAGGATTCAATTTCTTTTTTTATTTTTAGTTTCTATATTTATTTGGAATGAACAATTTCTGAATAAAAAAGACTAAAAAATAGCATTTAAAATGATGAAATACCTTTTCTTACTCCTAATATCTAATTGTTTTGTACAATTAAACGCTCAGTATCAAATTGGACATACTACAATTAGTTTTGTTGATGCAAGTCGATCTAACCGATCAATTGCGACGGAAATATATTATCCTGCTCTAACTGCTGGAAATAATACAACCGCTGCAGCTGGACAATTTCCAGTAATCGTTTTTGGGCATGGTTTTGTAATGGCGTGGAGCTCCTATCAAAATATTTGGGAGCATTATACATCTCTCGGTTATATTTTGGTATTTCCGAAAACTGAATCAGCTTTATCTGTGGACCATCAAAATTTTGGATGGGACTTACAATATTTAGTAACAAAAATTCAAGATGAAGGACAGTTAGGCTCTTCGGTTTTATTCAATGCGGTTGCTCCTGAAACGGCTTTAATGGGTCATTCAATGGGAGGAGGATCAGCTTTTTTAGCCGCTGATTCTTTATCCTCAAATGGCAATGTAAATTTCAAAACGTTAATTGGATTGGCACCTGCTGAATCGAGCACAAATGGTGTTTCTTCAATTGCATCTGCTGCATCAGTAACCAAACCTTCATTGGTTTTTTCCGGCAGTGGAGACGGCGTTACTCCGCCAATTGACCATCATATTCCGATGTACAATGGATTACCTTCTTCATGTAAAGCTTTCGTTAATATTTTAGGTGGAGGTCATTGTTATTTCGCGCAAACAGATTTTTTCTGTGATTTTGGTGAAACAGCTACTCTTGGTGGGGTAACAATAACGCGTTCACAGCAACAACAAATTACCTATACCTTATTAGATAATTGGCTGGATTATTACTTGAGAAATAATTGTGCAGCGAAAGATGAGTTCATGACTGATGTTCAAACTTTGCCAGGAATTATAGGTGAAACAACTTGTTCTGAAAATGTATTGCCTGTTATATCGGAAAATTCCGGAAATCTTGTGTCTTCAGTTAGCGGAACTAGCTACCAATGGTATTATGAAGGTAATCTTATAAGTAATTCTAACAGCATCTCAATTTTACCAACTTTAACTGGTAATTATACTGTTGAAGTTACGTATGCAGATGGATGCATTCGTTTGAGCACAATTTATGTTTATACAATTGTTGGACTGGAAGAATTTACTAATAGCTATTCTATTTCGCCTAATCCAACAAATGGAATTGTTACCATAAAAACAAATAGTGCTGAAGTATTGACAGTTGAATTAGTTGATGTTTTTGGGAAATTCATTGATTCGATTAAAACTTCAGATACGATTGATATAAGCTTTCTGAACAATGGAATCTATTTTTTATCGATAGAAGGAATTAAATTTCGAATAATTAAGAATTAGGATTAACATTTAATTCCGAAACCATTTGCTAAAACCTCTTTTTTAGAAATAGCAGAAGGGCATAATTCCATTGTTTTATTTTGTTGATTGACAATAAGCATTTGGATCGATGAATTCAAACACAAATCTATGTCGTGTGATGAAAAAACAATACATTTTTGTTCTTCAAGTGCGATTTTAGAAAGTAGTTGAATCAATTTAATTCTATTCCCATAATCAAGAAAAGCTGTTGGCTCATCTAAAATGATAATAGGTGTTGTTTGAGCTAAAGCTCTTGCAATAGCAACAAGTTGCCTTTCGCCATCACTTAAATTTAAAGTGAATTTTTCTTTGAATGAATGAAGATTTAAAATTTCCATCGCTTTTAAAATGGCTTGGTTGTCCTTTTCTCCTAAGCGACCGAAAGCATCTGTGTAGGGAGTTCTTCCTAAACTAATGTATTCTTCAACAGTTAAATATTCAACTCCGTCAAACTTTGATTCAACGTAAGCGATTTTTTGAGCGAGGTCTTTTGCAGAAAAAGTAGTGTGGTTTTTAGAATCAATGAATAATTCTCCACCTAAAAGTGACTTTTTATTGATTATTGTATTTAATAATGTTGATTTTCCAGAACCATTTGCGCCAATTAAAGCATAAATAGTTCCAGCTGATAAGTTCAATTCGGGAATTCGAATCAATACTGATTTATAACCTATTTCACACTTGTTGAATCTTATCATTTTAACCTTTTTAAAACGATGAGAATGAGCAATGGTGCCCCAATGATTGAAGTGAACGCGTTAATTGGTAACTGGATCCATTGTTCCAAGTATTGAATAACTGCATCTGAAATCACCAAAAAGGTAGCCCCAATCAATAAGTTTCCAATGATTAATTTACCATGTGATTGTGTTTTAAAAACAGTCCGTACAATATTTGGAACTGCTAATCCAACAAATGCTATTGGTCCACAAAAAGCAGTAATAATTCCAGCAAAAATAGCTGTGATACTAATAGTTGCAATTCGTATGGTTTTGATATGAATGCCTAAAATCTCACTTGATTTCTCTCCCAAAACAAGAACATTTAGCGGTTTAATTAAAAATAAACTCAAGCCAATTCCAAGGATAAAAATGATTGAAATAATCGGAAGTTGATTCAGCTGAACGTGTTGCAAGGAACCCATCGTCCAGATTGTAAAAGATTTTAATTCTTGAGCACTACTGAATGTTTGTAAAACGGAAATGAGTGCTCCTGTAAAACTTCCAAGCATCAAACCAATTAACAACAATGAAATATGCGATTTCACAAATAACGAAAAGCCTAAAATGATAAATCCAAAGACCAAAGCGCCAATTAACGCACTTGTAATGATTCCAAAATCACTTTGAAAAAAGGAAAGTCCTGTCATCATGGTGAACGCAACAAAAAGACTTGAGCCTGAATTAATCCCCAAGACATATGGGCCGGCCAAAGGATTATTGAACAATGTTTGCATCAACATTCCAGAAATGGAAAGTCCGGCACCCGCGATGATTGCCATTGTAAGACGTGGGATTCGAAATTCGCGCGCAATCAATTGATTGGTGTTTTCTGGATCAAAGTGAAAAATGGAATCCCAATAATCGGAAAACGAAATAGCAATTTGTCCTGAAAACAGATGCCCGACGATTGAAAGAATCAATATCAAAAAGAGTACGAAATAGAGAAACAGGTTCCGTTTCTTGGTAATCATTGACAAATGTTTTGATAAAAATAGAGCTTTTTTTGAAGCTTCACATCAGGATGTAGCAATTGAATGATATCAGAAAGTACATGATGAGGTTGAATTGCGCTCATTTCCCAGTAGTAATTCATATTTTTTGAATAACAAAACACGTTCTTGTTGTTCACAGCATCGAAAAAATTCATTTTTGGATTTAAATTGAGAATTTCTTCGATAATTGGATGTTCTGGATTGATCCAATAAGGTGTTTTCGTATTTTCTGAAAGAATTTTCTCGAAACTTAAAGCCAAACTTCCTGTGCCTTTGGTTTGTTTATAAACATAATCAAGATTCGCATCTTTAAAAAGTTGTGCTGTGAAACTCTCTCCAGCGGGCGTGTACCAAATGTCTCCAGTAATATTTCCACTAAACACCGTTGGAGAAACATTCGATTTTTGCGCAAGATTCTTCAATGAATTATAATCTCCCACCAATTGATTGAAATAGTTTTCTGATTCCTCTAATTGATCCGTCAAAGCTCCCAAAACCTTGATCCATTCTGCTTTACCAAGTGGATTCATTTCTTTCCAATCGTAATTTACGACACACTGAATTCCAATTTGTTCTAACTGCTTTTGGTGTGGAAATTCTTTCCCAAAACCACTGTACATAACAATTGATGGTTTGATTTTAATCAATTTTTCAAGCGCAATCATTCCCTCATTTCCAACTTCAACGATTTGACCGTTTTTAACTCCTGTTTGAACTTTTGAATTCCAAACATAGTTTTTGTCAGAAATACCATTGATTTTTTGTTCTTGGTTCAAGACTGAAAGCATTCCGATTTGTGTGCTAGATAAAGCAGTAATTGTTTTAATCGGAATCATTATACGTAAATATCCCCGTGGAATAACTGTTTCCAATTTTCTCGTTAAAGCATATTTTTTTTCAATTGTATTTTTTTCTGGATCAAGAATGTGTAATAAAAGTATACTGTCCGACTTCTCTAATTGAAAGTGTTTTGCAAATTGGATTTCGTTCTTTTTACGCGCATCGTTTTGTTTTTGATTCTCATTGCAACTAGCAATTATGAATAAAAAAACGACAATCTGAAATAAGTAAACAATGCGCATGGTGCAAAGATGCATATTCCTTGTAAAAAATAGTTGGAAATATCTCCATTTTAAGCAAAAAAAAACCGACTCATTGCTGAATCGGTTTTTAATAATTATTTGAATTGGATTATTCTCCAATAACTTCAAATTTGAAAACTGGCTTAACTCCTTTGTGAAGATTAGCTTCAGCTTCGAATGTTCCAACTTCTTTAATTGGCTCATCTTTAATTTTAAGTGATTTACGATCGATATCGAAACCAGCTTTTTTCAATGCTTCAGACAATTGAACTGTATTAACAGATCCAAAAATCTTTCCGTTTTCACCTGCTTTCGTAGCAATTGTAACAATAAGAACTTCTAGTTTAGCAGCAATTTCTTGCGCTTCAGCCAATAATTTAGTCTCCTTGTGAGCTTTTTGTTTCATAACTTCTGTATGCGCTTTTTTAGCAGATGCAGTAGCTAATATTCCGTATCCTTGAGGAATAAGGAAGTTACGACCATAACCATTCTTTACCGTAACTACTTCATTCGCGTATCCAAGTTTATCAACGTTTTTCTTTAGAATTACTTCCATGATTTAATATTTTATCCTGTTTAACAATCGTCTTATTTCAACATATCTGCTACGTAAGGAAGTACAGCGATGTGACGAGCACGTTTAATCGCTTTGTTTACTTTCTTTTGGTATTTTGCAGTAGTTCCTGTGATACGACGAGGTAAGATTTTTCCTTGCTCGTTGATCAATTTCAATAAGAAATTAGGATCCTTATAGTCGATGAATCGTATTCCGCTTTTTGAAAAACGGCAATATTTATCTTTTCTGATTTCGATGTTAATCGGAGTCAAATAGCGAATATCGTTTTGTGCCATGATTTTACGTTTTTAAATGTTAATGATTAAGCCTCTGCTGGTGCAGCAGTTTTCTTTTCTCCCATTCTCGCTCTGCGCTTTTCAGCCCATGCTAAATGGTCTTTTTCCATTCGTACAGTTAAAAAACGCATCAAACGCTCATCACGCTTCATTGCTAATTCTAAACCTGCAACAACGCTTCCTTCAGCGTCGAATTCAACTAGGAAATAAAATCCTGTTGATTTTTTTTGGATTGGGTACGCTAATTTGCGCAATCCCCAGCTCTCAGAGTGCTTGACCTTTCCACCCAATGACGTTATTTCGCCTTCGAATTTCTGCACTGCTTCCTTTGCCTGATCATCAGACAAAACGGGAGTTAAAATGAAAACAGTTTCGTAAGAATTCATACTTGAAATGTTTATGTTAATAAAAAATTTAAGGTTGCAAAAGTACAGTTTTTTTCTGATTAAGCAAGTATATAAAGAAAATTATCAGTGAAATTTATCTTTTTTTGATAATTACTGTTTCAATCTCCAAATTTCCAATTCATTTTAAATAGATATTCCGTACAAAATTATTAAATTCGCACACGCAAAATTTTGATTTCAATAATTTCAAAAATACACTATGGTTTACGATTTAGACATGATTAAAAAAGTGTACGCCAAATTCCCCGAGCGCATTGAAGCTGCGCGTAAGGTAGTTGGTAGACCTTTAACCCTTTCAGAAAAAATTCTTTATGCTCACTTGTGGAATGGTAATGCAACTGCATCTTTCGAAAGAGGGAATTCTTATGTTGATTTTGCTCCAGACCGAGTAGCAATGCAAGATGCAACTGCCCAAATGGCCTTGTTGCAATTCATGCAAGCAGGTAAGAAAAAAGTGGCCGTTCCTTCAACGGTTCATGCCGATCACCTTATTCAAGCTAAACTTGGTGCAAGTAAAGATTTACAAGAATCGCTAAATCAAAATAATGAAGTATTTAATTTCCTTTCCTCAATTTCTAATAAATATGGAATTGGATTTTGGAAGCCAGGAGCAGGGATCATTCACCAAGTAGTCTTGGAAAATTATGCTTTCCCAGGTGGATTGATGATTGGAACGGATTCACACACAGTAAATGCTGGTGGATTAGGAATGGTTGCAATTGGTGTCGGTGGAGCTGATGCAGTTGATGTAATGGCAGGTATGGCTTGGGAATTGAAATTTCCGAAATTGATTGGAATTAAATTAACTGGAAAACTAAACGGTTGGACTTCAGCGAAAGATGTAATTCTTAAAGTTGCTGATATTTTAACCGTAAAAGGTGGAACAGGTGCAATTGTTGAATATTTTGGTGATGGAGCCATTTCATTATCGTGCACAGGAAAAGGAACTATTTGTAATATGGGAGCTGAAATTGGAGCAACCACTTCAACTTTCGGTTACGATGATTCAATGAGAAGATATTTAGCGGCAACAGGTCGCCAAGACGTTGTTGATGCTGCTGATAAAATTGCTGATCACTTAACTGGTGATCCAGAAGTTTATGCAAATCCTACGGACTATTTTGATGAAGTAATTGAATTGAATCTTTCTGATTTAGAACCACATATTAACGGACCATTCACGCCAGACAGAGGAACACCTGTTTCTAAAATGAAGGCTGAAGCAATTGCAAATCAATGGCCTTTGAAAGTAGAGTGGGGACTAATTGGTTCTTGCACAAATTCTTCTTATGAAGATATGGCCAGAGCGGCTTCTATTGTTGAACAAGCCGTAGAACAAGGAATTGTTCCTAAAGCGGAATTTGGGATCAATCCAGGTTCTGAACAAGTTCGTTTTACGATTGAAAGAGATGGAATCATTGCTACGTTCGAGAAAATGGGTACAAAGGTATTTACAAATGCGTGTGGACCGTGTATCGGACAATGGGACCGTGATGGTGCTGAAAAACAAGAAAAAAATACAATCATCCATTCGTTTAATAGAAACTTTTCGAAAAGAGCTGATGGTAATCCAAATACGCATGCTTTTGTTACATCACCAGAAATGGTTGCTGCAATTGCAATAGCTGGTGATCTTGGTTTTAATCCGTTAACGGACACCTTGACAAATGCAAAAGGAGAGCAATTTAAATTTCAAGCACCAAAAGGTGATGAATTACCTAAAAAAGGATTTGCTGTGGATGATAATGGATATCAAGCGCCAGTTGAAGATGGAAGTGGAGTTGTTATTGCTGTGGCTGCTGATTCTTCTCGTTTACAATTGTTAGAAAATTTTCCAATTTGGGACGGTAAAAACATCATGGGTGCAAAATTATTGATCAAAGCAAAGGGAAAATGTACAACAGATCATATTTCGATGGCTGGTCCTTGGTTAAGATATAGAGGTCACTTAGATAATATCTCAAACAATATGCTAATTGGTGCCGAAAATGCATTTAACGGCAAAGCAAATGCTGTTGTCAATCAATTGACGGGAAATTTAGGCGAAGTACCAGCAGTGCAAAGAGCTTACAAAGCAGCTGGTGTTCCTTCAATCGTGGTTGGAGATCACAATTATGGTGAAGGTTCATCACGTGAGCATGCTGCAATGGAACCACGTCATCTTGGCGTAATGGCTGTGATTGTAAAGTCTTTCGCTCGAATCCATGAAACAAATTTGAAAAAACAAGGAATGTTAGGTTTGACATTCGCTGTTGAAGCTGATTATGATAAAATTCAAGAAGATGATACATTCAACTTCATTGATTTAGAGTCATTCGCACCAGGAAAACAGTTGACATTGGAAATCGTTCACATTGATGGGTCGAAAGAAAATATCATGTTGAACCATACATATAATGAATCTCAAATTGAATGGTTCAAAGCAGGTTCGGCTTTGAATTTGATTAAGTTGATGGAGAATTAAAACACAAACTTATAAGCATAAAAAAATCCCATTCATCATTTGACGAATGGGATTTTTTGTAAATAGTTATAGTTAGAACTTAGCAGATAAACCGAATTGTAATAATCCACCACCAAAAGCACCTAATTCTATCATTGCACCAATATTATTAGTGAAATAAATACGAGTCCCAATCGATAGTCTCAAAGCAACAGGTATTAACGCACCAGTTATACTTGCATCATTGGTTTCAGTATTCGTAATGGTATTGGTTTCTGTAGCTTCTCTTTTGACGTTTTTGTATCCACCTGCAAATCCAGCATAAACATCAACACGATCATTTTGTACAAAATGATAATTTAATCGCGCCATTACTCTTAGTTTCTTAGCGGAATAATTATAATTATAAGGTACTGTCGTTGTAGTAAATGTAACAGTATCATAGACTGAATTCAAATAATCATAATTAAATCCAGAAACTTCATAGTTAATATCTACTCCTACACCAAAATTATCTGCAACCATATATTCTGCACGTCCTCCATATGAAAGCATACTGCCAACAACTTTATAGTTACTAACTGCAGTTGCAGAACTGTTTGAATTGTCATATTGGTTGTATAAAAGACTATTTGCCCAGTTTGGAACTCCAGCATATGCGTCAATAATAAAATTACCTTCTGTAACTGGCATTTGAGCGTTAACTCCTGAAATTGATAAAGCGATTGCTCCGATTAGTGTAAAGATTTTTTTCATAATAAAAGTTTAAAGTTGAACAAATTAACTGTTTTTATTCCACTACAACAAAACTCTTGCCAATTATTAATATTTGTTAATTTTTTTCAGAATTACAGGGAAATGAAGTCAGATCTTTCAAATCAAATAATTTATCAGAATTGAAAATAGTTTAATTAAAAAGAATAAGTCTATCAGCGACTCGCACTGAGCTTGTCGAAGTGAGCGGTCTATGTTCTATACTCTATATTCTCACTTCACCCACATCAATTTTTCTCGTTCAACTTTCATTCGCAAGAATCCAAAAATTACAGTATGAATTTCACCATTAATGGATTCGACAGTTCCATTCTGTTTAGTAGAAATCAATTTGACGGTCGATCCTATTTGAATTTTATGACGTTGATGCGGATCTAATTCTGGTTTGATTATTTTTTTCTTTTGTGGCGATTTTAGATTTGCTTCAGCTTTTAGTTTCTCTACTAATTTTACATCTTCAATTTTTGATTTTTCGACTGCCAGATATTTGGTGAATTCTTCAATTAAACTTTTATTAGCATCCTTTTTACGTGTCTTAGTTTGATAACGAGCGATATAAGCTAACATTTTTTTGCCAGCATTTAAATATTTATTGTCGCGCTCTGTTGTTTCTAATTGTGTTTTCAATTTTTCCTCAAAACGACTTTTACGTTCTAAATACGTTTCTTTTGCTTCTAGCGCTAATTGCTGTGCTTCAATGTGTTCTTTATTCAAGCGTTCTAAATACGTTTTCTCTTTTTGTAATTCATTTAACAATTTATCCATCGAGACTTTTCGATCATCCAAGCGCGTTTTTGCTTCTTCAATGAATGAAATCGGGATACCATTGATTTGTGCTACTTCAAATGTGAATGAACTTCCTGGCTGACCAATCGAAAATTTATAAAGTGGTTCTAATGTTTCTGTGTCAAACAACATACACCCATTAATCGCATTCTTCAATTGATCTGCTTTTAATTTAATGTTAGCATAGTGCGTTGTTATAACCCCAAAACTTTTTCGGTTGTAGAGTTCTTCAAAAAACACTTCTGCCAATGCGCCACCTAAATCAGGATCCGAACCAGTTCCAAATTCATCTAATAATAACAAGGTTCTTTTATTCGAAACTTCCAGAAAATATTTCATACGTTTCAAGCGATAGGAATACGTACTCAATTCATTTTCGATGGATTGATTATCACCAATATCCGTCAATACCTGATTGAAAAAACACATTTTACTGTTTTCATTCACAGGAACTAACAAGCCAGATTGAAGCATTAATTGCAGCAATCCAATGGTTTTTAAAGTAATACTTTTTCCTCCTGCATTTGGACCAGAAATAACCAACATGCGTGAGAATTTATCCAAACTGATGAATTGAGGATGTGTTTTTTTACCTGCAATTTTATTCGCTTTCCATAGAATAGGATGGAAGGCGTCGATTAGTTCTATTTGTGTTTCGGATTCAATTTTTGGTAAAACACATTGTAATTCAATGGCTAATCGTGTTTTAGAATTAACAAAATCTATTTCAGTTAATATCGTTTGATATGCTTTTATTAATGGATGAAAAACGGCTATTTCACGCGTTAGAACTTGCAGAATGCGATAAATTTCTTTGCGTTCGTCGTCGTGTAATAGTTCTAATTCATTGCTCAAAGCAATATTAACTTGCGGCTCTATGAATGTTAAACTGCCTGTTTTACTCGATCCTACAACAGATCCTGAGATTTTTCTTTTATGTGATGATAAAATGGTCAAAACACGTCGGTCATTGACAAACGCTTCTTTTGTTTCACCTAATACATTCTCTTTTGCTAAACGCCGCACTTCCTTATCGAAATTTCTGTTTATTTTAATTCGAACGGATTTAATGCTTTGCCGTATTTCATAGAGCAATTTGGAAGCATCATCTTTGATATTTCCAGTTTTATCAAAAACTTTTTCGACTGATTCAATAATTTCTTTTGTAAAATATGCGTTTGCAAAAAGAGAAGACAACACAGGGTATTCCTTTTCTCGTTTATCGAAGAAAATTAGAAGAGCATTCACCAATTCAGAAGCTTGAGCAATTCTTATACAGCCTTCTAAGGTTAAAACTGAATTCTTAATGGGTAACAATCGTAATTCAGTAGTTAATTCTTCAAAATCAAGCGCGGGAAAGGATTCTCCGTCATTTCTGATCGATAATAATTCGTTTACTTTTCGTAAATCTGTTTCAATAGAAGGAAAATGATTGGATGGAACTAAAACCTCAAGTCGTTTTTTGGCTGTTGGACCAATAGCATATTCAACAAGCCATTCGCGAATGGTTGTAAATTCTAAATCATGAATTGTTTGCTCATCGAAATGCGCTGTATTGAGCTTGTCGAAAAGGTGCATGCCATAAAGGTAATTATTCCAAAATTATGACAATTAATTTCTCATTAAGATATTGGGAATTCCTCTAACTTACTTAAGTTTGAAGAAAATATTAAGTAATGAAAATAATCTCTTTTAATGTGAATGGAATTAGAGCTATCGTGCAAAAAAGTTTTGTAGCAGATATGCGACGTGTTAATGCGGATATTATTTGTCTACAAGAAACGAAGGCAACGGTAGATCAAGTAAAAGAAGCAGTTGCTGAATTGTCTGAATACCATGTTTTTGCGAATGAAGCGGAGAAAAAAGGATATTCAGGAACAGCAATTCTAACGAAACACAATCCAATTGCCGTAACGTATAACATTGGCGTTGGAGATCATGATAATGAAGGAAGAGTTACGTGCGCTGAATTTGAAGCGTTTTTTGTGATTACTGTTTACGTTCCGAATTCTGGAAGCGAATTGTTGCGACTTCCTTATCGCCAAACATGGGACGAAGACTTCTTAAAATACATGAAACGATTGGAGCAAACAAAACCTGTGATTGTATGCGGTGATTTTAATGTTGCACACAAAGCAATTGATTTAGCGCGACCAAAGCAAAATTACAATAAGTCAGCTGGATACATGCAAGAAGAAATTACAGGAATGGATACATTTTCTGATAATGGATTGATTGATACTTTCAGAGCGCTAAATGGTGACGAAGTGAAATATTCTTGGTGGAGTTATAGAGGCGGGGCGAGAGATAAGAACGTGGGATGGAGAATAGATTATTTTCTCGTTTCGAGTGCTTTTTTACCAAGAGTTTCAGAATCCTTTATTTTAAATGATGTAAAAGGTTCAGACCATTGTCCGGTTGGGATAACAATTAGTTAAACGTCACAAAAAAACCGTTAGTCAAATTACCGCTCTGCGCTGCAGTTATACTGCTGCGTTCGTAAATCATTCAATTTATCATCGTTCAAATCCACGCTGCGCTGCAGTTGCACTGCTGCGTTTGAAATTATTATTTATATGAATCATTGAAAATTATTATAGCACCGCAGTGCAGCAGAGCAATTGAATCGTAAAATGATCATAATACCGCAGTAAAACTGCAGTGTAGCAGTGATAACAATTAATTAAACGTCACAAAAAAAACCGTTAGCCAAAGGACCAACGGTTTTTTAAAAATCTGTGAAAGATAATTAAGGTTTTTTAGTACAACAAGCTTTAGTTGTTGTTGCTCCTTTTTCAGCAGAACAACAAGCTCCTTTTTTCTTCTTCTTCTTTTTATCGTCTTTCTTAATTTCAGTAGATACTCCGTTAGAAGCTGCGTAAGCTGTTGAAGCAACAGAACCTACAAATGTCATCAACGCAAGTGCAAAAAATAATTTTTTCATAGCTATGTGTGTTTTTTTATGTGAATTTACATTTTTTTATTTGAACATTCCAAGTTTTGAAAGTTTACTTTGAACTTTATCTCCAATTTTAACATTTATTTGACAATCAAGCGGCAAAAAAACATCAATTCGAGATCCAAATTTAATGAAACCGAATTCTTCTCCTGTAATTACTTTTTGCTCAGGTTGAATATAATAACAAATTCTTCTTGCTACTGCACCAGCTACTTGTCTGAATAGAATTTCCTTTCCTGATGAATGTTGTATTACCATTGTTGTGCGTTCATTCTCAGTACTGCTTTTTGGATGCCAAGCAACAAGAAACAATCCAGCATGGTACTTTACATATTTTACAATTCCTGAAATAGGATTGTAATTGGCATGAACATTCATTGGTGACATAAAAATTGAAATCTGTATGCGTTTGTCATTGAAGTATTCAGTTTCTAAAACTTCTTCAATAACGACAACTTTCCCATCTGCCGGACACATAATATCGTTGTCTGTGAATACACAGGTTCTAGCTGGAATTCTAAAGAATTGGATGATCAAATAGGCCATAACTAATGCTCCTAAAGACAAAAGAAGGAACAGCCACAACCAACCTGTAAAGGCAAACAAGTAGTAATTCCCAATTTGGATTGTCGTTAAAATCAACAAGCCAACCGCCATTATCAAATAACCTTCTCTGTGTAATGTCATATACTTAATTTAAAAATAGGCATAAACCATTGCCCAACAATAAAAGAATGGAATAGCAAACAATGCTGCATCAAAACGATCTAAAATTCCTCCGTGTCCTGGTAGAATTTTCCCAGAATCTTTAATGTCTAAACTTCTCTTGAACAAGGATTCTAATAAGTCACCAAATATCGCACAAGGAGCAATAATTAATGCTGAAATAATCCAAAATAGTTCGTCTCCTTCATTAATGTAAGCCCCAATAATATATCCTAAAACAAGTGTGAAAATCACTCCTCCAACAGTTCCTTCCCATGTTTTTTTTGGAGAAATCCGCTCAAACAATTTCGTTTTCCCAAACAATCTCCCTGATAAATATGCAAATGTGTCATTAGTCCAAATAAGCAAGTACATTCCAACAACATTGGGCAAAAAACTGGTGTTTCGAAGATTTAAATCAATTGTTAAGAAGAAGGGTATCACAACGTAGATAATTCCAAAAACCAAAACGGAGATATTGATAAGTGGGTGTTCTTTCTTTCTCCACATTTCCGCTAAAATCAGCGTAAAAAACAAAGGAAAAATAAATAATATTGAAATTTGTGGAAGCCATTCTAAACTTACACCCACAAGTAATGAAAAAATAAAGAGTCCAATGAATATTCCAATTTCTTTACTTACTTGAACGAATGAATGTTTTGAAAATAGGTTGTAGAATTCTAACAGTCCTAATACCATGAAAACAGAGAACACAATTGCTTGAGCGTATGGATCCCAAATGATAGAACCTAATACAACAAATGCAAATATAGCACCGGTGATAGAACGTTGAATAAGATTATTCATTTGACAAATTTAAGATTTAAAACGTTTAATTCTGTATCGATACCACCTAAAAAAAAAATAATCCCGCCGTTCAAAGTTGAAAGCGGGATTATTTATCTTAAACAAGTATTATTATTCGGGTAAATCTTCGATTTTTGTTTCAATTTCTGGAATCACTTCTGGTTCTTCAGAAGCAATTTCAGTTGGAATTTCAGAAGTTTCTTCAGTAGATAAATCATCTGACACTACTTTGACAATTTCTTCTTCTTCCTTATCCCAAATGCGCTTGCCAAAAATTTCTATTAAGTCTTCTTTAAAGATAACTTCAGTCGCCAATAATTTATCGGCTAATTGTGCTAACTTATCTTTGTTTTCTTCAAGAATAGTAAGTGCTCTTTGGTATTGAAATTCAATCAATTTACTTACCTCTTCGTCAATAACTCTTGCAGTTTCGTCAGAATAAGGTTTTGTAAATGAATCTCTTCCTTGAGAGTCGTAAAAAGAAATATTTCCAATTCGATCATTTAAACCATATATTGATACCATCGCATATGCTTGTTTTGTCACTTTTTCCAAGTCACTTAAAGCACCTGTACTGATTTTTCCAAACGTAATTTTTTCTGCTGCCCGCCCGCCTAGTGCTGAACACATTTCATCCAAAATTTGTTCTGTTGTAGTAATACTTCTTTCCTCTGGTAAATACCAAGCTGCTCCTAAAGAATGTCCTCTTGGAACGATTGTTACTTTTACTAATGGATGCGCATATTCTAACAACCAAGAAATTGTTGCGTGACCAGCTTCGTGATAAGCAATAGCTTTTTTCTCATCTGGAGTAATAATCTTATTCTTTTTCTCAATTCCACCTACAATGCGATCTACAGCATCCAAGAAATCTTGTTTTTGCACGAATTTCTTGTCTTTTCGAGCTGCAATCAATGCTGCTTCATTGCATAAGTTCGCGATATCGGCTCCAGAAAAACCAGGAGTTTGTTTCGATAAGAAATCAACGTCTATTCCAGGTTCCAATTTAATTGGTTTCAAGTGAACTTGGAAAATTTCTTTACGTTCATTGATATCTGGCATATCAACATAAATCTGACGGTCAAAACGGCCTGCACGCATCAAAGCGCTATCTAAAACATCTGCTCTGTTTGTTGCCGCCAGTATGATAACACCAGAATTTGTTCCAAAACCATCCATTTCTGTCAGTAACTGATTTAACGTGTTTTCACGCTCGTCATTAGATCCAAATCCGTTATTTTTTCCTCTTGCACGACCAATTGCATCGATTTCATCAATAAAAATAATAGAAGGCGCTTTTTCTTTTGCTTGTTTGAATAAGTCTCTCACACGAGAAGCACCAACACCAACAAACATTTCAACGAAATCAGAACCTGATAAGGAGAAGAAAGGAACTTTTGCTTCACCAGCTACGGCTTTCGCTAAAAGGGTTTTCCCTGTTCCTGGAGGTCCAACTAATAACGCTCCTTTTGGAATTTTTGCTCCAAGTTCAGTATATTTCTTAGAATTCTTTAAAAACTCAACGATTTCAACGATTTCAACTTTTGCTTCTTGCAATCCAGCAACGTCTTTGAATGTAACGTTCGTCGTTTTTCCTTTGTCGTAAACTTGAGCTTTAGATTTTCCAATGTTGAAAATTTGACCGCCGCCACCACCGCCTCCGCCGCCAGACATTCTTCGCATAACGAACATCCAGATAACAACTAGAATTAGGATAGGTAAAATAAAGCTTAAGATATTTCCAAGGTAATTTACTTCTTCTTCATCGATCAATTCAATGATTGGCAATGGAGCTTTATTTTCTGCCTTAAGCTTAATATTTTGCTCTTTAATTGTTTTATTTAATTCAGTTACTTGTAATTCAATATTACCTGCATCAACAATATTTAACTCAAAAACAGGATCACCTTTTTTTACAGTGTTACCTTTTGTTAAAGCCTGTTTGATTGCTTTAAATTGTGCGTCTTTTGAATTAACAAGGTATTTTTTTCCTTCTTTGGTAATCGTAAAATCTAGTCTTACCTTATTGATGATTTTGGCATCTTGAATAAATCCTTTTTCTGCTAAATCGAAAAATGTTGATTTGTATTTTACAGGAATATGCCCTGCAGAACTCATGAAAAGCTGAAATCCAATAATTGCAACACCAATCACCGCATAAATCCAATAAATTGAAAACGGGCTCTTTTTTTTATTTTCTCCTTCTGACATTTTGTAAGTTTAATTGAAATTTGGTATGTCTGTTCGTTTCGCGTCTGACCATAAATCTTCTAAATCATAGAAAGGTCGTGCATCTTTGTAAAAAACATGTGCAACAACATTAATATAATCTAATAAAATCCATTCGCTGTTTGTCTTACCTTCGATATGCCAAGGTTTTTCTTGTAATTCTTTGCGTGTAAATCGGCTTATTGAGTTACTTATACCATCAACTTGCGTAGAAGATTCACCACTGCAAATGACGAAAAAGTCGCACACAGCATTGGAAATTTCTCTTAAATCAAGGACAACAATATCTTGAGCTTTGTTTTCTTGCATTCCCTCCACAATCGCATCACACAGCACTTGGGAATTCACTTCATCTTCTAATTTATACATTCGATTTTTTTAAGCCTTACAAATCTAACTTTTAATTTTAATTTTAACCAGCGTATCAACGTTTCACTTTTACAAAAGTTCATGCAAATAGGTCAAAAAATCATGCGATTTGACAAGGTCGACTCAACGAACAATTATACTGCCAATTTACTAAAAGAGGGTAAAATTGTGCATGGCACTGTTATTATGTCAGATGAACAAACAGCTGGACGTGGACAACGAGGGGCAAATTGGACTTCAAATGCTGGGGAAAACATGCTTTTCTCGTTGTTTGTTGTTCCCGACAATCTGTCAGTAGAAAACCAAGTTGTATTAACGCACTTTGCATCAATCGGAATAGTTGAAGTTTTAAGAAAAATTGGCATATCAGCTGAAATTAAATGGCCGAATGATATTTATGTGAACGATAAAAAAATTGCAGGGATATTAATTGAAAACACACTCAAGGGTGGATTTATTGCTAGTTCAATAATTGGAATTGGTTTAAATGTGAATCAAGTACGTTTTGAAAACATCAATGCAACAAGTATTAAGCGTGAAACGAATGAATTTATTTCAATAGATTCTATCGTGTTTAAATTGATAGGTGAGTTGAACCTTTTATGGGATTTCATTCAGAAAAACGATTACACTTCACTGAAAAAAAGGTACATGGATATTTTGTATCAACTTGGAAAATTAGCCATCTATGAAGATAGTTCAGGGAAGTTTGAAGGAGTAATAGAAGGAGTTTCTGAAGCAGGTTATTTACAAATCAGAAAAGGAAAGGAATTGAAAGAATATGATTTAAAGGAGATTTCTTTTTTAGTTACAAGTGGCTAGTTGCGAATTGCTTGTTGCGAATTGACAGTTACTAGTTACATTTTTTTGTACCATTATTGTTCCTTCGCAGATGTATTCTTTTAGAAGTAACTAGTAACTTGTAATTAGCAACTATGAACTTATTTTATTGATCAAAATGCTTCTTAAGATTTTCGGACATAATGTTAAATAATGCCGTTAAAGGCTTTTCAACCATCATTTTAAGGAAAACGTTAACTTCTCCATCAAAAGCAATGTATCCATTTGTATGTTCACCTTGGCTTTCTAAATGAATTGTTAATCGAAAAGGAAATGGAGATTTTTCACCAGATTTCATAAAAACTTTGGTTGAATCTTCATGTCCATCTTGGATAAGTGATATTACCACTGCACCTTGAACTTTAAATGAACATTCTTCAGCTGTTGATCGCCAATCAGCAATTTGTTCTTTTGGTAACATATGAATAAGATTATTAGAATCCTTTAGGAAGGAAGCAACTATCTCATGATTTGCTGCAACAATTACTTTGGTGCTATCAATTTTCATATGCCTAAAATTTGTTTTTTATTTCTTCCAAGATTCTGGGTGCTCTTTCCATTCACGAAGAGAAGCTATGTCATTTTCTGAAATATAATCCTTTCTTAACGCTTCTTCAATTAAAATATCGTAATTGGTCAATGTGAGATATGGGCAATTGGCTTTTTTGAAATTTTCATCTGCTACACTAAAGCCATATGTGAATATTGCAACTAATCCTTTAACATCCATTTCAGCATCCTTTAAAGCTTGCACTGCTTTGATACTGCTTCCACCAGTTGAAATTAAATCTTCAATAACAACAACTTTTTGCCCTTTTTCGAAATGACCTTCAATCAAATTACCCATCCCGTGACCTTTAGCTGAACTGCGGATATAAATAAAAGGTAATCCTAACTCTTGAGCAACCAAAGCTCCTAAAGCAATGCCACCAGTTGCTACACCAGCTATTACATCTGGTTTCCCAAAGAATTCTAATACAGCATCTGTATATGTTTGACGTATGAAAGTACGAATGGCAGGATAAGACAAAGTAATGCGATTATCACAGTAAATTGGAGAATTCCATCCAGACGCCCATGTGAATGGATTATTAGGTTGAAGTTTTACAGCTTTAATTTGTAATAAAAATTCAGCTACTTTTAGGGCATTATCGTTGTTCAAAATCATGGCATCAAATGTACAAAGTTTTTATAGAAAATAGAGCGATTATCTTTACAGATATTATTCCAAAAAAGAAAAATAGTTTTTGGGTAAAAAGTAACACTCTTCAATCAATTGCAGTTGATTTAATTCCATTGATTCGCGAAACAGTACCTAATCTAGTGATATATGTATATGCTAAAGAAATTGATACTGAATTTGAAAGGTTATTCAATCCGTTTGAAAAGATAGAAGCAGCAGGTGGAATTGTGAGAAGAAAACAGCGTTTTTTATTTATCAAAAGAAATGGAATTTGGGATATCCCGAAAGGTAAACTTGAAATAAATGAATCTATTGAAGCTTGTGCAATTAGAGAAATTGAAGAGGAGTGCGGTTTGAAAAATCCTCAGATTGTTGACTTTATATGTTTAACCTACCACACATATGAATATAAAGGAAGACCAACTTTAAAAAAAACGTATTGGTATTCTCTTAAATATGAAGGTGATAAGTTGTTAAATCCCCAAATAGAGGAAGGGATAACGGAAGTGAAATGGATGAAATTTACGGCTATTGAAAAAGTTCGAAAAAATACGTTTAGCTCAATAATTGAAGTTTTAGACACCTATTTTTCTTCTTTAAAATAGTGGTTTGGTATTTGTAAATGGAATGAACATTGAAAAATAAAATATATTTTTTTGTTAAAAGTGAAAGTCACATTTGAGAATTATTGTAACCTTGTCAAAAAAAGAGAAATTATGAAATATCTATTATTCACATTAGCATTGATTTTAGGAGTTGGTGTAAACGCACAAGAAACGACTGTTGTAAAGAAAGAAAAGAAAGAAAAAGTTGCGAAAAAGAAGAAGGGCCTACTTTTTACACAAGTAGAAATTGTCAGAAATGACATTCCTTATGGTTCAGATGAAACATTTGCTTTTGATTTCAAGAATGAGTCTAAAACACCTGCAATCATTCAAGGTGTGCAAACGAGTTGTGGTTGTACAACAGCAAAAAAGCCTGAAGAACCAATTCAACATGGTAAGAAATCCCAAATCTCTGTGAAATATGACACAAAGAGAGTTGGAGCATTTACAAAAACAATTACAATTACTTCAAATGTTTCTGAACCAATTATTTTAACAATAAAAGGTACTGTTTTACCAGAGGTTGTGCAAGAAACTCCAAAAGAATAAAACTCAGATAAATAATTTTTAAAAGGGCTGTGACTGATAAGATACGGCCCTTTTTAATTTTTATAAATCACTGTTGCCGATGCTTGCGCTGTTGGCATAATTGTTAAATCGTTAATTGTAACATGTGCGGGACGTGTTGCAACGAAATAGATTGTTTCAGCAATATCCTTTGCAACAAGTGGCTCAAATCCTGAATAAACGCTCTTTGCTGTTGATTCATCTCCTTTGAATCTAACCAATGAAAATTCCGTTTCTGCAGCACCAGGAGCAATATTGGTAACTTTAATATTGTAATCAACTAAATCTATTCGCATTGCTTTAGATAATGCATCAACTGCATGTTTTGAAGCACAATAGACATTTCCTCCGGCGTAAACTTCTTTGCCAGCAATACTTCCTAAGTTAAAAACATGGCCTTTTTTATTTTTCTTTAGAAATGGAACAATAGCTCTTGTAACATATAACAAACCTTTTACATTGGTGTCAATCATTCTGTCCCAATCGTCAATTAGTCCTTCGTCAATTGGACCGCGACCAACAGCTAATCCAGCATTATTGATCAAAATATCAATATTTTCCTTTATGTTATTCGGTAAGGTTTCAATTTCTTTAAAGACATCCTCTTCAACTCTCACATCAAAACACAAGGTTTGAATGTCAATTGGGAACATTTCAGAAAGTTTTTCTTGAATGTGAATTAAACGATCATTTCTGCGCCCAGTTAAAATTAAATTCCAACCATTTTGAGCAAATATTTCTGCACAAGCTTCCCCGAATCCAGAAGTTGCACCAGTTATGAAGACGTATTTTTCCATTTTATATCTTTTAAAGGTTTCAAAAGTATTAACCCAGCAATTATGAGAGCGAATTGTGCTGGAAATCTATACCGTGTTATTGCTCCTAAAACAGGTGTTGTCCAGCCGATTAGAAGTGATAGGATTAATGCAAAAGTTAATAATGTAAAAACGATATTTTTTTCTTCAAAATTTAATTTTTTTCTAAAGTAAATGGTTAGACCAAAAAACAGAAGAATAAGCCATACTTCCAGAAAGGAAAGAAATTTCAATTTGCTTCCTGGGTCATTTGGGAAAGGCCGTATAACACTATTTGCCAAGGCTTCAGGAATGTTTTTTATCAATTGAATTGTTGAATTTTTTAGTGGTGTTGTTTCAATGAAACTAGCACATCCTTCAGTAAAATATACACGTTTCAATTTTTCACCAGTTGGTTTTAAATGAACAGGGATTGGCCTTTCCGTGCTGCCAAATTTATAAATGTAAGCATCTGTTTCGTTTAATAAAATTACTTCAGTCCCCCTTAAGGATAGATCTCCATACTGGAAAGGCTGAAAGTAATAAAAACAAGAATCACCTAAAACATGCAATCCTCCTTTACCAACATTTACAAAATCGAATTGCTTTCGTGTAAGATAATTGACCATTTTATCTCGTGGTTTTTGAAAAGTAATTCCCAAGAACAATAAGATAGAAACTAAACTTAAAATGGTTGGGATAAGCTTTCCTTTCAAGAGATATTTAAAAACAATTAAACACAAAAGAGATAACACAATACACGCTAGAATATACGGTTTAAACATTAAGAGAATAACTATGGATATTACGAAGAAAAATATTCTTTTAATTAATACGTCATTGATTAAAATAACTCTTACTAACAAGCTAATTCCCAAAAACAGAAAAGGCTCTTTTAATAAACTAGAAGTCCAAAATATAACACTTGGAACAAGAACAAGAACCCAAAAGAAAACTTCATTCGTTTGGGAAGAATATTTTCGAAAAGAAATATAAAAATTCTTTAATGCTAATGTTGAAATTAAACACAAAACAGCTAAATGAATCACTGCAGATTTTCCGGAGAAAAAATGAATTATGCTATGTATTCGAATCACATTTTTCGAATCATTGATTAGTGTCAAATCTCCTGCTGACCAATATTCGGTCATATATAAATATTTATTAATCAGCTCTGTAGTTTCTCCAATTCCAGTTAATAATTGGAAGTAATGTTTGGGAGATTGATAAAATACATCATTTAAATACTTGCTTTCTATTAAAAACGTTCCTCCGTCATGACTTAAATCATCAATGTTATAAGTTTGTATATGGATAAGAAATAATAATAGTCCAACGCCAACTTTTAATAAAAAAACAGCAGGGAAAGTCCAAGGAGATAACCCTTCAACCTGAAATAATTTCCAGTATCTGGCCAAAACAAATAAAAACAAAACAAAAGTGATCGAGTAAATCAGCACGAAAAAATTTTATGCAAACTTAAGTATTTTTTTTTCGTTTTTCTCGCCAATTTGTCGTCAATTTCCGACAGTTTGTCATGTATTTTCCAGTGGCACAAAGATTGACATTTCACCGAAAAAAAAAGCTATATGAGAACTGGTCAAATTAATGTTCAAACGGAAAATATTTTTCCAATTATTAAGAAATTTTTATATTCTGATCACGAAATATTTTTGAGAGAACTAGTTTCAAATGCAGTTGATGCATCTCAAAAAATGAAAGTATTAACGTTAAATGGAGAATTTAAAGGAGTTTTAGGTGATTTACGCGTTGATGTTATTCTAAATAAAGAAGAAAAAACGCTTACGATTCGTGATTTAGGAATTGGTATGACAGAAGATGAAATTGATAAATACATCAATCAAATTGCTTTTTCTGGAGCTGAAGAATTCGTTCAGCAATACAAAGGAAACGAAGGGGCAGAGCAAATTATTGGGCATTTTGGACTTGGTTTCTATTCTGCATTTATGGTCGCAGAAAAGGTTCAAATTCGCACTTTGTCGCGCCATGATGGTGCAAAAGCTGTTCAATGGGAGAGCAATGGTTCACCGGAATACACAATTACTGAAATTGAAAAAGCGGAAAGAGGAACAGATATTATTCTTTATATCGCAGATGATGCGTTAGAATTTTTAGAAAAAGCAAAAATCTCTGAAATTTTAAATAAATATTGTAAATTCTTACCAATTCCAGTATTATTCGGTTCTAAAACTGAATACATTGAATCTCCAGAAGGAGAAAAAGATGATAATGGAAAAATTAAAAAAGTAGCTGTTGATGTTGAGAATCAAATTAACAACACAACACCTGCTTGGACAAAAGCTCCAGTCGATTTAACGCAAGAAGATTACGATGCTTTTTACCGAGAATTGTATCCTTCAACTTTTGAAAACCCTTTATTTCACATTCATTTAAATGTTGATTATCCTTTCAATTTAACTGGAATCCTTTATTTCCCTAAGATTAAGGAAAACGTAGAAGTTCAAAAAAATAAGATTAATTTATATTCAAATCAAGTTTTTATTACCGATAGTGTAGCTGAAATAGTTCCAGAATTTTTGACGTTACTTCATGGAATGATTGATTCACCCGATATTCCTTTGAATGTTTCTCGTTCCTATTTGCAAAGTGACAGTAATGTCAAGAAAATTTCTGCCCATATTACAAAGAAAGTAGCGGATAAATTAGCAGAGATGTTTAAGAAGGACCGTAAAGATTTCGAGGAGAAATGGGAAGATTTACAAGTTTTTGTTCAGTATGGCTCCTTATCAGAAGATAAATTTGCGGATAAAGCAAAATCGTTCTCATTGGTTAAAAACGTAGATGGAGTATATTCTACAATTGAAGAATACATAGAGAAAGTTTCAGCTTTGCAAACTAATAAGGATGGAAAACGAATTTTCTTGTACACAAATGATAAAGAAAATCAATATTCTTTTGTGAAAAAGGCTAAAGATCGTGGATTTGACGTGTTAGAGATGGATGGTCCACTAGCGCCACATTGGATTGCAAAAATTGAACAATCATTCGAAAATATTGCATTCTCACGGGTTGATTCAGATCCATTGGATAAGTTGATTCAGAAATCAGAAGAAATTCCTTCTAAGTTGTCAAAAGAGGATGAGGAAAAATTGAAACCAGTTTTTGAATCATTCTTGAACAAAGAGAAATTTTCAATTCAATTTGAAAGCATGAGTGAAGATGATGCACCAATTATCATTACGCAGCCAGAATTCATACGTAGAATGATGGAGCAACAAAAAATGGGTGGCGGCGGCTTCTATGGTGCTTTCCCTGAAATGTATAATTTGGTGATCAATGCGAATCATCCAAAGATCAGTGGAATTCTCGCGAAAAAAGAAAAAGCACAAAAAGAAACAGTGAAACAATTAAGTGACCTGGCAATGCTTTCACAAGGCATGCTGAAGGGTGAAGCTTTAAATGCTTTCATTGAACGAAATATTGAGCAAATAGCTTAAGATGGTATGTACAGGAGGAATGGAATTCATTCCTCCATTTTTTAATTAAATAGAGAACGATTTTGTTTAAGTGGATTTTAGGAGTTGCGGGATATTTTCTTTTTGGAAAACAGATTTTTGGTGGAATATTAGGTTTTATCGCTGGGACATTTATTGATAATTACCAGCGTGTTGTTGGTCAATTAAAACAAAAAGCGAAAGCAGAGGGCAGGACTTATTCGCCTGAAGAATTATTTCAATTTTACCAACAACGTTCTTCGGTGAATGACGTTCCAACAATGCTGATGGCCCTTTCTGCAGCTGTTATGACAGCGGATGGTAAAGTTTTGAAAGCTGAATTGGACTATGTGAAATCGTTCTTTTCGCAGCAATTTGGACCTCAATTCAATGGCTCACATTTACAAACATTAAAGCAATTCATAGATTCTGGTCAAATACCGTTGCAAAAAATTTGTCAGGACATTCAAATGCGTATGCAGCCAGAAGTGCGCATTCAACTCGTGCACTATTTGTTCGGAATAGCAAAAGCGGATGGACATGTTTCGAATACCGAATTGAACGTAATTCAAGATATTTCAAAAATGCTTGGGATTCCGCAAGTAGAATTTGAAAGTGTTAAGAATATGTTCTACCGTAATGTTAATTCTGATTACAGTGTTTTGGGTATTGAACCTACTGCAACAGACGAAGAAGTTAAAAAAGCGTACAGACAAATGGCAATCAAATTTCACCCAGATAAAGTTTCACAAATGGGGGAAGAATTCCAAAAAGGAGCGAAAGAAAAATTCCAAAAAATTCAAGAATCTTACGAGGCAATTAAAAAGAGCAGAGGAACAAATTAAATCTGACTTGCTCCAATTAGAAACATTGTCGGGCTTTTTGAAAGGTCAAATTCTTTTGTTTTCCATTCCTTAATCGACATTGTTTTAATTGTTTCATATTGCAATGTGATATTAGATGCAATACACAACATTGTTGTATCAGCCAATTCCTTCATTAAATCGTCAAGAACATTCATATTTCTAAAAGGAGTATCCATAAAAATATGCGTATAACCAGATCTTCGTGCATCACCTTCAAAATCTTTCAATTTTCGGATTCGGTCTTTTCTTTCTTTTGGTAAATAACCGTGAAAAGTAAATGTTTGACCAGAAAAACCACTTGCCATTAACGCTAAAATAATTGATGTTGGACCTACTAAAGGAATAATTTCAATATCTCGTTGTTGTGCCAAAGCGACTAATTCTGCTCCAGGATCAGCAACTCCCGGACAACCAGCTTCAGAAATAACACCCAAATCATCACCTCTGCTAATTACTTTTAGCATTTTGTGTAAGTCTTCAATTGGTGTTCTTTTATTCAATAAATAAAATTCACATTTATCAATTGGAAATTCACGGTCGATTTTACGCAATAAACGTCGGGCAGATTTTAAATCTTCGACAGCAAATGCTCTTAAGCTTATTCCTTTATCAGCAACTTCTTGCGGTATAATATCTTTTGTTGATTCACCACCTAACGTATTAGGAATCATATAAATCTTTCCGTTATCCATTTGCTTTTATTTTTTCAATTATTTTGTCTGTTGCTTCATTGAGCAAGTTATATACATCAATAAAACCTTGCTCACCACCATAATAAGGATCAGGAACGGCCATGTTTTTATTTGGATAAAGTTCATTTAGAATCAAATGTACTTTGGATTTATCCTCTGTTGTCCGTGCAAGAGCGAGTATATTGCTGTAATTACTAGAATCCATCACATAAATGATATCAAAGGTATCAAAATCTTGCACAACAAATTTCCGTGATGTTAAATCATCTATGTTTAGATCGAATGTTTTGGCTGTTTCACACATTCTGGAATCAGGACGCTCTCCTGTATGTAATCCGGATGTTCCAGCAGAATCAACAAGAACATTTAGCTTGTTTATCATTAGTTTTTCACGAAGAATCCCCTCTGCTAATGGAGAGCGACAAATGTTCCCTAAACAGACCATTAAAATTTTCATGGTGCAAAGTTAATGAAACAATATTTTAACTAAGCGTTAATAACAGAAGAATACCGAATATTCAATGATTACTACCTTATATTCATTTAAGTGCGATTTAATGAAAATTTATCTTTAAACAAGCAAACTAATTGATATCTTAAACGTTATTAAATTGCAAGGAATCAAATTAATACTTACCTGCTATGAGACAATTAAAAATAACGAAGCAAGTTACAAATCGGGAGACAGCGTCTTTGGATAAATACTTACAGGAAATTGGTCGTGTAGAATTAATTTCTGCAGAAGAGGAGGTTATGTTAGCGCGAAAAATCCGTGAAGGAGATAGAGCAGCTTTAGATCGTTTAACAAAAGCTAATCTTCGCTTTGTTGTATCTGTATCAAAGCAATATCAAAATCAAGGTTTATCATTGCCGGATTTAATAAATGAAGGAAATCTCGGTTTGATAAAAGCAGCTCAGCGATTTGACGAAACACGTGGATTTAAATTTATTTCTTATGCAGTTTGGTGGATCAGACAGTCGATTTTACAAGCATTAGCTGAGCAAGCAAGAATTGTGAGACTTCCTCTGAACAAAATTGGTACTATAAATAAAATAAATCGCGCGTTCTCAGAATTGGAACAAAAATTTGAACGTCCACCATCTGCTGATGAATTAGCAGAATTTTTGGAATGCTCGGTAGAAGAAGTGAAACAATCTTTAGCAAATAGTGGAAGGCATATTTCTATGGATGCTCCACTTGTAGAAGGAGACGAATCGTCATCTAGTATGTACGATGTTCTTTTAAATGATTCTCTTCCTGGTCCTGAGCAGGAATTGGTTGTTGAGTCGTTGAGAAAAGATATTGAAAGATCACTTTCTACATTGACATCAAGAGAAGGAGATATAGTTAGATTATATTATGGTTTAAATGGGAAACACCCTATGACCTTAGAAGAAATTGGTGAACGTTTTGATCTCACAAGAGAAAGAGTTCGTCAAATAAAAGAAAAAGCAATTCGAAGGTTGAAACATACTTCCCGAAGCCGGATGCTCAAATCATACCTAGGTTAAGCGGGATCAACATCAACCACAATTCGAATAGATTTGTTTAAAGGAACGCTATAGAATGCATCAATTAGGTGCTGAATGCGTTCCTTTACTTTTTTATCAGAAGCATCTTTCTCCAATTTCAATTTGATAGACTTCAGATATAAATTTTGAATTCTTCGAACTACAGGGAATTCAGGACCTAAAACACGTTCTTTAAATGTTTCTCTTAACGAAAGTGCAAAATCCATTGACGCTTTGTCTAAAAGATGCTCATCCTTGTGTTTTAAGGTGAATTCAATCATTTTATAGAACGGTGGATAGAAATAATTCTTTCGCTCTAAAATCTCGTCGTCGTAAAAACCAACATAATCGTGATTGATTACTTTTTGAATTACCCAATGATCAGGATCGCCTGTTTGTATAATTACTTTTCCTCGTTTTTCTTTTCTACCTGAACGCCCTGCAACTTGCGACATTAGTTGATAAGCTCGTTCAAATGCTCTAAAATGAGGTCTATTTAACAACATATCGGCATCAAGTATTCCAACCAAACTAACATTGTCAAAATCTAACCCTTTACTCACCATTTGAGTACCAATTAATATATCAATGTTTCTGTTTTCAAAATCACCTAAAATATTTTCATAGGCATTTTTTGAACGAGTGCTATCTAAATCAAGACGTTTGATTGTTTTGTCAGGGAAAATTATCGCTAAATCATCTTCCACTTTTTCAGTACCAAAGCCAAGCATTTTTAAACGGTTGGAGCCACAACAAGCGCAAGAACCAACTGGTGGTGTATGATAACTGCAATAATGGCATTTTAGGGTATTTGTTTGTTTGTGGTACGTCAAGGAAACATCACAATTCTTACATTTTGGGGTCCAGTTACATATTTCACAGCTCCAAAGTGGGGTGTAACCTCTACGGTTTTGAAAAAGGATAATTTGCTCTTTTCTATTCAATGCTTCTCGCATGGCATCAACCAAAAACAAGGTAAAATGCGATTGCATACTTTTTTGACGACGTTCCTTTTTCACATCTGCACAAAAAACTTCAGGTAAACTGAGCCCTCCAAAACGGTTCGTTAGTTCAACATAACCATATTTCCCGTTTTTTGCATTGTAAAAAGTTTCCATTGCTGGAGTAGCAGAACCCAATAATACTTTTGCCTTATAGTAATGTGCTAAAACAATTGCTGAATCACGCGCATTATAGCGTGGAGAAGGATCGTATTGTTTGAAACTTGATTCGTGTTCTTCATCAACTATAATGAGTCCAAGTTCTTGAAAAGGCAAAAATACGGAAGACCGAGCACCCAAAACGATTCTGTATTTTGATGGATTATTGTTCAATACATGGTTCCAAATTTCAACTCTTTCATTCTGATTGAATTTGGAATGATAAACACCAATTTGCTCCCCAAAATAGGAAGATAAACGCTGAATGAGTTGAGTTGTTAAGGCAATTTCCGGTAATAAAAACAACACTTGTTTACCTAAATCAAGTTGTTCTTGAATCAGTTGTACGTATATTTCAGTTTTTCCTGAACCAGTAACACCATGCAATAACGTTGTGTTGAAATGGAGAAATGATTCATTAATTTCTTCTAACGCTTTATATTGGCCTTTAGATAATTCTTTAAATCCTTCTTGATTATTTTGTGATGCAGAAAAGCGGGAAATTTCAATTCTTTGTTGAATAATAATTCCATTTTTCTCCATCGTATTCAATGTTGAACTTGAAATTTCTTGCTCCAACAGTGTTTTTCTTAAAATAGGTTGCAGTTGATTATTGGTGTAATTTCCATCCCTCAAAATAGTCAATAATATTTCGAGTTGTTTCTCAGTCGATTTTTTACTTTCTAAGAAATTAATTTTCTCATTTAAATCTTCTTCTGTTTGAACTTCAGGACCTAGCAAGATATAAACTGCTGTTTTCGGGACAAATTTATCATTCAGTTCTTCAACTGCTAATACAATTCTTCTTTCCATCAATTTTTTAATGATGGGTTGAACAGTTTTGATTCCGATAATTTCAGAAATTTCCTTTAGATCGAGTGTTTCTCTTATCTCAAGTGTTTCAACAATTTCAATTTCTCTAGCATCAAGATAGTCTAGTTTACCATCAAAATCGGGGTGAAGAACAATTTTTGTTTCACTTGCTAATTTAAAATTAGAAGGCAAAGCGGCATTCATTACATCTCCAATTGGCGCCATATAATACGATGAAATCCATTGCCAAAAGTGGTATTGTTCCTTCGTGATAATTGGGGTTTCATCTAATACATGTTCGATGTATTTAGCTTGGTAATCTGATGGAGCTGTTTCTTGAATTTTACTTACAATTCCTGTTAATAACTTGGATTTTCCGAATGGAACAATTACCCTTCCACCAATAATAATTGAATCATTCATTTCAAAAGGAACGCGGTACGTAAATTCCTTGTGAACAGGTATCGGTAATATTACATTAACAAAGAAAGTCTTCCTTTCAGCCATGGTCTAAAGGTACGAACAAAGTTAATTGAGTACTTAATTTAGAACCGATAAAAATTTAAGGACAGCTAAATGTTGCTGAAGCATCAAGAATATGCTGACTGCAAAACAATAAATTACCAGTTATTGGTCCTGTACAAAGCTCTGTAACAGTTTTTGGCTGCATCATTCTGATGTTTGCATTTGAAGGATTTAAATATGTTTTTTCAGAAATGTGCGTATATCTGGAAGAAAAGATTCCGATTACTCTGTGGTTTGCGTTAACAGTTAAATTCGTAAAAGTTGGCTTACTTTGGGCTAAAGATGAACTAGGGACATTAACCGTCATATAATTATACAAATCTTCAGCTCCACCAGTAACAATAACCTTTATTGAATACATTTTTCTTTGAATGATAGCAGGATTATTTGTGACATTCGCCAATACTAATTCAAAAAAAGTTTTACCGTTTGTCGTAAATGATTTAGAATTATTTGGGGTCACTTCCGATTCACCTAAATTCCATTTAAAAGACTTCATTGCTCCTGTAGTAGGTGAAGTATATTCGTTGAAGTTAACTTCTAATGTTGTATTCAATATGTATGAGTTACCTGTATTTACTGCTATGCCTTTTTGAGAATAGACTCCTGGATCTTCTACAAAATCATATCGGAAAGTTTGACCATCTGCGGATGAAGAAATATTTGAAACAATTTCAGTTTCACCATCAACAATAATTTCACCACCATTGATTGAAATATGTAATTTGTAAATTCCGTCTGCATCTAAAGGTGCTGATGCGGTCGTCTTAAAATAATATTCGGTTTCGAAGGGAGCGTAAAAAACACCGTTTGGATCTTTGTTCGCAACAGTGGTATCCATTAATGTCCACTGTCTTGCAATCGTTCCATTTAGGTATTCAACTACAGTCGCTTCAACCTGCTGGAATTCATTGGAATCTTGAATTTGAGATATTTCTAGTGCATTTCCTGGACCAATAAAAGCACGATTTATTTTAATAAAATGTATACTATCAGATTTATCTAATAATCCATAAATTACTGCTGTTTCTTCAAAATCTCCTATTAAATCAACATCCTCATTACACGATTGTAAAAAGCTAGTCAAGATAAGAATAAAAATAATAAAAGGATACTTCATAATACTGCGTTATATGGTTTCAAATATAGCCAAAATATTGTAGATTGTTTCTCACAAATAAATCAACTATTCATACTGTTTAAACATTAATCCTTCACTTTGTTCAATCCCATTGCTTTTAATATCCAATTTGGAAGATGTTTTCCTGGTTTTCTATTTTTCAAATTGATATACCAACCCCATTTTTTCATGATTGGCACTTTATGCGTTTCAACAAATTCGATCCAAGTTCCATCCGGATCTTCTATATAGGAAAAACGACCACCAGCTTCACCCATATCAAAAGTGTCAGAGCTGTCAACGGTAAAAGGAAAACCTTTTGATTCACACTCTTTTTGCAATAAATCCATTCCTTGAATATCAAAACACAAGTGAATAAAGCCCCAATCGCCCCAAAATCGGTTTTCAAAAATTTTCTTGCAATCTGTTCTTTCAATTGATTGAACTAATTCAATTTCCGTTGGACCCAATAATCTTGCAAACGGACCTTTACGAGCATCTTTATGCGTCAAAAGCACTCTTCGGAATTTAGATTTACCTCCTGGAAGATGTGAAAAATCGTTTGACGTTTCAATTTTATCATATTCAACATTCGAATAACCTAAAATATCTTTGTATAGCGGTAAAGCTTTATCAATATCGCTTACTCCAATGACTGAACCGGCTACGCCACCGCAATGAGAAGGATGTTTTGTGTTTGAGAAATACCCTCTTCCTTGAACTATTTGAAAAATATTCCCATTAGGATCTTGGGTGTAAAATGTTAAATCACCATTTGGATTATTGTATAATTCACCAATAATAGTTGCTCCATTTTCTTTGAAATAGTTAAAACTGGCAGCAACATCCCTTGATTTGATTTTACAAGCGTATAATCCAAAATCTCCTAGTTGAATCTCAAAAGTCGCTTTTTCGGTTGGTCGACTCGTAAATTGCCAAATTTCAAATCCACCGCCACCTTCCATGCTCAATGCAAGTGTTGCTGTTCTAGAATGCACAACATCACCTGTGTAACGCGTCATCAATGGAGCATCAGCGGCTTCTTCAAAAACCTTTACGTTTACGCCAAAAAACTTCCGGTACCATTTCCAACTTTCTGCTACATTGGGCACTCCAATTCCCATTTGTTGAATTCCACAGATTATTTTTTCCATTTAGTATATTTTACTTAAAAAGTCTCTTATTTAACGTATTGCTCTTTCATTAAACAACACAAATCCATAACTAATTTGAAATACAAGTGGACTAGTTGTTTGTTTTGGGAAATAATTGAATGTTGCTCGAATTGGTCCTAGGAAAGAATGATAAATAAGTGAAGCAGATGCCATATATGTCTCACCTTTAAATGGTTTCGAATATCCAAAAGTTCCATCGTCATACTTCTGAAGAATTACGAAAGGTTGGTAATAATAACCATCAAAGCGTATATCAAGATTTTTATTGAATGAAAAAATAATATTTACGCCTCCTCCAATATATTGAGGAGAACGATATTCAGGTAAAAAATATGTTTCAGCATCAGGAATTAAGGAGAAAGAAGTCATCGATAGTAAGCTTGCAGTGTAATTTGAGAACAACGATTGACTATTGAAAACACCTTTACCATGTAACCCAATATGAAAATTAGGATGATTAATAATAAATGTTTGGAATTCAGCATTCAAATTCAGCCATTCGTGGCGCTTTAGTTTAATTGTATCAGTAGCTGAAGTTGAGCCAGGAATATTTATTTCATTACCATTAACATAACGTGCTTTGAATTTAAAAAAATGACCAGACGAAGCAAATTGTTTTCTATTCAATGAATTTTGGATAAATTCCCAACTCAATGAATTTCCATTAAAGGTCGTAATATCAGATGTATCTTTATTAGTGAAACCATCAGTTTGATAATAATCATCTTCTAAATTGAAGAATCGAAAATCAATGGAGCTTTTTGTAGTATTCCCGATAGGATGGTTAAATTTTAACCCATAATACATCTCGTTTTGAACAAGAAAAGAAGGCTTTACATCTTCAAAGAATGTGGCAAAACTTCGGAAATAATCCCACCGATTCATGACAAAATATCCTGCTACTGAAATCGGAAAAACAGATGGGATTTCAAAAGTATAACTCGCTTTGGCAGAACCATAAAATTTCCCGAAATAGGAGGATAAGCTCAATGATGAAGCTGTTTTACCAATAAAGCGATAGGTTAGTCCTAAATAACCCGTATTTACAGCGCGGGATGAAAAATGACCACCTACATCTATTTTGAAATCTTTGGATTTCCGAACTTCTAAACCCAAATGATAAGTAGAATCTTTTTTTAAAGTAAGAAGGGGAAACATGAATTCAATTTGCGGAGTAGCATTCAAACGGTAATATCTTTTTTCCAATTTGTCAATTGAAAGAACTTCTTTTTTACGAATTCTGAGCAAGGATTTATCAGCATAAGAGATTTCTCTCTTTTGGTTCGATATATTAGAAATTGATGATACTTTTAAGTCAATAATCTTTGATTTAAAAGTTAGTCGCTTTTGTGTAAGTTCCTCTTTTGAAATTCTATTCAATACATGATTTTCAATAGAATCAATATAAAGCATGGTAGTTTTATACCCCACATCAATAGCTTTTTTAACTTCTTCAAAATCAAAGGTTGAGATTTCTGGGTTAGGCTGTATGATAATTCCTGCATCACACGGTAATGAGAAATCAGAATAAGAAACCAACATGTTTGTAATTTGACTTATCAACTCATCTTCCATTGGTGGAGCGGCATTATCTGAAACATTGCTTCCAATAATAAAATCAGGACTAAAATCAGTATACATAATGTCGGCTGGAAAATTGTTGTACAGTCCTCCATCGAATAATAAAACATTGTCAACTCGAATAGGGTGAAAGTAAAATGGAAAAGTCATTGACGCACGAACGGCTTGGTTCAAATTTCCTTTCGAAAAAACAATACTTTTTTTGTTTCTAATATCAGAAGCAACGCAGCGAAATGGAACAAATAAACTGTCGAAATCATTGCCATATGATGCGCCAGTTGTTCCTAAAATTTTCATCATTTCAAAATCCAAATAAGAGGAAGTAATGAAGTTTGTAGGAAGTGATTTTTTTAAAATACTATCACCAGAAAAAGAAAAATTAAAAAGACTTGCGTTAGTTTCTTCTTCTTTATATAAAAAATGTTGTGTCGATTTCAATTTACCTTTCGACATTAATTGAAACTCGTCGCTAAGAACGTATTGCTCAATTTCTTCAGGACTATAACCAGCTGAGTATAAAGACCCAACTAATGCGCCTGCTGAGGTACCTGTAATGTAATCAATTGGAATTCCTCTTTCCTCAAGTGCTTTTAACACGCCTATATGAGCCAAACCAGTTGCTCCACCACCACTCAAAACAAGGCCAACTTTTTGTTGAGCATGCATTAAAGTGAAAGTAAAACAAAATCCTAGTAGAAGTAGATACCTATTTATTGATTTCAAATTCGTTCTTTTGTACAAAAATAAGAGTATTTCATAAGTGAAAGGTATAAAAATGGAGGAAGAAGATAAAGTTAATAGCAAAATATTCAAAATTACGTTAAAAACTATTTTTGGACTTGAGCAAGTTTTGGCTGAAGAACTAAATGAGTTGGGTTATAATGATGTTACGGTATTAAACAGGGCAGTTCAAACTAAAGGAACGTTGAGAGATGTTTATTATTTGAATTTACATTGCCGCTGCGCTATTTCGATTTTGACAGAAGTTAAAAGTTTTTCTTTTCGAAATGAGGAAGATTTATATAACAAGTGCATGCAAATTGATTGGACTAAGTTTTTCACATTGGACAAAACATTTGCTGTAAAAGGTGCCGTTTTTTCGGATTTATTCAAACATTCACAATACCCGTTTTTATTAGTAAAAGATGCAATTGTTGATACTTTTAGAAATAAAAGCGGCAATAGACCAGATGTCAACATTAAAACACCACAAGTTGTTTTTGATGTATATATTCAAAATGCAAACTGCGTTATATCATTAAACACAAGCGGTTTACCATTGTTTCAGCGAGGTTATCGTCAAGCAACGGGTGAAGCACCTATGAACGAAGTTGTTGCAGCAGGATTGATTCGAATGACTGGTTGGGATAGAAAATCACCTTTCATTGATCCATTTTGTGGTTCAGGGACTTTATTGATTGAAGCGGCATTTTTAGCAACTGGAATTCCTTCCAACATTGAACGTCAGCATTATGCTTTCAAAAATTTCATTGGTTTTGAAGAAAAATTATGGGAAGAAATTTATGATGCGGCCAAGAAAAGAGTAACAGAACTTCCTTGTCGAATTATTGGTTCAGATATCAGTGATGAGATGATCACGGTTACTAGAAGAAACTTAAGAGGGTTGGTTTTTGGACGTTTTATTGAGACTTCAGTTCAATCGTTCGAGAATGTAAAAAGAGTAGGAGAAAAGGGCGTTTCTGTTACAAATCCACCATACGGAATGAGAATGGGTGAAAACCTAGAGGAGATGTATGAGGAATTAGGTAACTGGATGAAAAATGAAATGAAGGGATATGATTGTTGGGTGATGTCTGGAAGTGAAGAAGGGTTTAAATCGCTAGGTTTGCGCCCTGACCGAAAAATCAAAGTATATAACGGCGATTTAGAATGTAGTTTTAGAAAGTTTGCAATTTACGATGGAACAAAACGCATTCATAAATTACAGAATGGGGAAGAAGGTGTAAAATCGGAAGAATTAAATGTGAATAAAGCAGATTCAGAAACGGAGGTTGAGGATTAATAATTTTAGAATAATTAATATGCATCAAAAAAGCATCAGCCATTTTTTAGACTGATGCTTTTTTGATTAAAATAAAATCAATTATCTTTTCGCAATATCAACATATTCTCTTGGTGTAGCACCAGTATATATTTGTCTTGGTCGACCAATTGGTTCATTGTTTTCTGTCATTTCTTTCCATTGTGCAATCCATCCTGGTAAGCGTCCAATTGCGAACATTACAGTAAACATTTCAGTTGGAATTCCCAAAGCACGGTATATGATTCCGGAATAGAAATCTACATTTGGATAAAGATTACGTGATTTGAAATATTCATCTTCTAATGCAACTTTTTCTAATTTCTTAGCTATTTCCAACATTGGATCATTGATGCCCAATTGCTCTAAAACGTCATCACATGCTTTTTTGATAATGGTAGCACGCGGATCAAAATTCTTATAAACTCGGTGACCAAATCCCATTAAACGGAAGGAATCCTCTTTGTCTTTTGCTTTTAACACCCATTTATCTACATCTCCACCATCGTTGTGGATTTGCTCAAGCATTTCAATTACCGCTTGGTTTGCACCTCCATGAAGAGGCCCCCAAAGTGCTGAAATACCCGCTGAAATACAGGCATATAAATTAGCTTGTGAAGAACCAACAATTCTAACAGTTGATGTAGAACAATTTTGCTCATGATCAGCATGTAAAATCAATAATTTATTCAATGCTTTAACAACAACAGGGTTTACATTGTATTCCTCAGTTGGCATTGCAAACATCATGTGTAAAAAATTAGAACAATAGTCGTACTTATTTTTAGGATACATAAATGGATGGCGTATTGCATTTTTGTATGACCAAGCAGCCAAGGTTGGCAACTTAGCCAACAAGCGCAACATTGTTAAATCTTTAGCTTCAGGACTTCTATTTGGGTCTAAAGATTCTGGATAAAAAGTAGACAATGCACACGTCATTGAAGCTAATACACCCATTGGATGCGCTTTTGCAGGATAAGCTTCAAAAAATTGTTTCATGTCTTCATGAACCAAAGTATGCTTTGTAATGTTATTTGTGAATGTATCTAATTGCAATTGAGTCGGTAAAGAACCATAAATCAATAAATAAGCAACTTCAATAAATGTAGCATTTTCAGCTAATTGGTCAATTGAATAACCTCTATAATGTAAAATCCCTTTTTCTCCATCTAAAAATGTGATAGCACTTTTTGTAGCTCCTGTGTTTTTATATCCTGTATCCAAAGTAACATATCCAGTAGTGTCTCTTAGTTTACTAATATCAATAGCTTTTTCGTTTTCAGTTCCCTCGATTATTGGAAATTCGTAGATGGTTCCTTCAAGTTCTAGTTTTGCAATTTCACTCATTTTGTTTGCGCCAATTTATGGTATTAAAAAAATTCTCGACTAAATTAATAAACAAATTGTTTAAAAAAAACAAGAATCATATAATATCCATTATTTTTTGAAAGTAATGCTTATAAATTCTCTAAAGTAAAGTTTAGCATCATGTTGAAAAGATGATTTCGCGTGTTCCCGCCATAAATCCCATGATTTTTATTCGGGTATATAAAGAGATCAAATTGTTTGTCTGCCTTAACCAATGCATTGACCATTTCCATCGTATTTTGATAATGTACATTGTCATCTCCAGAACCGTGAATGAGTAAATATTTTCCTTTTAACAGATTCACAAAATTAATAGGAGAATTATCATCATACCCTTTTTCATTTTCTTTTGGAGTGCGCATGAATCGCTCGGTGTAAATATTATCGTAATACCTCCAATTGGTTACGGGTGCCACTGCGATTCCCATTTTAAATTGGTCAGCACCTTTTGTCATTGCCAGAGATGTCATAAAACCACCATAACTCCAACCTTGTATTCCGATTCTTGCTGGATCTACAAAAGGCATATTTTGAAGCTCTTTTGCAACATTAATGAAATCTTCTGTCTCCAATTTACCCAGTTGTAAATAGGTTAATTTTTTGAAAGTTGCTCCTCTATACATCGTTCCTCTTGGATCTACTGAAACCACTATATATCCTTTTTGTGCAAGTAGTTGATGGTAAATAAAGTCTGCGCCACCCCATGAATCTTTAACGGTATTTGATCCTGGTCCACCATAAACGGTCATGTAAATTGGATACTTTTTAGTCGGATCAAAATTCGCAGGTTTAATCATCCAGCCATTCAATTCAGTTTCTCCCGAATGAAATTTCACAAATTCTTTCGTTGATAGCTTATAATTGGATAATACTCCGTTCAATTTAGTGTTACTTTCTAACGTACTTATTTCTTTCCCATCATTTGAACATAATGTAAAAACAGGAGGTGTATTTGCGTTCGAGTAGGTTTTAACGAAATAGTTCATGCCTGTTGTAAATTCTGCATCATTGGTTCCTGTTTCCAAACTTAGAGGTGTTTTTCCTGATGCATCTATATTTATTTGATAAATGCCTTTATATATAGGTGATTTCTCTGCGGCAGAATAATAGATTGTATTTGTTATTTCATCGATACCATAAAATTCAATTACATCCCAATTTCCTTTCGTTATTTGAGAATTAACGCCGTCAAATGAAAGTTTATAGATATGATTAAATCCATCTTTCTCACTCGTTCTTAAAATCGTGTTTCCATCTTTTAAAATCAACAGGTTATTGTCAATTTCAACATACGTATCAGATTTTTCTTCAAAAAACACTTTCGACGTCATTTTCTTAGAAGTCAAATCAATCAGATAATATTTCAACTCATTTTGATGACGATTGAGTGTTTGAATAACTAATTTATTTGAAGTTCCAGACCATTGTAATCTTGGGATATATTCATATTCACCTAAGTCAATATCGACAATTTTACTGTTTTTAATGGTAATAATATGAGCTGTAACTTTACTGTTTTCTTCTCCTGCCTTTGGATATTTAAATGTGTATAAATCAGGATACAATTCGGTGTAATAGGTAAGATTAAATTCCTTGACATTTTTTTCGTTAAATTTCAGAAAACCAATGTACTTGCTATCTGGCGACCAACCATAAGCTTTGGTGATAGCAAATTCTTCTTCATACACCCAATCAGTTGTTCCATTGATTATTTTATTCCGTTTCCCGTCAGTTGTCAGTTTGGTTACTTTTCCTGAATTCAGATCTTTTACGAATAAATTATTTTTATAAATAAAGGAAACTTTTAAACCATCTGGAGAGTATTCCGCCAATGTTTGTGGCTGATGTTCCTCATCCAAAGGTTGTATACTGCTTGTTTTTAAATCGTAGAGATAATAAACTGCAGAAAAACTGTAACGATAAATCCCAATAGTTTGAGTCGTAAGTAAAACTTTTGTTTCATCATCATTGAAAAAATAGTCATCGACAACGATAGGAGCTTTTTTAAAAACCAACTTATCTGATGAAATTAATACTTCTGACTGATCAGCCGATTTAGTCATTTCATGCTTTGTAATCGATTGTTTTCCTTCTGCCTTTGTAAGTTTTGTGTAATGAAAACCATCCTTCATTGATTTAAATCCTGAAACTCCTGCTCCAGAGAATTCATATTTTTTCCAAATTTTTTCAACCGTTATTTCTTGAGATTGAATGTGTTGAATTGTTAGAAAAACAAAAAGGGATAGCGCAAGTGTTTTATATGTCATAGCTTTATTTAAAAGCTCTAAGTTATAAAATGTTTAACTTTTTTAGTCGATATGGTTAAAAACCTTTTCAGAATGTTAACAATTTTATAATATAGCTCGTTTTAAAATGTATTACTTTTGTCAACAGTTATTTCATGTCAACCTTGATGTCTAAGAATTTTAGTCTGAAACCATGAAAAAATGTAACACAGCGAAATGAAAAAATAATGTTTTCAGTTAATACAAGTGGTGATTGGGTAGTGACTTCAATTCAAATGGAAAAGTATTTTTCCCAACCCTTGTTATTATTATTTCGTTCTCAATTAGCAATTTTATTTAATTTAAACTAAATCGTATGAAAAAAACGTTACTAATTATTAGTGCATTAACTTTTGGAGCAACTTTAGCTCAAGCACAAAATTGTTCTAAAATCTTTATTTCTGAATATGTTGAAGGATCAGGAAGTGATAAAGCTCTTGAATTGTATAATCCTACAAGCTCTCCAATTAACCTTGCCGGGTATAGTATCCAACGTTTTTCAAATGGAGACGCTACTAATGCTGGAGGAATATTGGATTTAACTGGTACAATTGCAGCACATTCAACATTTGTAATTGTTCATGGTTCAGGGATAACTTACACACCTACTGCGCAAGATCCTACTGTTTCTGCTGGTTTTATAGCTATGGCGACCTTAGAAGCAGATGCCTATGACCATGGTTACCCAAACCCAACGGCGATGAATGGTAATGATGCAATTGGATTATTCAACGGTGCCATAATGATCGATTTAATGGGGAAAATTGGTGATGCTGGAATGGTTTCAGGTCAATCATGGAGTGACGCATTCCCTTATGATGGATCTGCGGGTGCTTGGTGGACAAAAGACCAAACATTGACAAGAAAATCTTCTGTTATGCAAGGTATTTCAATTAATCCAGATCCATTTATTGTTACTACTGAGTGGGATTCTTTGCCGAAAGATACATGGACTGGTTTAGGTACTCACACGTGTGATTGTCCTCTTGGTTTAAATGAATATGTTTCAACTATTTCATTTGCAGTTTATCCAAATCCAAATTCAACTGGAACATTAATCGTTTCTTCTTCTGAGGAAATTGCATCAATTGAAGTGATTAATATGGTTGGACAAATAGTTTTGTCAACTGAGATTGCTGGGGCTATTAAATCAACTTCAATTTCAACATTGAATCTAACAAAAGGAATGTACACTGTGAGATTACGATTCGCAAATAATTCTGTTGCACAATCGAATTTAAGTATTCAATAAATTGTAAATCTTCTGCTGAAGAATTCTTGATTTTATGAGAAAGTCAATACTATCCATATTTGCTATTTTTGCGCTGACCATATTAAGTTATGGTCAGTCAAAGGTAGAATTGAGTGGAACTGTTATCGATAAAGAAACGGATGAAACCGTTGTTGGAGCAAAGGTTGTTTGTGATAATATTTTAATTATCAAAACAGATATAGATGGAAAGTATTTCTTTCAAGTTGATGCTGACAAAACGCATGAACTAAAAATCACATGTGTTGGTTTCGACACGTTAGTTTTAAGTGTTAAGGTAGGAAACCAATCTACTCTATTTGATGTTGTTCTGCCCAAATATGGAAAAGAAATAGATGAGGTTATTGTAAAAGCTGATGCAGCAAAAACGAGAGACACTCCTATTGCTTTCTCAAAATTAACCGCGAAGCAAATTTCAGAAGATTTAGGAACAAGAGATTTACCAATGCTTTTGAACTCAACTCCAGGTGCTTACGCAACTGAACAAGGTGGAGGGGCAGGAGATGCACGTGTTTCAATTCGTGGATTTGACCAGCGAAATATTGCCGTTTTAGTCGATGGTGTTCCTGTAAACGACATGGAAAATGGTCAAGTTTATTGGAGCAACTGGGATGGTATAGGAGATATTACGCGTTACATGCAAGTACAGCGTGGTTTAGGAGCATCGAAATTATCTATTGTTTCGGTAGGTGGTACAATGAATATTGTCACAAAAGGAATTGATGCCAAAATGGGTGCTTCCATAAAAAATGAAGTGAACTATTATGGATTGTATAAAACGTCTTTTGGTTATAATACGGGATTGTTAAAAGGGAATTGGGGTGTTACTGTTGCAGGTTCTCGAAAATGGGGAACTAGTTTTGCAGACGCAACTTATGATGATGCATGGTCTTATTTCTTTAAAGTTCAAAAGAAATTTGATAAACATTTGATTAGCTTTGGAGTGAATGGAGCTCCTCAATCTCATGGTCAACGAACAACGCGTTTACCCATTGCTGTTATAGATAAAGGTTTAGCTGAAAGAGCTGGGATCAATTATCAAGAATCATTAGATTCTATTAGTGCTTTAAGTAACTCTCAATATACTTCGCCGTCTTTAGGTGCTAGAGGAATTCGATACAATCCAAATTCTGGTAGAATAAATGGTGAAATTTTTAATGAGAAAATTAATTATTTCCATAAACCACAGTTTAATTTATCACATTCTTTTGATCCAAATGATAAAATCAATTTGACAACAGTTGCATATATGTCGATTGGTAAAGGCGGTGGAACTGGATTGAAGAATCAGACATCTCGCGACACGTTGGATGGACTGATTAATATGCAGGATTTATTTACATTTAATTCTACGAATTTTGCGAATTTGTATAGCACTACTGAACATGTTTCAAGTAATTACATTCGTTCTTCAAATAACGATCACAAATGGTATGGATTGTTGTCAACATTAAATTACCGAATTAATAAACAATGGTCTACTATGTTTGGCGTTGATGCGCGTTATTATAAAGGCTCCCATTATCAATCAGTATACGATTTATTAGGTGGTGATTATACTATCGATAATGTTGATCAAAATCAACAAGCACCTACTCCAGGAAACACGTCCAATTCGATGAAACGAGTAGGTGATAAAGTTGCTTATTATAATGATGCAACCGTAAAATGGGGTGGTGTTTTTGGACAAGTTGAGTACAAAAAAGATAAATGGAGTACATTCATAACTGCTTCAATTAATGAAACGGGATATCAACGTATCGACTATTTTAAAAATAAAGATATTGTTTTAGATGATACAACGTTGATTCAAGCAGTTGGGTATGGAGATACAATTAATTATAATGGTATTGACTATACCAATAATTCCGCTGAAGCAAGATATGCAACAACAGATGAAAAATGGTTTATGGGTTCAACGATTAAAGCTGGAGCAAACTATAACATCGATAAGCATCACAATGTTTTCTTTAATACGGGATATTTAAATATCGCTCCTAAAATGAATACTGTTTTTGATAATAATAATAGAGAATTATTAGATATTAAAAATCAAAAAGTAACGTCTGTTGAATTGGGGTATGGTTTCAAAAGTAAGAGATTTTCTTCGAACATAAATGCTTATTATACACTTTGGGAAAATAAACCGCCTCAATTTACTGCAACAACTCCCGATGGAGATTCATATAACATCAATGGATTGGATGCTTTGCATAAAGGGATTGAGCTAGATTTTATTTATAAGATTTTGCCAAATCTTGATTTTGAAGGTTTAGCTTCACTAGGTGATTGGAAAACCATTTCTTCAAGTTTCGCTACCATAATAGATCAAAATGGTGTTGTTTTAGATACTATCGACTTTAGTGCTATAAATGTTCATGTTGGCGATGCCGCTCAATTACAAATAGGAGGTAGTTTGCGTTATGAAATTATAGAAGATTTATATTTAAAATTAAGATTCACCTATTTCGATAAAAATTATGCAAATTTCGATCCAACGGGATTGGTAGGAGTGAATAAGGACAGAGAATCATGGAAAATGCCAAGTTATAGTTTGTTAGATTTTAATTTTGGTTATGACTTTAAATTCTCAAAAAAATGTAAAGCCACAATTAGTGGTGGAATAATGAATATTTTGAATGCCGTCTATATTACAGATGCGCAAAATGGTGCAAGTTTCGACGCTTCTACTGCAACAGTCTTTGTTGGGATGGGTAGACGATTTAGTATGGGGCTTAAAGTTGGATTTTAACAATTAACAATTAACAAATAAAAAAATGAAAAGAATTATTGGTTTATCATTACTGGCTTTGCTAGTGAATTTAGCGGTTAATGCTCAAGCAGTATTGCCAACGAACTGGAGTTTTACAACGGTAAATTTACCTACAGGTTGGACAGAATCAGGAACAATGTTTTATTCTGCCTCAGGTAACACACCTCCAGCAATGAAATTTGATAATACGGGAGATTACTTGACAATTAATTTTAATAGTAATCCAGGAAATTTGACATATTACCTAGCAGGAAATGGTTTCTCTGGTGGAACATTTACTGTTGAGGAATCTGATTTAGGCACAGCTTGGACAACATTACATACGCATACTACTCCGCCTGATGCTGTATATGCATTGTTCACTGATGTCCCTCAAATTACAACACGTTTTATTCGTTTTAAATACACAAATAAAGTTGCTGGAAATATTGGTTTAGATGACGTGGATATTGTTGTTGCTCCTCCTGGACCAGCACAAGAGATAAATGTGAAGCAAGGTGCAACAACAATTGTCTCTGGCGGTACATATTTAGTAAATTCAGCTGTTGCAACAATGACACCGACAACTTTTACAGTTGAGAATTTAGGATTGGTTAACACCTTGAATGTTGCTTCTGCAACTCTTTCTGGAACAAATGCTGCTGATTTTTCTGTTGCTTCTTTTCCTGCAACTGTAGCTTTTACATCTACAGGAAATTTAGTATTGAACTTCACTCCAACAGCTTCAGGAACAAGAAATGCTGTTCTTACAATTGCAAGTAATGATGTTGACGAAGCATCGTATGTTATTAATTTATATGGAGTAGGTGGAGCTTTAGCTACTGAACCATCTGCTCAAGCAACGAATTTGAGTTTTTCGAATGTGAAGACATATCGTCTAACGGCTTCTTTTACGCCTGCTGCTTCAGTTGAGGGTTATATCGTTTTAAGAAAGAAAGCATCTGCAATTACAGGAGTTCCTGCTGATGGTGTAGTTTACCAAAGAGGTGACAACGTTGGTGATGCACAAGTTGTTTTTAGTGGAACGGCAACAAGCTTTTCACCAAATAACATTATAGCATCTACAGGTTACTATTTTGCAGTTTATACGTTTAATGGTCCTAGTATTTTTAGAAATTATAATACGACTGCACCGTTAACTGGAAATGTTTCAACTCCAGCTACAATGATGCCTCCAACTATGTATAATGGTATCAATTCTTCAAGTGCTTCGTTTGTTGCTGATTTACATGCTTTGGTTAATCCACATCAAATGCAATTCTATAGCAGTTATACAAACTTCATGATTAACTTGTTTGAGGCACGTGATACTACTTTGGATAGAAGAGTAATTACATGTGTTTATAGTGGTGAGAATAAAATCTATACTGAACCTTTTGATTTTACAACAAATGGTTACAGTCGTGAGCATACTTATTGCCACAGTTGGATGCCAACAAATCCAGCACAAGCTTTACCAGAATACAATGATTATCACCATTTATTCCCTACAAGACTTGACTCTGCTAACATCGTAAGAAGCAATTATCCTTTAGGTGTTGTTGTAAATGTTACTTCAACATTTTTAGGCGCTAAATATGGTACAAATGCGAATGGTCAAACAGTTTATGAACCAAGAGATGAACACAAAGGCGACGCTGCAAGAGCGATGATGTATGAAGCGATTTGCTATACAACTGTTAGTGGAAATAGCTGGGCATTGCCAAGTAATATTAGTTCTTCTATTCCTTATGGTCAAGATCAAGCAATTTTGAAGCAATGGCATTTCCAAGATGCACCAGATGCATGGGAAATTTCAAGAAATGATTTTATTGATTCAGTGCAAAATAATAGAAATCCATTTGTTGATAGTGTTGATTTTGTATGCTTCGTAAATTTCAGTAATATGACTTACGAGCCTTTAGGATGTATCGCTGCAATTGAAGAAATTTTAAATGCTGGATTTATTGTTTATCCAAATCCTGCAAAAAATGAATTGACATTGCATGTTGATGCAACATCAATTACTTCTTATGAGATAATTGACATTCAAGGACGCGTTGTGTTGTCTGCTGAAAATTTGAACTTAATTGGTGTTAAAGTCAATACGTCAAATTTAAAATCAGGAGCATATATCGTAAAAGCAATAACTCCTTATGGTGTAGCTCAAAAATCTTTGATTATCGAGTAAAATGATTTTTAAATTAGTTAGTATATTTTTCATTGGAGCAGGTCTTTGGGCCTGCTCTTCTGTTAATACAGTAGTTGTTCATTCAAGTGCTGTAAGCGTGAATAATGAGCAAAAAACGAATGCGCATGTCGATAGTATTATCATGCCATACAAAGATTCGTTGAGCCTTGAAATGAATGAAGTAATTGCAAATGCCACAACGAATTTTTCAGTAAAAAGACCGAATTCAAATCTCGGAAATTGGGTGGCTGACGGAATCTTCGTCAATCAAACAAAAACGGTACGTTTAACAAAACCAATTATCTGTTTATTGAATAGTGGTGGAATACGATCAACAATCAATAAAGGGCCTGTCACAATTGGCGATATGTTTAAATTAATGCCATTTGATAATGAAATAGTTTGGGTTGAATTACCTGTTTCTGTAATTCCCGAAATTGAAGAATATCTTAAAAAGTCAGGTGGAGAACCAATTTCAAATGCCATATTGAAAAATGGAAAACTTATTTTTAATAATTGGAATGAAAATTCAAGTTCATTTTGGGTAATTACATCCGATTATCTAATGAATGGTGGAGATAAAATGAATTTTTTCGCAAAGAAACTAAGCATAAATAAAACAGGAACACTGATGAGAGATGCCTTAATAACCGAAGCAAGATTTCAGCGTGTTATTGAAGAAGATACAACCATTCGAATTTCCTTTTAATATGAAAAGAAGAGAGTTTGTCCAAAATACTTTTTTAGTCACTGGTGGAATTTTAATTGCTGGCAATGCGTTGGCATTTGAGGGGAAAAAGAAGGCACCTAAACTGACTATTTTACATACTAACGATACACATTCTAATATTGATCCTTTTCCATCAAATCACGCTAAGTTTCCAAATATGGGAGGCGTATCTAAGCGTTTTGAATTAATTCAAAAAATCCGAGAAGAAGAAGAACATGTATTAGTACTTGATGCTGGAGATATTTTTCAAGGAACACCTTATTTTAATAAATTTGGTGGTGTACTTGAAATGAAATTAATGACTGCCATGGGATATGATGCTGCTACCATGGGAAATCATGATTTTGACGGCGGAATGGACGGTTTTTTAAAAGCGCAGAAATTTGCTGATTTTCCATTTTTGTGCGCAAATTATGATTTTTCTGAAACGATCTTAAAAGATGTTACTCAGGCTAATGTTATCATTAAAAAAGGAAAAATTAAAGTCGGTATTTTTGGAATTGGGGTTGAATTACAGGGCTTAGTGCCTGATGATAAATTTGGTAAAACAAGCTATTTAGACCCTATAAAAACAGCAAATGAACAAGCAAATATCCTTAAGAAAAAAGGTTGTGATTTAATTATTTGCCTCTCCCATTTGGGTTTTGAATATGATACAGATAAAGTATCCGATCGACTATTGGCTCAAAAAACAAAAAACATTCATTTAATACTCGGTGGGCACACGCATACATTTTTAGAAAAACCAGTTGAAGAGAAGAATTTAGAAGGTCAAATTGTTCTTGTTAATCAAGTAGGGTGGGGCGGAGTTCAACTTGGAAAGTTAGAGTTTGAATTCGATAAAGCATTTTTAGCAAAAAAAGATGCCATTATTGTGAAATAAAAACCTAACTTTTACATTATAGTAAACGTTGATTAACTTAAAATCAAATTATGAGAAACATATTCACTACAATTTATTTTTTAGGGTTTGTTCTTTCTGCTTTTGCCCAAGAAGAGAAAATTATCGTTATAGACCGAGGAACTGGCAAAACGTATAAAGAGAAAAGAGAAAGAATCCTTGTAGATAGTAAATCAGTAATGAAGTACAGCCCACTGCAAATGGTTGTTGGCGAAATTAATTTTGGATACGAAAGAAAAATTGATGAGCTATCAAGTGTTGAATTTGAATTCGGTCCGACGTTATCGAATATTGGTTTGACCGTTACAGACAACCATTACAATGATCCATTTGGCGGCAGCTATGTCGAGGAAACGAGTAAATTAGGATTCTTTGGTTCGGTGGGTTATAGATTTTACCCGATGGATAATGGAAAAGTATTAAATGGTTTTTATGTGTCACCCGTTTTGAAATACCGTTTAATGAATTTTGGAATTCACGATTATTCTGAAAATTTGGATGATACAAAAGGAAGTGAAAATCACATGTATTTTACATTCAACTTTGGAGTGCAACGTTGGTTATCTCAAAATTTCTCGTTGGATATGTTTGGAGGTATAGGTCTAGGTTACGAATCTCATATGCGCTTTAATACTGCAGCAACTTATGATGGCAATACCGGAATCTATTCCTATTACTGGGATAGAAAATCATTTGATGGCGTAAGATTTGTTTTTACAGGAGGCGTTAAAATTGGAATTGGACGTTGATTAGTTGCTCGTTAAAAGAAGTTGCAAATTACAAGTTATTAGCTGCAAAAAAAAGCCAAGTTCAATTAGAACGAGGCTTTTTTAGTTATTAGCAACTAGCAACTAGCAACTAGCAACTAGCAATTTGCAACTAGCAACTATAAGTGGATTACTTCACCATATGCCGCCGCTGCAGCTTCCATAATCGCTTCCGACATAGTTGGGTGCGGGTGAACAGTTTTGATGATATCGTGTCCAGTTGTTTCCAATTTACGAATAGATACAATTTCAGCAATCATTTCAGTTACATTTGCTCCAATCATGTGAGCTCCTAATAACTCTCCGTATTTAGCTCCAAAGATTAATTTTACAAATCCATCTTTTACACCCGCAGCACTTGCTTTTCCAGATGCTGAAAATGGGAATTTACCAACTTTAATTTCTAAACCTGCTTCTTTCGCTGCTTTTTCAGTCATGCCGACAGATGAGATTTCAGGTGAACAATAGGTACAACCTGGGATGTTTCCATAATCTAATGGCTCTGGTGAATGTCCAGCAATTTTCTCAACACAAATAATTCCTTCCGCTGAAGCAACGTGAGCCAAAGCTGGTGTTGGAATAACATCTCCAATTGCATAAACTCCTGGGATATTTGTTTGGTAAAAATCATTTACTAAAATTCTACCTTTATCTACAACGATTCCAACTTCTTCTAATCCTAAATTCTCAATATTTGCTTGAATTCCAACTGCTGAAAGAACAACATCACATTCAATTTTCTCTTCTCCTTTTGCTGTTTTAACAGTTACAACACATCCTTTTCCTTTCGTGTCAACTGATTCAACTGAAGCATTCGTCATTACAGTAATTCCCATTTTCTTGAATGATTTTTCTAATTGCTTAGAAACTTCTTCATCTTCAATAGGAACAATGTTTGGTAAATATTCAACAACAGTAACTTCTGTCCCAATTGCTTTATAGAAATAGGCAAATTCAACACCGATTGCTCCTGAACCAACAACAACAATTTTCTTTGGTTGAGATTTCAAGGTCATTGCTTGACGGTATCCGATAATTTTTTCTCCATCTTGTGGAAGATTTGGCAATTCACGCGAACGTGCACCAGTCGAAATGATAACTCCTTTGTCAGCAGAATATTCTGTAACAACTCCATCTTCACCCGTAACAGATACATTTTTTCCAGCTTTTACAATAGCATTTCCTTTGATCACGTCAATTTTATTCTTTTTCATCAAGAATTGAATTCCTGCACTCATACCATTTGCAACACCACGACTGCGATCAACCATTGCAGTAAAATCAACATTCGCTTCCTTTACGGTGATACCATAATCACTTGCATGCGTCAAATACTCAAATACATTTGCACTCTTTAACAATGCTTTTGTTGGAATACATCCCCAATTCAAGCAAATCCCGCCCAATTCTTCACGCTCAATAATAGCTGTTTTTAAACCTAACTGAGATGCACGAATGGCTGCAACGTATCCCCCAGGACCACTACCGATAACTATAATGTCGTAATTCATATGCTTCTATTATAAAAAAGTTGTGTGCGAAGTTAAGTATTTTTCTTTTCTACGAGTACTTTATGAAAGAACAAAATTCTCAACTTGGTGAAACAAAAAAGCCACAGTAAACACATTTAATCTTTGCGTCTGTGGCTTTTTGAAACTATAAACCCTTCAGCAAAAGCTCAGGACATTGCTATCAGTTATAAACTATCAGTTATAAACTTTCAACTAAACTACCCCTTCTTCAAAATGTAATTCTTTCGCTTTTTTTCTCGAAAGTTTTGCTTGGATTCTATCAACGGTGTAATACATCATTGGAACAACAATAATTGTTAAGAACATGGAACTGGTTAAACCACCAATTAATACCCATGCCAATCCGTTTTTCCATTCTGCTCCAGATCCTGTTGCAGTGGCAATTGGAATCATACCAACCACCATCGCAATTGTTGTCATTAAGATTGGACGCATTCTTTCACGAACCGATTCTAATAAAGCATTGTAGGTAGATTTTCCTTCTTTCTTTAGGTGATTTGTGAAATCGACAATCAAAATAGCATTCTTGGCGACAAGTCCAAGTAACATCAACATTCCCAACATGGTAAAGATTCCCATACTCGAAGAAGTAAGATTCAATGCTAAAATTGCACCAACTAAAGCAACAAGGATTGAAAATAATACAACGAATGGATAAACGAAATTATCGTACAATGCAACCATGATGAGGTAAACGAGAATTAATCCAATTCCCATCGCCGTTCCAAGTGCTCCAAAAGATTCCTTTTGACGTTTTACTTCTCCACCCCAAAGCATTCTTACGTTTTTATCAAGTGGTTTCTCCTTCAGATATTTTTCAATCGATGCTGAAACTGTTCCTGAGGCTGTTCCAAGGACATACGATCTAATGGTTGTTGAACTGATTCTGTTTTTTCGCTCCAAAGAACCATTTCCATTTTCAATTGTGACATCAGCAAATTCACTCAATCTAATTTGCTTATTATCCGATGCTGAGAAGGTCATATTTCGAATATCATCAATGTTTTTTCGATCGAATTTATCCATCATAATCCGGATATTATATTCTTGACCCTTGTCATCAAACTGAGCATCATTGTTACCTGTTAACCCATTTTGTAATTGAAGACCAACAACAGCGATTGGTAATCCCAATTGTCCCATTTTCTCTCGATCTAAATCAATTCGAACTTCTGGTGTCACATCATCAGTTGAAATTGTTGGGTCTTTCGCTCCTTTGATTCCTAGAATAGTTGTCTTTAATCTGCGTGCTTCTTTTATCAATAATTCAGGATCATCAGATGAAAGGAAAATTTCAATCGGAGCTTCTTCCGATTCAACCATACCAATATTCAATGCCTTCACTTCAACACCAGGATAATTGTCTTCAATTTGTTTCCGAATAGCATTCATGTATTTGATTGTTGGAAAATCTTTTTGTTTTCCTTCTTTCATTTTAACGGTTAATTCCGCTTTATTTTCTGCTCCAAATGATGCTGCACCCATTCCTGAACTTGGCCCACCAACATTGGCAAATACAATATCAACAATGTCTTTTTGAGCTATTATCATTTGCTCAATTTTTAATGTTGTAACATTGTTTTCTTCAAAAGTGGTGCTCTTATCATATTTCAATTTGATCATAAATTTACCTTGATCTCCTTGTGCTACGAATTCCTGACCAACAATTCCTAATCCCATTGTTGCCATACTTGCAAAGAAAATGGTGATGACACCAATTCCCATGATGAGTTTATGACGTAATGACCAACCAACTAATTTTACGTATTGTTCTGTGAAAATAGTGATACGTTTTTCAAACCAAATTAAGATAGCTTGAATTGGTTTTTTAGGATTCAACACTACAACTTTTGCAAAACGGGATGCTAACCAGGGAGTTAATGTGAAACAAACAAATAATGACATGAGCGTTGAAACAACTACTACAATGGAGAATTGATGCAAAATATCTGAAATCGTTCCTTCAATAAATACTACTGGAGAAAATACAACAACGTCAACTAGCGTAATCGCTAAAGCAGTAAAACCAATTTCATTTCTCCCATCTAGTGCCGCTTTTCTTTTGTCTTTGCCCATTTGAAGATGGCGGTATATGTTTTCGAGCACAACTATAGAGTCATCAACTAATATTCCAATCACCAATGACATTGCTAATAATGTCATCAAATTCAAGGTGTAGCCTAAAAGATACATGACAATAAATGTTGAGATCAATGAAGCTGGAATAGAAATCAACACAATAAAAGCATTTCTTAAACTGTGCAAAAAGATCAACATCACCGCTGCAACAAGTAAAATTGCTAATTCCAAATCGTGAATTACAGCATTTACAGATTCAACAGTTGGTTTCGATGTATCTGTAGCAACTGTGAATTTAACACCTTCTTTCTTGTATTTTTCTTCAATAAGTTTAAATTTCTCTTTTGTCGCTTTAGACATGTCAACGGCATTCGCGTCACTTTGTTTTTTGATGCGCATTCCAACACCATTCACACCATTGAAACGACTTACTGTAACCTGGTCTTGCACTCCGTCTTCAACTTCAGCAATTTCACCTAATCGAACAACTGAACTGCCATTTGCAGAAATTATTAGATTTCTTAAGTCTTCAACAGATTTAAATTTTCCAGAAAAGCGCACGGTCATTTGTTCTGACACATCTTTTAATTTTCCTGTCGGAAATTCAACATTTGATGAGGCTACTGCTTGGTTTATTCCTGCTAATGAAAGACCATACATTTTCATTTTGTCTTTATCAACATTTACGCGGAATTCACGTTTTTCACCGCCAATTACTTGAACTTCAGCAACACCTTTTGTTTGTTTGATTTGTGGTAAAATTTGATCATCCATCAATTCCATGAAATCTCTTTCATCCATATTTTTAGCCACAGCACTGACTTGTAAAACAGGTGAGGCGTTTGGTTCTATTTTAGAAACCACAGGCGTCTGAGCACCGTCAGGAAGTTTATTGAGGATGTTATTTATTTTTCGTTGGGCATTTTCTAAGGATAAATCAATGTCAGCTGAAGCTTTAAATTCTAAAAGCATTACTGAAGCATTATCTAAAGAGAATGCGGTTACTTCCGAAATGTTTTCTAAACCACTCAAAGCGTCTTCCATTGGTTTGGAAACCTGATTTTCAACTGTTAGTGGTGATGCCCCAGGATAAATTGTTGTAACGGTTAAGATGGGAGGAGAAAAATCGGGCAATAATTCATAGCTTAATTCATTGTAGCTAATCAATCCTCCACCAATCAAAATTGTGAAAATTACAATAATGAAAGAAGGTCTTTTTATGGATAATTCTGTTAAAGTCATGATAATTAGCTTATTTATTCTTTTTTACGTTTGATTTGTCTTGCAAATTGACTTGACCTTTCACTACAATGCGATCTGTATTTGATAAACCATTAACCACCTCAATGAATTCTCCGTCTGAAGTTCCTGCATTAAAAGAAGTGAGCATTGCTTTTCCATTTTGAATAACATAAACTTGAGGGTTTTTTAAAGAACCCACTAAAGCTTTTCTTGGGATTGCCATTGCAGTTACACTTTTATTATTAATCAAAGAAACTGAAGCATACATTCCAGACAGTAATTCTTGTTGCGCATTTTTAATGGTTATTTGCACTTTGAAATTGTGAGATTTGTCTGCTACAACACTTATATTCGTGACTTTTCCTTCAAAAACACGGTTGTTATAAATGTCCACTTTCGCTTGAACTACTTGATTCAATTTAAATTTTAAAATATCACGCTCCGGAACATTAACCGTCAACTTCAGAGATGAAATATCCGTAATTTCAACTAGGGGTGATCCAGCACCAATCACAGATCCTAAGTCAACGAGTTTCTTTGTAATTACGCCAGAAAAAGGAGCGGTAATATTTGTGCTTCTCAATTGCTTTTGAATTTGCTTCTTTTGAATTTCTGCTGATCGCACACCCAATTTTGTTTTTTCAATCTGCATTCCTGAAATAGCATTGTCTTTTGCTAAGTTCGAATAACGATTGTCATCATTTTTCTGTCCTTCCAATGAAACTTCTGCATTCTCTAACTGAAGTTGCAGCATTTCATCATCAATTTTAGCTATTACTTGACCCTGCGTTACGCGGTCTCCTTCTTCAATAGATAAACGAATGATTTTTCCTTGAGCATCAGAACCAATTATATTCTGACGAATCGGTTCAAATGTTCCTAGAAAAGAAAAAGCGCTTTCGAAGGTGTGCATTTGTGGACTGACATCTTCTACTAAGACAGCAGCTTCCATGTCATGGATATATATTTTCTTTTCGACAGCTGATTTATTTGAAAGCAATTTCATTACTGTCAGGCCAACTAATACTAGTGCGATGATTGCGATGGTGAGTGTTCGTTTATTCATTGTTGTTTTATTGATAATGTTCCTAAAAATTACTTAATGTTTCCAATTGATTTTAAATATTCCAATTCAGCTTGTCTTAATTGAATGTATGCTGATACTACATTTGTTTGAGCTTGTTGACGATTGTTTTCGGCTGTTATAAGATCATTTGATGATACCGTTCCTTGTTCAAATTTTGATTCTGTTTGCATGTAAACTCGATCTGACAGTATCAATTGTTCTTGAGAAATGGCTAATGAACTTTTTTGAACCTCAATTTGTCTTTTGGTAGCTGCCGCCTTCATATCTAATTGTTGCAAAATCAAATCATGTTGATTCGTTAATTTTTCAGCATTCAACGCATTAATTTTTTGTTTGTGAAATTTTTCTAATCCATCAAACAACGTCCAATTTAATTTTAAACCTAAAAATGCACCTTCTATTCCTGTGCGATAATCGTCTTCAGGCTTCATGTTGTAATTGTAATTATAGGCAGCATAAAAAGTTAAACTTGGTAAATAAGCCATGTTCGTTCCTTTTCGTTCTTCAATATTCATCTTTTGTTGAGCCGCTAACATTTCTAATTCGGGATAATTGATTGTTCCGCTATCAACTAAAATTGATTGCTCTACCAAATTATCAACTGGAACAGAAATAGTGGCTTTCGAATCCATTCCAATCAATATTTTCAGCAATGTTTCTAATTGATCTTTTGTTGCAAGCAATGATTCTTTAGAATTTAAAAGTGAAAGTCTATTGATTTGAAGTTTATCTGCTTCAGTTTGAATTACTAATTCTTGCTGAACCATTGCGTTCATGTTGCTAATTAATTTATCCATGTTAGCAATATTACTGGTGATAAAAGTCAATTGCTTCGTTATTGCCTGAAGGTTAAAATAAGTGCTTGCCACTTGATGTTTTACATCTTGCGCCGTCATTCTTTGTTGAATTTCTACAATTTCTGTATTGATCTTAAGTGCTGATAACCCATAATTTAATTGTGGATTATATAATATTTGCGTTAATTGAAGTGAGTTACTCAATACAAATGGTACACCAAATTGCACTGTAGAAAAAGTTCCTGCTGGACCACCGAAAAAGGCTGCTGGAACAACTTGACCTTGTATTATAGCATTGTATTTATAATCACCACTATACGCTAATTGAGGTAAACGAGCAGACATATAAACGCTTCGTTGTTTGTCATTTATTTCAATATCTAACAAGGAATTTCTTATAGATAAATTAGCTGTGTCAGCCATTTTTAGACAAGTTTCAAGATTCAATTCTTGCCCTTGTACAGAAATACTACTGATAATTCCAATAAGAAGAAAAAGTTGTTTTTTCATTTGCGTTTATTTTGTGGTTTTTGAATTAATAGGAAATAAATAATTTACAAGCATATCTGTCACATTTTGTTTGTGTAATAATAAGTTTGAAGTATAGTCTTCATCTGAAATTCCATGAATTCCTTGCATTAAATTTTTAGCCATAATTGGATATTGACAATTTGACATTATTAACAAGGTCAAACTGAGAATGTTTATTTCCCTCATTTTACCTTCAGCTTGAGCTTGTGCACATTCATTGAAAATGCCAGATGCAGCAATTTTTTCAAAAAAGCATGCATGATCGATTGAACAACCTTCTTCTCGGTTCATTTCAGTAATAATAAATACAGGTAATTCAGGGTGTTTAGAAAGGAATTCAAATTCTCGATCTATGAAAATGCGCATCTTATTTTCTATAGATTGATCAGAACTAAAAACAGTCATCATGGAAGTAACAAAGTCCTCCATAGCTGTCTCAAAAATTATTTTAAAAAGCTGACTTTTAGACCTAAAATAGTAATTGACAAGAGCAACATTCATTCCTGCTGCTTTAGAAATTTCACGCGAAGAACACCCAGCAAAACCTTTCGCCATGAAAACTTGCTTGGCTGCTTCCTTGATTTTTTCTTCTGTTGTTGCGTCTTTTTTCATTATCAAATGAATTTAGACGACAAATTTAAACAACTATTTTAAACACTTGTTTAAAACATATGATTAATTTGTTAAAATAATTTAAATTAATTTGGGCACTGAATTTGTCGAAGTGCCACTTCGATAAATTCAGTGCATCGCTATGTGTTTCAAAAAGAATTACGAATCCCAAATTACGAATCCCAAATTACGAATTATAAATTCTGAATTTAAACCGCCACATTATGCTCCCTCAACGCATCATTCAAAGATGTCTTCAAATCTGTGGATTCTTTTCGTTTCCCAATTATCAATGCACATGGAACTTGAAAATCACCTGCAGGAAATGATTTTGTATACGACCCCGGTATTACAACAGATCTCTCAGGAACGTATCCTCTATGTTCAACAGGTTCAGAACCTGAAACATCAATAATTTTTGTGGATTTTGTCAATACGACATTTGCACCTAATACTGCTTGTTTTCCAACCCGAACACCTTCAACAACTATGCAGCGCGACCCAATAAAAGCATCATCTTCAATGATTACAGGCGCTGCTTGTAACGGTTCTAAAACTCCTCCAATTCCTACACCACCGCTTAAGTGAACATTTTTTCCGATTTGAGCACAAGACCCAACAGTTGCCCATGTGTCGACCATTGTTCCCGAATCTACATAAGCGCCAATATTTACATAGGATGGCATCAATATAACTCCAGATGCAATGAATGCTCCATATCTAGCTACAGCTGGCGGAACAACACGAATCCCCAATTCTTTGTAATTGGTTTTCAAAGCCATTTTATCATGAAATTCAAACGGACCAACTTCTATTGTTTCCATTTTACGAATTGGAAAATACATTATAACTGCTTTTTTTACCCATTCGTTTACAATCCATTCGCCATTGTCAAGTTGTTCAGCAACGCGTAACAAACCTTTGTCAATGTCTGCAATTATAGAATTGATAGCATTAATTGTTTCTGTTTGACTCAACAATTCACGATTGTCCCAAGCTGCTTCGATAATAGATCTCATGTTCAATAATTTTTACCAAAGATAATTATCTTTACATCCATGGGAAGAATTGTAGCAATAGATTTTGGATTAAAAAGAACAGGTTTGGCGATAACAGATGAAATGAACATCATCGCTTCACCATTAACAACAGTTGAGTCCAAAGATTTAATGACTTTCCTCAAAGAATTGACACTGAAAAATTCTATTGACACCCTAGTTCTTGGTGAACCAAAACGCTTGAACAACGAAGATACCCATATCACAGAAAATGTTCGCATGTTGAAAACGGCATTAGAAAAAGAGTTTCCAGCAATGAAAGTGGTGATGATAGACGAACGCTTTACCTCAAAAATAGCTTTTCAATCAATGATTGACAGTGGCATGAAGAAAAAGCAACGCCAAGAAAAAGGTACTGTTGATATGATTAGCGCTGCGATAATATTGCAGAGTTATTTGGGGTGAGTTTGAATTTATAATAGAAATTCTATAAAATATCATACACAATACTTTACTTTTCACTGAATCCCTTATTTTTGTATTAAAATTAGAAGAATGATTTTACCTATTGTGGCATACGGCGACCCGGTATTGAAAAAAGTATGTGAAGAAATTACGGAACAACAACCTGATTTAGATGTGTTGATTGCCAACATGTATGAAACAATGTATCATGCATCTGGTGTTGGTTTGGCAGCTCCTCAAATCGGGAATGCGATTCGCTTGTTTATTGTTGATGGGAGTCCTTTTGCTGAAAGCTCAGATGATCATGACGACGACGATGATTATGAAGAAGAGGAAGAATCTGAACCAGATCCAAAGGCTGTTGGAATAGAAAATTTTAAGAAAGTTTTTATCAATCCGATCATTGAAGAAGAGGATGGCGAAGAATGGGGATTTCATGAAGGTTGCTTATCGATTCCAAAAATCAGAGAAGAAGTATTTCGCAAAGAAAGAATCCTTGTTTCCTATTATGATGCACAATGGAATTTCCATGAAGAATGGTTTGACGGATATGCTGCAAGAATTATTCAACACGAATATGATCATATTGACGGTATATTATTCACAGATCATCTTTCACCATTAAAACGAAGACTTTTATCAAAAAGATTGCAAAATATTTCGAAAGGTGAAATTAAAGTAGACTATAAAATGAAATTTCCAGTTGTCAAAAAAGGAAGATAAAAAAGCTTAATTTAGAAGGATGAAAAAAGGATTTGGATTTTTATTGATGATTTTAATTGGATTGATTTATTCTTGTGGGAATGATTCTGACAATCAAAAAACAAAAGAGGAAATTGAATCAAGCATCAAAGAAATGGAAGATTCTTTGAGCCATATTCAAGTTAATATAAATCAAAATGCACCGATGCCAAATATCGCTCATGAGGAACTAATCAATAGACTTTTAACCTACTATCACAATTTCCCAGATGACCAAAAATCTGCGGAATACTTAGATAAGGTTCACATGAAATATTCTGGATTAAACATGCATGCTAAGGCTGTGAAATATGCAGATACATTGTTAGAAAAATATCCAAAATATATCAATCGAGCGATGGTGCTAGAAAGTCAAGGGTTTAGTTACGATGCTTTTATTACGCCAAGAAACCCTGAAAAAGTGCGTTACTATTATAAGCTTTTGTTAAAAGAAAATCCTAAGATGGATAAAGAAAAATTTGATGGTTTACAGGAACGATTGAAACATTTAGATATGACATTTGATGAATATTGTGAATACCAAATGAATGCTATTTCTAGTAAATAATTTTTGCTGTTAACGATGTGTTAAATAAAATTTGTGGCAGGTTTCTTGCTTTACATTTGAAATAATTGATAACTTAAAAAATACACCATGAAAAAAATATTCTTACCCTTAATGATTGCTTTTGTCGCAGTTTTATCAATGAATAAAGCAGTCGCTCAAATTGCTCCTATTGAATCAGGAGCTAAAATGGAATTTGTAAAAGAAACGCACGATTACGGAACTATTAAATATGGCGCTGATGGCGCTTGTACTTTTGAATTCAAAAATACTGGAGATGCTCCTTTAATTATTTCTAATGCTAAAGGTTCTTGTGGATGCACAGTTCCAGAATGGCCGAAAGAACCAATTGCTCCCGGTGCTTCAGGTACAATCACAGTAAAATATGACACTAAACGTCCTGGACCAATTAATAAGAGTGTTTCTATCACTTCAAATGCTATAAATGACGGGTACGATGCTGTTACAAAGGAGAGTACAAAAGTTATCCGTATCAAAGGAAATATTTTACCAGCTCCTGAAGGTGAAGCGCCAGTTAATACATCTGGAGCACCAACAAATAACTAAAATGAGAATTTTAGTTCTCGGTTTTATAATCTTAAATTCCGCCATTGGTTTTACCCAGTCGGCGGATTTTTTTGTTAAAAAACCTGTTTTTAAATTTCCGAAAACAAATGAAGGAGTTGTTTTAGAACATGTTTTTACTGTTGTAAATAAAGGAAAAGCACCATTAATTATATCTGATTTTGAAGTTGAATGCTCTTGTACAAATGCGATTTTTTCAAAGGAGCCGATTCTTCCAGGTGAAACAACCACAATAAAAATAACATTCGATACAGAAGGAAAGTACAACCTGCAAGACAGAATAATATATTTGAAGACCAATACTAAGAAAAAAACAGAGAAATTGCGTTTTATTGTCAATGTTAAACCGAAGAGCTAATTCTGTTGGTTAGAAGAGCATATCTTTGAACAATACGAAACGTGTTAACATTGTGTTAAACAAATTTATTCCTTGTATAGTTTCTTTAAATTTGGTTCACAAGTAATTTTAAAATCTCAACTATGAAAAAAGTAATCTTATCATTAATCGTTATGTTCATTGCAGCTTTGTCAATGAATAAAGCTTCAGCTCAAACTGAAAAAGGAGCAAAAATTGAATTCGCAAAAGAAACACATGATTACGGAACTATCAAAAATGGTGCTGATGGAACATGTTCTTTTGAATTTAAAAACACAGGAAATGAGCCTTTAATTATTTCTATGGCAAAAGGGTCATGTGGTTGTACAGTGCCAGAATGGCCAAAAGAGCCTATCGCTCCAGGAGCAAAAGCTTCTATCAAAGTAAAATATGATACGAGCAGAGCAGGTGCAATTAACAAAAATGTTACTATTACGTCAAATGCAGTAAATGATGGATATGATGCCGTTACAAAGGTAAGTACAAAAGTTATTTACATTAAAGGAACGGTTTTACCTTTACCTGAAGGTGCTGCGCCAGTTAATAATGCTGGAGCTCCAACGAATCACTAAGTAAAATAATTACTATTTTTTGAACCCTCACTTGAATTTCAAGCGAGGGTTTTTTGTTGTTTTTGACTTTTTTAGGTGTCAAAATATGACTTAAAAAAGTAGTGTTAAAATGTTTATAATTTTAGATAATATTCATTCATTTTCTTTGTAATTTTAGTGTTCTCAAATTGTAAGACTCATGTATATTATTTTCGACACTGAAACGACTGGATTACCCCGTAATTGGAATGCTCCTATAACGGATACGTCCAATTGGCCGAGAGTGATACAGATAGCATGGCAATTGCATGATGAGCTGGGAAGTGTTATCGAACACAAGGATTTTTTAATCCGTCCTGAAGGTTTTGATATCCCATTTGATGCTGAAAAAATTCACGGTATTTCAACCGAATTGGCAACAGAACATGGTGAAACACTTGAAGATGTATTATATCTCTTCAATGAGGCACTTTCAAAAGCAAAATTTGTTGTTGGTCAAAACGTCGGATTTGATATCAACGTATTAGGATGCGAATTCGTTCGGAATAACACAGAATCAATTATGGCATCAATGCCGGTTTTGGATACATGTACCGAAGTTACGGCAGAATTGTGCAAATTACCTGGCGGACGTGGAGGAAGGTTTAAATTTCCAACACTTACTGAATTACATCAATTCCTTTTTCAAGAAAAATTCGCAGACGCACACAACGCAACTGTCGATGTTGAAGTAACAACAAGATGTTTCTTTGAATTAATTCGATTAGGTCATTTCTCGCTTGATAAATTACAACGAGAAGAACGATATATTGAAGATTTCAAAGCGTTTAATCCTCTACCAATTGGGTTAATTGGTTTAAAACATTTAAATCTCAAAGAGGAAAGTTTAAAATTAGCAACCAATAAATCAAGTGAATCAGAAAAGCTATCAGGAGATTTAGACGAAGCGAGAGAGAGATTACAAAATGTTCCATTTGCACATTTACATAACCATACCCAGTTTTCAATTCTCCAATCATCCATTAATGTAAAAGGTTTAGTTGCAGCTGCTGGGAAATTAAATATGCCTGCAGTTGCGCTTACGGATACAGGGAATATGATGGCTGCATTCCATTTTGAAAAAGCAGTCGCAGATTATAACAAAGGACTAAAAGCAGAACGAGAAGTAGCATTAGAAGAAGGTACTGAGTTTACAAAAAAAGAATTGTTATCAATTATTGGATGTGAATTCAATGTGTGTAAAAATCTTGAAGACAAAACGGAAAAAGACCATGGATTTCAAGTTGTCTTTTTAGCAAAAAATAAAAAAGGATATCATAATTTAATTAAACTTGCGTCATTGGCTTACACGAAAGGAATGTATTATGTTCCTCGAATTGATAAAGCGGTTATAGAACAATACAAAGAAGATTTAATTGTGTTAACAGGGAATCTTTATGGCGAAATTCCAAGTTTAATTTTAAATGTAGGTGAAGCACAAGCTGAAAAATCACTAATCTGGTGGAAAGAACAATTTGGTGACGACTTATACATTGAGGTAATGCGCCATGGTCAAGAAAATGAAAATCGCGTGAATGCTACTTTGATAAAGTTTGCAGAAAAACATGCTATCAAATTAGTTGCGACGAATAATACCTATTACATCAATAAGGAAGATGCTGAAGCACATGACGTTTTATTATGTGTGAGAAACAATGAATTAGTTTCTACCCCAAAAGGTAGAGGAAGAGGCTTTCGACATGGACTAGAAAACGAGGAATACTATTTTAAAAGTTCAGATGAAATGAAGGAGTTATTTCTCGATCTTCCAGAGGCAATTGAAAGTATTGAGGAAATTATTGGGAAATGTGAGCATTATGGTTTAGCGCGTGAAGTGTTATTACCTGCTTTCGATATTCCTGCAGAATTTCAGGATTTAACGGATTCACAGGACGGTGGTAAACGCGGAGAAAACAATTTTCTACGACATTTAACTTACATTGGTGCAGAAAAAAGATACGGTGAAATAACTGATGAGGTAAGAGAAAGATTAGATTTTGAATTAGCAACAATTGCAAATACAGGTTATCCTGGTTACTTTTTAATTGTTCAAGATTTTTGTCAAGCGGCACGAGACATGGGTGTTTCTGTTGGACCTGGACGTGGTTCAGCAGCTGGTTCAGCAGTTGCATATTGTACCGGAATAACCAATGTTGATCCAATTAAATACGATTTACTTTTCGAGCGTTTCTTGAATCCTGATCGTGTTTCTATGCCAGATATTGATATTGACTTTGATGATGAAGGTAGAGGTAAAGTGATTGATTGGGTTATTGAAAAATATGGTGCGAATCAAGTGGCACAAATTATTACATATGGAACAATGGCAGCGAAATCTTCCATACGAGATACGGCAAGAGTTCTTGACCTTCCGTTGCAAGAGGCCGATAGGATAGCAAAGTTAGTCCCTGATATTTCCTTGAATAAATTATTCAAATTTACTGATGCCGAATTAGCAGATAAGTTAAAGAACAATCAAGATGAAATCGTAAAAGCAAAGGAATTGAAGTCCATTGCTCAAGGAATTGATTTAGCGTCTCAAGTTTTAAATAGAGCCCGCGAATTGGAAGGTTCAGTTCGGAATACTGGAATACATGCTTGTGGAGTAATTATAACTCCTTCAGATATTACTGATTTTGTTCCTGTTGCATTGGCAAAAGATTCGCAGATGTATTGTACGCAATACGACAATTCTGTTGCTGAATATGCAGGTCTTTTAAAAATGGACTTTCTTGGATTAAAAACACTTACTTTAATTAAGTATGCTGTAAAAAATATCTTAGAAATAAAAGGAATTCAACTTGATCCTGACAATTTCCCTGTAGATGACGAAAAAACATACGAACTTTTTCAACGAGGAGAAACAGTAGGGATTTTTCAGTATGAATCAGCTGGAATGCAGAAATATTTGCGTGAATTAAAACCAACTGTATTTGCTGATTTAACAGCGATGAATGCGTTGTATCGCCCAGGTCCATTGGAATATATTCCTTCTTTTATCAAGCGTAAACACGGCGATGAAGAAATTGTCTACGATTTGGATGACTGCGAAGAATTTTTGAAAGAAACATACGGAATTACAGTTTATCAAGAACAAGTAATGTTACTTTCCCAAAAATTAGCTGGTTTTACGAAAGGTGAAGCGGATACGTTGAGAAAGGCGATGGGGAAAAAGGACCGACCAACGCTTGATAAAATGAAACCAGCTTTTTTAGAAGGTGGCGACGGAAAAGGACACGATACTGTTAAATTAGAAAAGATTTGGAAAGATTGGGAGGCTTTTGCATCCTACGCATTTAACAAATCTCACTCGACTTGTTACGCATGGATTGCATATCAAACTGCCTATTTGAAAGCAAATTATCCTGCAGAATACATGGCTTCTGTGCTTTCTAATAACATGAATGATATCAAGCAAGTTTCATTTTTCATGGAAGAATGTAAACGAATGGGAGTGCCAGTTTTAGGACCAGATGTTAATGAATCTAACTATCAATTTACAGTAAATAAAGAAGGTGCAATTCGATTTGGTTTAGGTGCAATTAGAGGTTTAGGAAGTGCACCAGTTGAGGCAATCATAGCTGAACGAACTGAAAATGGTCCAATAACAACTATTTTCGAAATGGCGAAACGGGTAAATCTTCGATTATGCACTAAACGGGTTTTTGAAAGCCTTGCCTATGCAGGAGGATTTGACTCTTTCAAAGGGGTTCACAGAGCGCAATATTTTAAAGAAGATGGTTCTGGGAAAACGTTCTTGGAAAATGCTATTAGATTTGGAACAAATTTTCAAGATGGTGAGAATTCTGCGCAAGGTTCATTATTTGGGGAAGGAACTGAAACCAAAATGCCTGAACCAGAAATACCAAAAACAGAAGAGTGGGGGAGTATTTACAAATTGAACAGAGAAAAAGAGGTTGTTGGAATTTTTATCTCCGGTCATCCATTAGATGATTTTAGGATTGAAATTGAATCGTTTTGCAATGGAAGAATTGGAATGTTGAATGATCTGACTTCTCACAAAGGCAAAGATTTATTAATTGCAGCAACTGTAACAGAAGCAGAACACCGTTTCACTAAAAATGGTGATCCTTTTGGCACGTTGATCATTGAAGATTACACGGATTCTTACAAATTGTTTTTATGGCGTGAAAATTATTTGAAATTCAAACATTTTCTTCAACCTGGAACTTTTATCGTTTTGAAAGGAAAAATTGACGTTCCACCGAGAAGAAGTGAATTAGAATTTATGGTTCATTCGATGGAACTGCTTCAAAACATAAAAGAAACAAAAGCAAATAGCGTTCATATCAAACTTTCTTCTACTGCTTTAGATCATATTTTAATCATGGATTTGAATAAATTATTTCTAGAAAATGAGGGTAAATGCAGCGTACATTTTAAAATAATTGATCCTTTTGATGGGACAGAAGTTAGAATGCCATCAAAAAGCATGAAGGTGGACCCAAATAATAATTTGTTTCGAGAATTGAAAAGAATGAATTTAGAATTTGAAATTAAGTCGTAAGGATGTTTCTTAATTCTGTTAGTTCAGCTACTTTCTCTGCGCTTCCAACTTGTTGAAAGGAGGATATAAGATTTGCCAACATTCTTTTTAAGAGAGAACTATTTGAGCAAGGTTCAAAATACTCTCTTTCATATGGTAAATGTAAAGTGTCTAAAAATTCTTTAATCGAATTAGCATCTAATACGCTTCCTTTTGAAAAGGGGTTGATATAAAATAAAACACCATATTCATTTTTTTCGGGAAGAAATAGACTAGCGCCATTTTCATCTAAATAGGCCAGTACAAAATGATTTGGTAGGTTGACACCATAAATTGGCAAATCCAATGATTCAGCAATAACACTGTATAGTAGCGATAAACTTAATGGATTTCCTTTTCTAGATTCAATCACTGTATTAATGAAAGAATTCATTGGTGAATGAAAGTGTTTTGAATCGCCATGAAAATGATGCGTTTCAAAAAATATCCGATTAAAGATCTTTACTTGTTCAAAAGCTGTTTGCTTATGATTTAATTCAAGCCAGATGTCTTTTCTTATTGATTGAATTGTCGAGCGGATCATTTCCTCATCTAATCCAGGATATTGAAATTTTGCAATAATTATTGCACCTTTCAATAAATCTTTTTCTGAAGAATTTACCCAATCGGTTAGTTTGGTTTTTACTTCTTCAAATTGAATATCATGAATTAATTGCTCAATTCGTCCTTGAAATATTAATCCATAATCTTGATCTTCCCATGAATTCTCAAGGTATGGAATGGCATTCGGACCGTATGTCATGAGCGTGTCACGAACATGTCCAAAGACATTTTCATCTGGATCATCAATTAATTGAATCAATGCACGAATGGACTTTTCATCTTTCATTTACAAAACAAATGTAAGTTAGTTCCTTGGCCGTTTGTTCAGTAGGTGATTTAGGTTATCAATGTAGAAATGTTAATTAGCTTGTTTTTGCTCTGAAAGTGTAACCTTTAGTAGCGTTTGTCGTTTTGCTTAATACGGATTAAATATTAACATCTACAGGTTAAGAAAAGGGAGGCTTTAGTTAAAGCCTCTTTTTTTTTGTTAAATTGGAGCTATTTTTGGTATCAATTATTTAAACTTAACAGCATGAAAACAGTTATTTTATTTTCAGTATTATTATTTTCAATTTCGTGTGCCACACAAAAAGAAATTGTTGAAAATGGAACATTCGAATCTGATCCAGTCCAAATAGTTAAAGGAACGGTCTATGTTAGTCAAGAAGGATGCCCTGTTTTCATAACTGCTAAAATTGATGGAGCATTGGTTAAAATGTATCCAGTTAATTTAGAGGAGCAATTTAAAATTGACGGTTTAAAGATTAAATTTTCCTTTAATTTGAGCAGAGCTATGCAGCCAGAAAACTGTAAAGTTGATAAAGTCGTTTCTATAGAAAACGTAACTAAATAGTTTTTTTGTGTGCGATTAACGCTTTCAAACGCTCTAAAGAAGTTTGGTTGTTAACTGAATAAAATGCTTGTGCGATTTTAATTTTTTCTTGTTTTGTTAAGTGCCATGACAAGGAGATATGGTCATTTTTACTTTCTCTCAAATTGAACGATATAATATCTATTGGAAATAAAAAATTTTTAATTCCAAGGTTTAACAATTGTTCTTGATCGAAATCTTGAGTTCGTGGAAAATTCTTATACATGTTTCCAAAAGGAAGTGTGATTTTGTGTGTTAATGAAATGTGCTCATAAATCTCATTACTAAGGATGCGTCTGGTGTCACGTATTTCGAGAATTATAACTCCTGAAGTATTTTCTTTTATCCATTTTTCGATAGAAAAAAGATAGTCCATTGTTGTTTTTGTTCCATAGTTATCTCTAATACCTGCATCCATTAACTGCATTCCTGGTTCAGTGGGCATTGTCATCATTGGGATTATAAAAGGAAAAGTTGCACTAGCCCTTAAAACACTGCTGAATCTTATCTCTTGCGGATTGTTTTCTGAAAAAAAAGATTGGTAATCTATGTTTTCAAAAGAGGATTTAACGTGTGTTGGACAATCTTTGTTTTTCGTTAAAAAAGAAAGAGACTGAGAAGACATAAGTAATCTTCTGCCGTCATTCACGATTGTTGGGCTGAAAATCATTAATGGAATTTCCGCTTGTTGTTCATAATTCTTATAATAGCCAAGGTTATGTTGCAAAAGATTTTCTGTATTTTCATGCAGATGTTCTTCAAAAGCATATCCTCTATCTCGGGTATATTTTATGTTGTTGTAACTAAAAGATCGGTACCGGAAAAACAAATCGTTAGTTGAAATTGAAAAGGCTAATTTATTTAGCAGATCTTTACTTAAATTATCGCCATATTTCTTAGCGTAACGATTAGCTATTTCTTTTTTATTATTTCGGAGACAAATTTCTCTGTAATATGCAGCGCCGACCATTCCGCCCGATGCTCCAGTAATTAAATTTAAATGTTCCGTTAACTGTTGATTCAATGCTTGGTCACAATTCTGTAAAACAGTAAACGTCCACAATGCACTTCTTGAGCCGCCTCCAGAGGTGTTAAGTACTATAAGTTTTGGTTTTTTTTCTCCAGTTTTCTTTTTCCAATTTTCAAGAATTGAAATAATGTTCTTTTTCGATTCAACATCAGAATCATTCTTTTTATAATTTAATTCAATAGCGTTAATGCTGTAATCTTGTATTTTAGAATCAGAATAATCTAAGCCATATGCGAAGTTTTTAAAAGTGAATAATTCAGTTGTAACACTGAGGTAATTCATTAATGCAATTGATGCAAAAATAATTGGGTAGGTCCAACGGTGAAACCAAGACATTAACGCGCTGAACAACATATGAATCATTGTGAGTAATAGAATGATACTCATTCCGGCTGGGAATTCAAATAATGGGTAATCAATGAATTGACCAGAAATAATGAAAGTAACAATCGTTAAGATCTCAAAAATAGAAGCATTGATTCTGTTTTTCGCAAACACATTTTCAATAATCGCTTTGTCAAGGTGTTTAGTAGAACGGCTTTGATAAATTTTCAGACCTTTCCCAATGTAGTGATGGGTTTTCTCGTGTTCAGTTCTGAAATAATTATACCATTTAGTACTATTTTGTGTCACTGATTGTATTGGATTTGATGAAGAATCCTCCTGAGAAATCTTTTCGACTTTCTCTCGTGTGGTAGGAAAGAAATAGAATAGAGACAAGAGGATGAAGGCAAAAATTCCCCCTAAAAATGAGAATGTGTAGATGAATAAATCCCAAAAGGAAGATAATTCTTCAATCCTCTGAAATTGGGTCATTTTATATATATAGTAGAAAATAAATAAAACTGGGATAAAAGAATTATTAATACAGAACTTATAAAATGGTCTAGACACAATTGCTAAGAAGGAATACCTTGGACCAAGTTTAATGTAGCTATATGTATTGAAAGCCATTATAAATCCACCAATGCTAAATCCAAGAAGTACAAATGACCAAGCGCTGACATCTCCGAGGTATTCAGGGGATAAAAATAAGTAAGGAACACCGAATGCTTTTCCAAATGAACCTGAAATGAGCATAAAAAGGAATGCCCAATAAAACATTGAAATGAGGTTGTATTTTAATTGCGCAAAAATAATGTGTATGGGAAAGAATGCTCCGATTATTTTTAGAAAACGAATTAAACGTAGTTGTCTCATGAAAATAAATGTACTGATTAAAACAATTATTTCAACAGTTATTGTGTTTTATATTTGTCAAGTAGTTGAATAAAAGAATCTGGTGCTTGAATCGGTCTCATATCTGTCTTATTAACAAAAACGAGTATTGTTTGGGCTGTGCTTATTAATTTATTATTGGAATTAACTATTTCATAATAGAAATAAATTCGAGCTCCAGATATTTCAGTAATTGTTGTTTTTATGGTTAATTCATCGTCGTAAAATGCAGGGGCAATATATTTAGCAGAATATTCTGAAACGGGAAGCATTATTCCTTGATCTTCAAGGGTTTTATAACTCATTCCACAATTCCTTAATGTTTCAACTCTTCCAACTTCGAAATATTGTGCATAATTACCATAATAACAATAACCCATTTGGTCAGTTTCACCGTAACGTACTCGAAGTTTTGTAGAAAAAGAACAGTTGAATTTCATTTTATGTTAAATAGTTTATCAAATGTAAAAAATATACCTGTTTTTCGACTAGTTTATCAACACTTTTTCTTATTTTCGTTAAAACGTTGAAATCCAAAAAAAAAGCTTTAAAATAGTGATAATTCAAGTAAAAGGGATTAGCATGTTTAATTTGAGTTCATTATGTTTTTTATTCAACGATATAATTAGGATAGATGTAAAACTTTTTTAAAAATCAACCCCTTTTTGATTTTTTTTTAAACTTTTTTATGTGAATATTTGTCCTCACGCATTGAAAAAACGGAAACCACTTGAAAATATTCCAGTTTTAATTGGTTTAAACTATAAAATTAGCCAACAACTAAAAATAAAATTACCAATGAGTAATAGTCACGAAATAGTATGGAATGCATGTTTAAAAGTAATTAAGGATAATATCTCTTTACAAGCTTTTAAAACGTGGTTTTTACCGATTGTCCCAGTTCGTTTGGAAGACAATGTTTTAACCATTCAAGTTCCATCACATTTTTTTTATGAATGGTTGGAGGAAAACTATATTGTTTTACTTAAAAAAGTAATTAAAAAAGAATTAGGTCCAGAAGGAACGTTAGAGTATAGTATTGTAATGGAAAACAATACAACAAATTCTACTCCATACACTGTCAAATTACCTGCATTAAACAAGCGTTCTCTTAAAAACGCCCCTGTTTCAATGCCCTTGAACATGAACGAGAATCAAATTCGCAATCCTTTTATCATTCCTGGTTTAAAGAAAGTGAATGTTGAATCTAATTTGAATCCTTCTTACGGTTTTGAGAAT
>CANITF010000014.1 GCA_947470515.1 Flavobacteriales bacterium
CTGGGACAGTATTGTCCCAGATTATTAGTTATTCAATCTCGCCTATTTTGACTAGAATTTATTCTACAGAAGAAATGGGTGATTTGGGTATTTATATGCGAGTTGTTGGTTTTATTTCAGCGCTTGCGACAGCTCGTTATGAAATGTCTTTACCTCTTCCTAAAAATGATTCCCATTCTTTTTTATTGCTTCGATTGTCTATTCGTATTGCAATGTTTACAATGCTTTTTTGTACAGTTATAGGTTTAATATTTTTGTTCACAAGACCATTTAGTTTATATGAAGTTTTTTTTGTTTTTATCTCGTTACTAAGTTCAGCTTTCTTGGTTATTATTAATTTAGGCACGAATTGGGCCATACGAAAGAAACAATTCACTAAAATATCCAATTCTAAAATTTCTAATTCTTTAGTTTCAAATGGTTTGAGATTGGGTTTTGGAGTAATTGGATGGGGAAGTTTTGGATTGTTATTATCGAGCCTTATAGGTTATTTAATTTCGAGCATAGGTTTTTTAAAAGAATTTTTCCGAAATGAAAAATTTTTCCGAAAATATAAATCAAAAAAGAAAACTTCTGTATTAATTGCTGAATATCGCGAGTTTCCCTTGATAAGTCTTCCACATGTGCTACTTGATCTTGGTCGTGATGTGTTAATTGCATTTATTATAGTTTTGTATTTTGGAAAAGATTGTTTTGGTTCTTATTCCTTTTCAATAATGATGTTAAGTCTTCCTTTAGCTATTGCGGGACAATCAATAGGTCAAGTATTTTTTAATAAATGTTCAGAGATTATCAATAATAATGGTTCCATTGAGGTACTTTTAAAGAAAACTCTAACTATTTTATTTTTACTTTCTTTATTACCCTTTTGTGTTTTGTTTTTTTGGAGTGAAGAATTGTTTCAGATTGTTTTTGGAGAAAAATGGTCTGTTTCTGGTCAATATACCGAGATATTGACAGTTTGGATATTTTTTAATTTTTTAATTTCACCACTTTCAAACATACCTATTGTGCTTAACAGACAAAAAAATTATTTTTATATTGGAATTATTGCAACATTTTGCCAATTATTCATCTTTGGAGTTTTGCCATTAATAATAGGAACAACTAAATCTGATTTCACAATTGTTTTATGGTCATTATCTATTTCTCAGGCAATTATTATGATTTTTACAACTTTTATTTTTATTAGATATGCTAAAAGTGGAAGAAAAGTAGTGTAATAGTTATTTTAATAATGTCCCTATTGTTAAAAAAGCAAATTAGATAGATTACCTTTTATTAATGTGAATTCTATTTTTCACCATCTTATTTCCATCAATTTATAGAAGTTCAAAACTATAAAAGTGTTTAAGAAAGGATGAAACTGTTGTGTGCTGTTATCGGGTAGTTTTTCCTTGCTACATTGTTATCAGGCTTTTAAGTACTATTTTTTCGTTATTTTTATTACTTTTGTTTAAAAAAAAATGAATGGTTGAAATCCATAAAAAAGTGAATAGTTTCAGACGTAATTTGTTGATTTTTTTCTGCTTAATAACTTTTGTTTCTCTTTGCTTATCGCCATTTATACCGATTAAATCAAATTTCTTTATACGGTTGGAAGATTTGATTTTGCCTTTTATTTTGATTTTACTAATTCCAGAATTTAAACTTCTTAAAAACTGGTATTTCATTATAATATTTTCTTGGGCTGGATATGGCGTGCTGAGTATGGCAATCAATGGACGCTTAGGTTTTATTAATGATTATTTTGAGTTGTATAAGTTGTTTAAGTATGTTGCGTTTATCATTTTATTTTACATTTTTTTTAAATTAAACTTGAATGTTTATAAACTCGTAGCACTTGTTCTCTTAATACTAATACTATTTAATTTACTTCATTATTATAATATTTTTCATTTCAATGAAGTTGTAATGCCCAGTTTTGCAACGAACAAAGCGCAATTGGATTTTTTTGGTAAAAATTCATTAGGAGGTCAAGCTACCAAACGTATTATTGGTACCATGGGAAATCCCAATATTAATGGAATACTCTTTTCTTTTTTCTCTATTTATTTTATTCGTTTCATCAAAATGTCAAAATGGCATTGGGGTAAATTATTTTTCTTTTTGTCAATCTCAATGATTTTACTGTCACAGTCTAGGACATGTATGCTAGCTCTTGGCGCATATATTCTTTGTTTTGTGATAATGGAAAAAGTGAATTTAAAAACAATTCTCAAACTGCTTTTTGGAATTATTGTTTCCATTGTACTTGTTAAAATGATGGATGAGAATTCGCTGGGTTATTTGACAAAAGCTAAATTTAATATCTCAGAAAATGGGTCGTTAAGAGGCCGATTAGAAGCCTGGACAGAATTATGGGGAATGATTAAAGAAAAACCCATTTTCGGTTATGGGATAAACAAAAATTACTTCTATTCGCATAAGTTATATTCTGAAAACGAATACATTTTGATGGCTTGGAGATATGGTGTAATAGGGCTTTTCTTTTATTTGGCAACTTTAATCGCACCATTACGCTATATGAAAGGTTGGAAGTTGATTCATACCGAAAAAAGCACCTTTTTTGTATTACTATTACTTCTGTTCACAATCAATGCTTTAACAAACAATCCTTTTTCTAATCCAGTTTTGCAGTTGCTATTTGCAATTGGAGTTGCTTACTATTTATCCCAATTTAATTTGAATGAGAAGAAAACTAGAAACGCTTAAATCATCTTATTTGCGTTCTGAATTTTTTCGAAATGCATTAACACTAATATCAGGGACTTCCATTGCGCAATTTGTTGCGATATTAATGACACCAATACTTACCAGAATCTATACAACGGAAGATTTTGGAGAGTTGAGTTTGTTTATGTCAATAACGGGTATACTTTCTGTCGTATCTACGATGCGTTATGAAATGGCCGTTATTTTACCTGAGAAAGATGAGGATGCTGTAAATTTAATGGCTTTGTCATTTTTAATTTCCTCTGGCTGGGCAGTATTATCATTGTTTGCCATTTTCCTGTTTGGTGATTTGATAAGTGATTTTTTTGGTGGAATAGAGAAGCGTGGTTATATTTATTTAGTTCCATTTACTGTATTGATGCTTGGAATGATTCAAGTACTCAATTTTTGGTCACTTCGAATGAAAACATTTAAAAACAATGCCTATTCACGAATTGGAAATGCAGCTATTAATAATGGATTATCATTAGGATTTGGTGTTTTTGTTAAGGGCTCTTTTGGACTAATTATTGGTTTCTTTTTTGCACAAGTGACAAGTTTATTTATCCTGTCTCGCACAGTATTGAAGAATCGTATTAAATTTCTTAATCAGATCACTTGGGATAGGATAAAAAAGAATGCTTATCGTTACCGCAATTTTCCAAAAATAAATGCCTCGCATGCATTGGTCGGTAGTTTTCAAGAAAATGGAATCATCTTTTTTATGAAAAGTTTTTTTGGCACTTCCGTTTTAGGTAGTTATTCTTTTGCTTATCGTTTATTAAGTGTACCTGGCAGTTTAATTAGTACCGCAATTTCACAAGTTTTAATGGAAAAGGCTACAAAGTCTGTTAACAATGGTGAAACAATCAAGCCTATAGTGATGAAGATTTATAAGGTCGTATTTTTTCTTGGGGCTCCAGTATTTCTAATACTATTTTTATTTGGACCTGATATTTTTGCTTTCATTTTCTCAGAAAAATTTCGCGAAGCTGGAGTAATTGCCCAGATTTTAACTCCTTGGATGTTTTTAAATTTTATAGCTAATTCCGCTTCAGGAATTCCAATTATATACAATCGATTGGGTATTCCTTTTCTTTTCACTTGTATTGATATCTTATTAAAAGTTCTATCGCTTTATATTGGATGGTATTTTAATAGTTATCATATTGGATTTATGGTTATGAGCATTTCGTGTAGTGTCTTAAAACTTGTTACATTTATCTGGATTTACTCTTTAATTTCCAACCCAAAGTTGAATCGATATGATTAAAGAATTAGAGGAATTAGCAGTTTTTGACCCTATCCAATTTGTCGAATATGTTTCTTCTTTGGAGAAGGATGCTGAATTGACTTTGTTAGAGATTGGGACCTCCTTATTTCCCTTGATGAAATTGAGAAAGAACAATTTTAATTACCTTTTTTCACTTCCATTTAGTTTGTATTCGTGCCTTAACTCTAATGTTACACCAGCAGAAATAGTCAGTTCAATTAAACAATTAAAAAGTGATAGTTTAACCATTAATTTCCCGCCTTTTTCCAATATACTGGATAAAGAAGCAATGAAAATTGCACAGGAAAATAAATGTGAATTATCTATAAACTCTTGTCATATAGTAAATACGGACCGTTCAATTGAGGCGATTGTTGGAAGTTTTAATTCAACACGTAAAAAGCATATTAAGCGCTATCAAAAAGCAGGGCAATTAAACGTTTTTCAAACAACAGATCCAAAATATTTCGAAGAATATTATAACTTGTATTTAGATTCAGTGAATCGATGGGGTGAGAATATTATCGGTTATAGTAAAACGTTAATTGCAAACTTACATAATGTTCCAGGAATAAGAATGTGGGTTGCTGAATTCGAGGGTAAAGTTATTTCGGCGATGATTTGTATATACCATAAAGAACATGTCTTTGATTGGCTCGCAGCCTCCATAATTAATGAGGATTTAAAAAAGTTATATGCACCTGTTGCAGTTCAGTATGAAGTAATTCGAGACGCTTCTGAATCAGGATTAGAGTATGTGAATATGGGGGCTAGTGTAAATCTTGCAGGAGTAAGCGATTTCAAAGACTCTTGGGGTGCAAGTGAACATAAAACTTATACCTTTAACAAACAAGCTAGACTATTCAAAATAGCAAAGAAAATAGTTACAAATCTTAAAAAAAATCGATCATAATATGCTTTTTAAAATTCTTTATGCACACTTAAAAAAATATGTAGCAGGATATCTGTCTATATCAAGAGTAATGAAACGTTATCCAACAACTATCATTGGAAAACGAGTTGATATTATCAATCAAAGTAAATTAGAATTAGGAAAAAAAGTGTCGATTCAAGACAATGTTATTCTTCATTGTGGCGGTGCTGAATGGTGTAACTATGAAGGTTCAATAAGAATCGGAAGTCAATCAGTCATTTCTTCACTTTGTGTGTTTTGGGGATGTGGTGCAAATATTATAATAGGAAAAAACTTTGATTGTGCTCCAGGAGTGAAGATTTATGCTTCTAGAACGGATTATGATAAGAAAATAGAATATCCTGCTTTGAATCCGCATGTTTTTGAAGATGTAATCATAGGAGATAATGTGATTTGTTATACAAATGCAGTAATAAGCCCGGGAGTTAAAATTGGCAATGGTGCTGTTATTGGCGCGAATAGTCTCGTATTAGAAGATGTTCCTGAAAATGCAATAGTTGGTGGTTCTCCAGCTAAGGTTTTGAGAATTTTAGATCGTAATTAATAGTATTAAAAAGTATAAGTTTCTTTTTAATACTATTATTTCCCCGGAAGGCAAGAGTTCAATCCACTTCTGTAAATATTTGGAATGCAGGGGGGCAGTTTTTACAAAGGTCAAATTTCACAACTAGATACGCTAGATCAATTTCAAATTGTACATTTATTGTTGCATCCCAAGAATTGGCGAACCATTTTTATTGGAATACATACGAAAATAGCAAACGCTTTTTTGAAGGATTAAAGTATTAACTTTGTCGGCAAGCCGTAATTAAAGAGATCGTTATCAATGCGCAAATTATTACTGATCAGTTCAAACACAATTCATACTTACAAGTATTTGCAATTAGTTGAAGACTATTTTGACGAAGTGTTATTGATTACGAATGAAAAATCAACAATATACGATTACCCAACTGTAGAGTTAAGTTTCAACTTGAAGATCAAAAACGTGTTTTCAACTGTTCGAGGAATTAAAAATCAAATTACTTCATTTCAGCCCAGTATCATTCATATTCATCAAGCAAATAGTTATGCGTTTTTTGCACTTTTAGCAAGTCGAAAAAACTCAATTCCAATAGTCTTAACGGCTTGGGGAAGTGATGTGCTGTTATTGCCAAAAAGTAATGTTCTGCTAAAGAAAATAGTGCAATATAATTTACGAAATGCAGATTTTTTGACATCAGACTCTACCTATATGGCCCAGGAAATGGAAAAACTTGCAACACTGAAGAATAAAATACTGGTAGCAAATTTTGGTATTGATGCAACGCCAGCTAATTGCCCAAAAGAGAATATTGTTTATTCTAATCGTTTGCATAAAAAATTGTATCGCGTCGATAAAATTATTGAAGCTTTCGCTCGCTTTAAGCAGAATAAGGAACGAAAAGACTGGCGCTTGGTTGTTGCTGCAACAGGTACTGAAACAGAGAATTTGAAAGACAAAGCGAATAAATTGGGATTAACTGATGATGTCGAATTTGTTGGTTGGATTCAAAAAGAAGACAACGAACAATGGTATTCGAAAGCTAAGATTTGGGTTTCAATCCCAGAATCGGATGCTACTTCGATTAGTTTGCTCGAAGCAATGGCTTGCGGAAGTATTCCTGTTGTTTCTGATTTACCATCAAATCGGGAGTGGATTGAATCAGGGATCAATGGAATTGTAGTTGAGGATTTAGATAGTGATTTTATCTCTGAAGCATTGACCTTGAACCAATCGAATGCAATCGAAATCAATAAGAAACGAATAGAACAAGATGGTACCAAAGATTCCAATCGCGCAAAATTCCTTCAACTTTACCAATCGATCTTGAAAAAATGATAAAGGTTTGTCACATCACAAGCGTTCATGGTTGGAACGATTCACGCATTTTGTATAAAGAATGTTGCAGTATTGCAGCGGCTGGATATGATACAACTTTGTTGGTCGCCAATGGTATTGATTGTGATGTTCAAGGGGTTAAGATTATAAACGTTCCTATTGAAAAAACTGGTAGAATTAAGCGTATAGCATTTGCGGGTAAGCCTATGCTTGAAAAAGCTATTGAAGTGAAGGCAGACATTTATCATCTACATGATCCTGAATTATTGAGAATAGCTGTTAAATTGAAAAAACGAACAGGGGCAAAAATTGTTTTCGATTCTCACGAGGACTTGCCAAAGCAAATTTTGGATAAGGCTTGGATTCCTTTTTATTTGCGAAAATTTATCTCGTTTTTAGCACATCGCTATGAAATGAAAATCACATCTCAATTGGATGGTGTTATATCTGTAACTGAAGCAATTTGTGAACGTTTTAGAATGGCAAATAAAAATGTGGCATTTGTGGCCAATTTCCCTAAATTGGATGAGATATCGTCATTATCTTCTGAATTAAAAGTTTCGAAAGTACATAATTCAATCTGCTATATTGGTGCGCTGTTTCCAAAACGAGGGATTAAAGAATTGGTTATTGCATTGAAGAATACAAAAGCAACATTACTCTTAGCAGGCAAGTTCTCGGATAAAGAATTTGAAAATGAAGTCAAAGGATTGGATGGTTGGAAACAAGTAAACTTTTTAGGTTACCTTGACCGAGAAGGAATTGTTGAAGTGCTACAAAAAGCTGAAATAGGTATGGTCACGCTGCATCCAACGCAAAGCTATCAAGAATCATTACCAATAAAGTTGTTTGAGTATATGTTGGCGAAGTTACCAGTTATATCGAGTAATTTTGAATTTTGGAAACCACTTGTTGAAGGAAATAAGTGCGGATTAATGGTAGATCCATTGAATCCAGATGCTATTGCAGAAAAGATCAATTTTCTATTGAGTAATCCTGAATTGCAACAAGAATTTGGTGAAAATGGTTATCACGCGGTTATGACCAATTATTCTTGGGAATCTCAAGCACATAACTTACTTCAACTCTATAAATCAATCAGCTAACATAGTGGAGAAACTGCTAAAATATATTCGTATAAATCACCTCGAACTAGTGTTAGCAGGTTTCTTTTTCATTTTAATTAACGTCTCAAAACTGGCTGGTCCATATATCTTATTGATGGCTATTGTCATCTTAATAAATTATTTACGTAAAACTATCACCTTTCAATTAAACAAGTTCAGTTTGCTGTTTGCGCTGTTCTATAGTGCATACGCGATTGGAATTATTTGGACTGAAAACATGGATCAAGCGTCAAAATACCTTGAATACAAGGCAGTTTTTATACTTTTTCCTTTCTTGTTTTCCTTTCGCAAACCTACTGGATTTACAATGAAACCAATTTATTGGGGATTGATTTTGGCGACCTTATTGTCTTTTGCTTATGGCATTTACATTGGGATCCCGTGTTACATTCAGCATTTTTCTTTTCCGTATTGTTTTTTAAAAAGTCACCTATCGCCTCACATGCATCCAACGTATATGAGTGTGTTTGCCTTACTTTCAATGGTTTCTGCTTATTTTCTTCACAAAGAAGGATCTTTCAAGCGGGCAACTTTGTTCGTCTTAATTGGTGTTTTGGTGCTGTATACGTTATTGCTTATGTCTTTAGCAGGCTTGCTTTCAATTATGCTGCTGGGTACGATATTGTTTTTAGTGTATTTAAAAAATAGATTTTCACTCAAAGTAATGATCTGTTTTACGCTGGTTGGGATATGTTTGTTGGTTGTGCTCATTTTTAAAACACCTTTCATACGAGATGATATAAATGAAACAGCTCGCACTACTGAACGTTATTTTAAATCAGAAGGAAAATTTATTCAACAATTAAGTGAATCACCTTCAAGTACGGAGACACGATTAGTAATGTGGTCAATCACATGTGAAGAAATTGCCAAGCATCCTTTAGGTGTTGGGACAGGAAACGTAGATATTTATTTGGGTAATAATATTCGTGCTAAAGGCAATCCAACTTTTGCAGACCAGGAATACAATCCACACAATCAGTTTTTACAAACACAGTTGGAAATTGGAGTTTTTGGTTTGATCATCTTACTGTTGATCACTTTCGGAGGAGTAATTTACAGTATAAAAAAACGATCTCTTTTGTTGATAGTTTTATTTTTAAGCTTACTATTAAATTCACTTTTTGAATCTATGCTTCAGTTACAAGCAGGAATAATTTTTTATCTATTTTTCTTCATGATTCAAAGTATAGCCGACAAATCTAATTCATATAAATTGCCTAATGAAAAAAATTAGTGTTGTTATTCCCTGTCGAAATGAATCTCAATACATTGAAGAATGTGTAGTTGCAATTTATTCTTGTGATTTACCTCTAGACCATCAAATTGAAGTTTTTGTCGTTGATGGTATGAGTAACGATGGAACTAGGGATATTGTTGAATTACTAAAATTGAAATATCAAAACTTATTTTTAGTTGATAATATTTTGCAATTAACACCGTATGCTTTCAATTTGGGAATTTACACAGGAGGAAAAGTTGATTTTGTTCAAATTGTAGGAGCAAGACACATATTAAGCAACAATTATCTTTCAAATTGCCTTGCGAATTTAGAAAATGATAAATCTATTTGGTGTGTTGGTGGAAAAATTATTAATGAATACATAAATGAAACAAGTAAAGTGATTTCCAAAGCGATGTCAACTACTTTTGGAATGGGCCTTGGTAATTTTAGGACGTTATTGAAGTCTGGATTTACTGATACAGTAACAAGTCCAATGTACCCATATTGGGTCTTTGAAAAAATTGGATTTTTTGACGAAGAATTGATTCGCAATCAAGATGATGATTTCAATTTCAGAGTTTCCCAAGCTGGTGGTAAAATCTATTATGATAACGATATTTCCTTAAAATATTACGTGCGAGGAAACTATGACGGACTCTGGAGACAATTCTTCCAATATGGATATTGGAAAGTTTTTGTAAATAAAAAACACAAGGCTGTGACGACTCTGAGACAGCTAGTCCCGCCAATGTTCGTTTTATATCTGTTTACTTGGGCATTGTCTATACTTATTGGATTCAATGTATTTTTTGTTTTTTCTTTGCCTTTAATTGGCTATCTTTTTTTAAGCATTTTTTTTACAATGGTTATAAGTGATGATAACATAAATAAATGGGGCGTTTTTAAAACCTTTCCGATATTGCATGTAAGTTATGGCCTAGGATATTTAAAAGGAATTATTGATTTTTTAATATTAAATAAAAAACCTTCCAATAAACAAAAACGATTATCACGATAATTTGTACCTTCGAATCTCAAATCTCAAATCTCAAATCACGAATCCCAAATCAATGAACATGATTCCTTTTTCACCACCACGTATAGATCAAAAAGTAATTGATGAAGTTACGGCAGCATTGAAAAGTGGATGGATCACAACTGGTCCTCGCACAAAATTGTTTGAGAAAAAAATTACAGAATATTGTGGTTGTCAAACAACTGTTGCAGTAAATTCTTGGACAATGGGCATGCAAGTTTTGTTGAATTGGTGGGGAATTAGTGAAGGTGATGAGGTTATTTTACCTGCTTATACCTATTGTGCAAGTGCAAATGTGATTGTTCATTCTGGGGCAAAAGCAATAATGGTCGATATCAATAAGGATGATTTTAATATTTCTGTTGATGCAATCCGTAAGGCGATAACGCCACGAACTAAAGCAATAATTGCAGTTGATTTAGCAGGTTTTCCATGCGATTATGATCAATTAAATGCACTGGTTCGGGAAGAGGGAATTCGATCGATATTTTCAGCGAATAATGAAAAACAAGAGCAATTAGAGAGAATTCTTGTGATCAGTGATGCGGCGCACAGTTTTGGAGCTACAATGAATGGAAAACGTTCTGGATCCTTAACAGATATTAGTTGTTTTTCTTTTCATGCTGTAAAGAATTTGACAACGGCCGAAGGTGGAGCTTTGTGTTTCAATCTACCAGTTGGTTTTGATCACGAAGATATCTACAGAGATTTTTGTACAATGATTTTACATGGTCAAAACAAAGATGCTTTAGCAAAAACGCAAAAAGGAAACTGGCGTTACGATGTTGAAGAGCCAGGATTTAAGTGTAATATGACTGATTTACAAGCTGCAATAGGTTTGGTTGAATTGGAACGTTATGAGGAAAACTTGGTCCGTCGAAAAGCAATTTTCGAACAATATGACGATGCTTTTTCTAACTATGATTGGGCAATAACACCTTTGCACACAACAAATTCAAAAGTAACGAGTTACCATTTATATCAATTAAGAATAGCAGGAATTACAGAAGAACAACGAGATGCAATTATGCAATTGATTTTTGATCAAGATGTTTCAGTTAATGTTCACTTCTTGCCATTACCAACATTAACAGCTTATAAAAAACGCGGTTACAAAATGGAAGATTATCCTGAAACATGGAATAAATACCACAATGAGATTTCTCTTCCCGTTTATTATAATTTGACAGATGAGCAGGTAGAAATTGTTGTTGGAGCGGTTAAGAATGCTGTTAATTTGATTCTAAGTTGAAGGAAAGAAAACGCACTAGGTTGGAAGGATATGATTATTCAACAGATAATCTGTATTTCATAACGTCTTGTGTACAAGATCGAGAATCTTGTTTTGGGGAAATTGTTAATAATTTGATGATTCTGAATGAATTTGGAAAAATTGCACATAATCAATTTGTTTGGTTGCAAAATCAATACGCATATTTAATGGTTCATAATTTTGTGATTATGCCAGATCATGTTCATGCGGTTGTTGAAATTAATAGGAATTTGGATTTTGTAGGGAATGGTCGCGACCATTCCGTACTAAAAAATCCAAATCCAAATCCAAATCCAAATCCAAATCCAAATCCAAATCCAATTCAATCCCAAAAACCGTTAAAAATTAAATCATTATCCGAATTAGTCGGCGCATATAAAACAACGGTTTCAAAACAAATACATTTAGCTGGTAAGGAAAGATTTAATTGGCAAAAGTCTTTTCATGATCGAATTATTCGCAACGAAATGGAATTCGGAAGAATAATAAATTACATTGATGACAATCCGTCAAATTGGAAAAAAGAAAAGTTAAATGTATTGTTAACAGCAATATAACATGAAAAGAACCTTCGATATCCTTCTTTCAATTATCATTTTGCTGATATTTCTCCCCATCGGATTAATAATGGCATTGTGGATTCTAATTGAATCAAAAGGAGGTGTTTTCTATCGGCAAGAACGAATTGGAAAGTTTGGGAGTCCATTTCTTATTTTGAAATTTCGCTCTATGCGCAAAGATGCGGACAAACTGGGTAAGTTAACAGTTGGTCGTGACCATAGAATTACACAATCAGGTCATTTTTTACGAAAATTTAAACTAGATGAATTCCCTCAATTTATCAATGTGTTGAAAGGTGAAATGAGCATAGTTGGTCCACGTCCAGAAGTGAAAGAGTTTGTGGATTTATATACTGAAGACCAACGTCAAGTCCTTAATGTAAGACCTGGAATTACTGATTATGCATCAGTCGAATATTTCAATGAAAATGAAATGCTCGGTAAGTCTGAAGACCCGCATAAAACGTACATTGAAGTTATCATGCCAGCGAAAATCGAGTTGAATAAAAAATACCTTGCTAATCCATCTTTAGGAAATGACCTTTCGATTATGTGGAGAACGTTTAAAAGAATTGTTTCTTAGTTACAAGTTGCTAGTTACTAGTTGCTAGTTACGAGTTACAAGTTGAAATCCATCTATGTGTTCTATGTTTCACTTCAACAAACTCAGTGTATAGTGATGCGTTTAGACGTTGAGCGATAAGTGCAAAGAGAGGAGTTAGTAGTTTAGTTTCAATTTGAAAAATGTGTCTAAGTCTTTCAAAAAAAATCAAACCTATGTTTTCTATGTGCCACTTCGATAAACTCAGTGCATCGCTATGTGGTTCAAATTACAAATCCCTAATCCCAAATTCTTCTCAGTGCATCACAAATGCCAAACCACAGCCAACAAAAATCGCTAATAATTTCAATAAATTAAACTTATGATTTTCTGACGTTTCAAAAATAATCGTAGTTGAAATATGTAGAAACATACCTACCACAATCGCAAGAATTACATGATAATCCAATCCAAATTCTCCTGGTAAAGTTAACATGCCTATTGCAACACCTAATGGTGTCATGATTCCAAACAACATCAGTACAATCCAAGATTTTATCAAAGTAAGATTCGTGTTCACCAATAACGTCATTAGAGCAATCGCAACAGGTAATTGATGAAACAAGATTCCTAATAGAAGTGAATTATCATGTCCATGATCATGAGAACTTAAAATCTCAAATCCCATTAATTGATTTCCCAAAGGAATTCCTTCTAAAATTGAATGAACTGAAAGTGACAGGAACATTCCCCATGGCATTTTTTGACCTTTGTGAACGTGCACGTGACCATGCTCAATGCCGCCAGAGAAAAACTCCATCAATAATTGAATCAAGAAACCTATAAGAATATAAATTCCAATAGATGCAGATTCTTCGTGGTACAAGTCAGGTATGAAGTGTGTAAAAGCGATAGAAAGCAGAAATCCACCACTAAATGCTAATAGCAATTTAATGATTTGAGCCTTGTTTGTTTGTTGCAAATAGGTAACAAAAAAACCACCTAAAACAACAGATAAGATTAAACTTGTAAAAACTATAATTGATTCCATTAGATTTTTTTGGCAATGATGATCAAACGATCAGATGTTTTTTCGTTAAATGCATTCAATGAGAAGTTGCCAAAAGTACGCATAATCTCGAAATTATTTTCTGTAAGTAGTTGTACAAAATCTTTCTCTTTCAATGCTTGAACACGTTCCGTATAATTAAATTCTTGGGCATCAGCATTAAAATGTATGTTTTTAAAGATATGCGTGCCATCGTAGTTTCTTGTCAAATAAAACGCAATTCCGTCCACAACTTTAACTTCATTCTCAACGAGATTGTCAATTACTTTTTGTGCATTCATAAAATCGATAATCAAACACCCTTTGTCTTCCAACATTTCATGAATTGAACGGATCACACTTTCATTATCTATAAGTTTATCAAAATATCCAAAACTAGTAAAAAGGTTAAAAATAGCTGTGAATTTAGCTCCTTCAATAACTTCTCTCATGTCATGTACTGCAAAGGAAAGTGTATCATTTTGCTTTTCATTTGCTTTAGAAATGCTATTTGGAGATAAGTCTACACCTAGTACATTGTATCCATGTTGATTCAAAGTCACCGAATGTCGTCCTTTTCCACATGCTAAATCAAGAACTTTTGAATCCTTTTCTAATTCTAAAAATGTCAATAAATTTGATATGAATTTAGCAGCTTCTTCATCATTTCTACTTTTATACAAAGTATGATAATAGGAAGTGTCAAACCAGTCTGCGAACCATTCTTTTGAATTCATTGGTCAAAGATAATGTTTCTAAATAAATAGATTTTATTATTTAGTCGTTCTTTTGTTTACCTTGAAATACAATTCCTTATATTTGTTTTGAAACTATTTAAATGTCACTAAACAACGTGTATAATCTTTACCGTACCATGGAGGAAGAAAATGTAATTCTTTCTTTCAAAGGTATTGTTACACCTAAGTTATTGACGTCTGTTCTTCATATAATGGAAGCTAAAATGGATTCATTGCAAGAGGCGCAAAGAACACGAAAAAAAGTTTTTAATGTATTAGTTGAATGTTTACAGAATTTATATCACCACGTTGACGAAAGTCCCTTGCCTATTTCAAAGGAAATTTTAGAAAGGAATTCTGCCCTTGTTTTAATAGTAAAAGAAAATGATCATTTTGTTGTTCGAACTGGAAATTATATAAATAAAGACAAGGTAAAAGATTTACAAGAAAAATTGAACATTATAAACTCAATGAACAAAGATGAATTGAGAGAATATTATCAACTTAGTTTAAATAATTCAATGGTTTCAAATAAAGGAACCGCTGGATTAGGAATGATTGATATTGCTCGAAAGTCTGGAAATAAATTGGATTTTGATTTTTTAAAAATAAATGAAGAAACAAGCTTTTTTTGCTTGAATGTGAAAATTGATTAAGTTAGAATATGATGGAAAATTTACATTTAGTGGCATCTGCCAAAACACCAGAAGTACTTTTTGATTCTGAATCAGGAGTTTTATTGCTTAAAGGACGATCGATTCCAGAGAATTCTATTGAGTTTTATAAACCATTGAACGATTGGATTGACTCGTATGCTTCAAAACCATCGACCACTACTTGTATTGACATGAAGTTGGAATACTTTAATACATCATCGTCAAAATGCATTTTGGATTTATTCAAGAAATTAGAAAAATTGGATGGAACAGCTGTTTCTGTCAACTGGTATTTCGAGGAGGATGATGAAGATATGGAAGAAGCAGGAGAAGATTATCAAGCAATCATCAAATTGCCTTTCAAAATGATTGAAGTAGAAGAAATATAAATCTGTTTGAAAAAGATTGGTATTACTGGAGGAATAGGTTCAGGGAAAAGTGTCGTTGGACAAATTCTCGAGGCAATGCATTTTCCTGTATATTATTCAGATCAACAATCAAAAATTCTTGTCGATACAGATCTCATTATTCGAGAAGAATTAATAAAATTATTAGGCACGAAAGTTTATCTAGATGGTAAATTAAACCGTCCCTTTTTAACGCAACAACTTTTTTCAAACGATGATTTGCGGTTAAAAATCAATCAAATTATTCATCCCAAAGTTCGTGAAGCCTTCACTAATTGGGTAAATAAACAGTCATCAAATCTTGTTTTCAATGAGGCAGCAATTCTTTTTGAAACTGGAGCATACCAATTAATGGATTATAACATTCTTGTAACCGCACCGTTAGAATTGAAAATTGATCGTGTCTTGAAACGTGATAATATTACAATTAATGAATTTCAAGAACGCATCTCAAAACAATGGAGCGATGAAGAAAAAATTCCTTTAGCTGATTTCGTAATTGTGAATGATGAGGTTAAACCACTGTTGCAGCAAATTGAAGCGATATTAATAAAAGTAAAAAGTAAAAAGTAAAAAGTAAAAAGTAAAAAGTAAAAAGTAAAAAGTGTGATTCCATAAACCAACTTACTTTTTCCTTCTTCCTTTTACCTTAATTTTTTCCTTTCATCTTATTTTTTTCCTTTTATTCAAGCTCCTCAAAATCATCAAACCCATCCTCCTTCTTTTTATTTTGGAAATTCTGAAAAGAAGAAGTTGCTTGCACAATTGGTCGTCCGGAGATTAAATACATGATTGCATTCATCATTTTAACCAACATGCTGATTAAGAAAAAGAAGCCAATAACCTTGAAAATAAAACCAAAAATTGGCGTATCTTCAATATTCAATATGCTTTCATGAAACCAGATTGAAATTGGGTTTTTAGCAATCTCTGGGAAGAAAATCAGTGAGATAAATAAAGCAATTGCTATCGTTATAATTCCAATTTCAGCTTTGATGTTAAAATTGTTTACTGGTTGTTGCATTCCAGTTCCCATCATTTTAAACATGGCTAACTGATTTTGTTTATTTTGTAATTTCCCCATGAAATAGGTTAAAAGTACCAAAGCAGCCATCGTTAAATTATAAGTAGAGATATTCTCGTGTTCTAGATCTAGACAAAACAGAAAAGTGACATCGACTAAAAAAACATACTTAACAGCCTTGATGAGATACTCCTCAGTAAGCGTTTTTCTTCTTCCTGAGCTGAGTAATTTCAATCCCAACTCAAATATTCCCCAGATAAAACCATAAATAGCGAATAATACGCCCAACCGAAAAATGAAGTTCAATAAATCCATATTACAAAGTTGCTGTTTTTTTTGAAAATAGTTTCTTTTTCTTGAAAATTATTCAATTGAAATTCTAATGTTAAATTGCATTAAAATCCCTATTTTTGGTATTCTTCAAAATCTATAATTATGAAAAAATATCTTTTATCGTTTGTTATTTTAGTGTCAACCTTCATTTATTGTTTTGGTGAGGAAGGAATGCTTATACCATCCTTAATTTCTGCTTTTGAATCAGACATGAAAGCAAAAGGAATGAAATTGAGTGCAAAAGATATTTACGACGTTAATCATTCTAGTTTGAAGGATGCAATTATGCATTTTGGAGGCGGTTGTACAGCTGAGATTGTTTCTGGATCAGGATTATTGCTTACGAATCACCATTGTGGATATTCTCAAGTACAGTCGCATTCTTCCTTAGAACATGATTATTTGAAAAATGGATTTTGGGCAAAAAATCATTCAGAGGAATTAACGAACCCTGGATTAACTGCTTCAAGAATGGTCCGAATTGATGATGTAACGGCTTCTGTTTTATTTGGTATAAACCCATCAGATAATCCTATGGTCCGTGAAGCTGCAATGCGCAAAAACATAGATCAATTGGTTAAAGATGCTATCACAGGAACACATTACGAAGCAGAAATAAAACCGTTCAATTATGGAAATGATTATTATATAATTGTAAAAGAAATTTTTAAAGATGTTCGTTTGGTTGGAACACCTCCTAATTCAATTGGAAAATTTGGTGGCGACACCGATAATTGGGTTTGGCCGCGTCACACAGGAGATTTTTCTGTCTTTAGAATTTATGCTGGTGTCGATAACAAGCCTGCTGAATTTTCGGATAAAAATGTACCGTATACTCCACTTCACTTTTTACCAATTTCATTTAAAGATAGAAAAGTAGGTGATTTCACAATGGTTTATGGTTTTCCTGGAGAAACAGAACAACACGTTTCTTCTGCTTATCTGAAATTTATTGTGGATAAAGAACGTCCTGCGCGAATACTAATGCGTCAAAAATCATTGAGTGTAATTGATGCTGCGATGCGTTCATCTGATGAAATTCGAATTAAATATTCCGCTAAACAAGCAAGTATTGCCAATGCTTATAAAAAATGGATAGGGCAGGTAGATGGCTTGAAACAATTAGATGGTGTTACTATTAAAATTGGAAAAGAGAAAGAATATACAGATATGGCAGCTACAAATGAGACTTGGAATAAAGCCTATGGCCAATCGGTTGCATTGATGAACAAACTAGTAAGTGAAGGAAGTGATTGGGAATTCAAGTATTCTATAGGAATTGAATATTTATATGTCGGACCAGAATTTTATAAACTTGCTCGTGGTTTAGATGATTTAATGAAAAATTATACGAAATATGAAGAAAACGGTGAATTGGCTGCTGTTATTGAAAAATCGATAAAAGGCGCGCAAGGTTTCTTCAAGAATTATGATGCTGGCGTTGATCAAGGAATTTTTGAATTGTTAACAATGGAATACTTTAGTCAAGTTACTATTGGAGAAGAATTTGTTCCTGAATCAGAATATGTCATGAATCTTTCTAAAATGATATATTCAAAATCTGTTTTAACGAATGAAGCTCGTTATATTGCTTTTTTGAAGAAATTGAATAAAAAATCAATTACCAAATTGCAAAAAGATCCAGGATTTAAATTGTTCGGTAAATTATTCTCTGATTTTAAAGAGAATGTTGTTCCAAACTACCAAGCGTTTGATGATCAAATGACTGCCTTATTGAAAAACTATGTCGCAGGAAAGTATGAAATGTTTCCAGATGCTAAACATTGGTCAGATGCGAACAGCACATTAAGAATCACTTATGGAAAGTTAGAAGGTTCTGCACCAACAGATGGAATGATGTACACAGAACACACAACCTTGGATGGTATCATTGCGAAAAACAACACCGGAAATGCCGATTTTGAATTGTTACCACGTATGCTTGAAATGCATAAGAATAAAGATTACGGGGATTATGCACAAAACGGAGAATTATGGGTGTGTTTCACTGGTTCTAACCACACAACAGGTGGGAATTCAGGTTCTCCTGTAATTGATGCGAACGGTAACCTTATGGGGCTTAATTTTGATAGAACGTGGGAAAGTACAATGTCGGATTATATGTTTGATCCAAACCGCTGCCGAAATGTTGTAGTTGATATCCGTTATGTTATGTGGGTGATGGATAAATATTCAGGAGCAAAGCATTTAGTAGATGAAATGGTTTTGGTAAAGGAGTAGTTTCAAAAAGTAATTAAACAAGAAAAGCGCAGTAAATCACTGCGCTTTTCTTGTTTGAAAGAGAAAATTACTCTTTAATCTATTTTTGAATGTGCTCTGAATACTCAGTTACACATGTAATGCTCTTCCTTCAGTTGCATCCAATGCAGCTTCTTTGATTCCTTCAGAATAAGTAGGATGAGGATGACAAATGCGAGCTATATCTTCTGCTGAAGCTCTATATTCCATTGCAACAACTGCTTCCATGATTAAATCCGCTGCTCTTGGCGCTATCATGTGGACTCCTAATACTTCATCTGTGTTTTTATCAGCTAATATTTTAATCAATCCAGCGGTATCCATACTCGCTCTTGCACGACCTAATGCTTTAATAGGGAAGGAGCCAACTTTGTATTCTACACCGGAAGTCTTTAATTCTTCTTCTGTTTTTCCAACTGAAGCAACTTCTGGCCATGTATAAACTACACCTGGAATCAGGTTGTAATTGATATGTGGTTTTTGTCCCGCAATGTGTTCCGCTGCAAAAACACCTTCTTCTTCTGCCTTGTGTGCTAACATTGCACCACGAACAACATCGCCAAGAGCATAGATATTTGGGATGTTGGTTTGTAAATGGTCATTTACATCAATTTGACCGCGGTTGTTTAATGTTACACCAGCTGCTTCCAAATTCAATCCTACTGTATATGGTTTTCTTCCAACAGCAACCAAACAATAATCTGCTTCGAAAGTAACTTCTTCACCTTTTTTATTCAATGCAGTTAAAACAACTGATTTCCCTTTATTTTCAACCCTTTGAACTCGGTGTTCTAAGTTGAATTTGAATCCTTCTTTCTTTAACACTCTTGTTAATTCTTTACCAAGAGTAGCATCCATTGTCGGAATAATTGTATTAGCAAACTCAACAACTTCAATTTGGGTTCCAAGTCGACCGAATACTGATCCTAATTCTAAACCGATTACACCACCTCCAATGACCAACATCTTTTTTGGGATTTCGGTCATGCTCAATGCTTCAGTAGAAGTTATGATTCGTTTTTTATCTGGTTCCATTCCTGGAAAAAAGTTTGGTTTTGATCCCGTAGCAATGATGATGTTTTTAGATGTCAGCAACGTTTCTTTTCCATCCTTGTCAACAACTTTTACTGTGTTTTTATCAACGAAAGAACCAACACCATTGATCACCTCAACTTTGTTTTTGTCCATTAAGAATTTTATTCCAGCAGAAGTTTGAGCAACAACTTCATTCTTACGATTTACCATTTGGGTAATATTCGCTTTTAATCCTTTTAACTCAATTCCATGCTCTTCAAAATTGTGAGTAGCATTATGGAAATGTTCGGAAGAATCTAACAACGCCTTTGAAGGAATACATCCAACATTTAGACAAGTACCACCGAGTGTAGTGTATTTCTCAATTATGACAGTTTTCAATCCTAATTGTGCGCATCTTATTGCTGCAACATATCCACCAGGACCAGAACCAATGATTGTAATATCGTAAGAGCTCATTTTGTTTTTTTTGTTTGATTACAAATGTAAGTTTTATGAATTAATTATTGAGTGAAAATAAACTAGAAATCAAAAAGGGTTGCCTTGTGAGCAACCCTTTTACTATAAATAAGTTCAATTTACATTTTAATGAATTTTGCTGTTTCATTTTGTTGACCAGCATTCATTTTAACAATGTAAGTTCCTTTTGGCATTTCAGCACTATCAAGCGATAATGATTGCTTTCCACCTTCTAAATTTTTCTTCGTAATCGTTTTTACAAGAGAACCAGAAAGATTGTAAATTTTAACCGTTACATCTGAAACTTCATCTAAATTAAAGACTAATGTTGTATTATCCGATGTAGGATTTGGATACATAATCATTTTATCTTTCAACGTTTCTGAAATGTTCGAATTATTATTATTCTCATCTACACTTAAATAAGAAGCTGAAGTCCAAATTCCACGACCATGAGTTCCAGCATAAATTTCACCTGGACGACGATTACCTTCATCCCATGTTCTCCATGATTGACGTATTTCATATACCGGAGTTCCTTCGAAACCTGTTGAAATATCTGCCCAACTTGTACCACCGTTTTCTGTTACAAATACTCCTTCTGATGTTGCAACCGCAATGATATCAGCATTATCACGATCGATAATTCCATCATAACAAGCAACTGAAGGAGATGTAATGGAACCAAGAGGAACGTCATTTAATGTGGCATCATTTGTTGCTGTATTTGCATTGTCACATCTTTTGTTACTTCCAGAGAAACCTGCAAATAAAATTAAATCAGTAGGGTCATTTGGATTCACAGCAATTCCTTCATATGAAGAAGTTGTGATTTTAGTTTTACTTGTAGCTGTTGGTGCAATGAAAGCATCACCTGAACCAATTCCAGCTCCTGTTGCAACGAATACAGTGCCAACGGCATTTGATGCAGCCCCAATTCCAACGAAATTAGTAGTACCTACAGTTACAATTTGGTAGGTAGTTCCTATTACAAAAGCTCCTGCATCTATAAGATTACCATATCCAACTTTCGTGTTAAAATTAGATTCTGAACCATAAGCACTTCCTAAACCATCTATTCTCCATACTCCAGTTCCTGCTGAAACATAGCATTGATTGAGGTCTTTAGAAAATTCAACATCAATATTTCCATAATTGTAAGTTCCTATACCGCAAGCAATTTTTCTCCAATTAGGTTCCAAAACAGAAAGTCGCATTGCATCTCTTGTAGCCCATAATTCACCTCCATTTGCATTAACATACATAACAAACCATGATTGGTAAGGGTCTTGTACAGTGATTTCATCCCATGCAATATTGTATGCAACTGTATCATCGCCTAAGTCATAAACCTCTAAAGTTGAAGAGTTTTGAGCAAAATAATGCTGGTATGTACCAAGACTTGCTACAACAACAGTATCAGCACCTGAAGGGAAATCAACCATTAATGAATCACCTACAATTGGCGGATTTAATCCTGAAGCCGATGCAAAGGGAGTATAAGTGAAATTACCTAAGTGAATATCTTGACCATTGATTTGATTTACAACTGAAACATCGGAAATAGTAAGTGCCGGATTATATTCTAACGTATCATCATAGTATAAAGCAACAGGTGTTGTGTAATCAATAGTGTCGCCAGTAGCCAAACTTGGAATTCTAAGTACAGAGTTTATAGCATAATCTTTTCTTGGTATGTAAATTACAGAATCTAATGAATTCAAATCATAATACTCCGACATAACAAATTCAGTATGGAATGGATGGAAATTGCCTGTTTCATCTCCTGCCTGTGAATAATTAGAAGGAAAATCTGGGGCAAAATAAGAACCGTTGGCAGGTAAAAATATTGCACCTGCATCTCCTGATCTTTTAATTGAATTGTAATATATAGAGCCAAACATAACTTTTGGATTGTAAAATGAGATTTCACATTCGAATCCATCACCACCCATAACTTCTTTGTATTCTCCAAGAGTAGAAAGAGAGTAATCGTTGTATAAAGTACCATTGTCCTGAGCTCCACCCATTACTTTTCCATCTTTATCGAAAGCAATTCCATAAAATTGTGTTGCATTGTAACCCCTGTTTGAAGGATACCAATTTTCTCCGTAATCATTTGTTATAGAAATCCCGCCATCGTTTCCTACATATAGACTATTATTAGCATCCCATTTCATTTCATGATTATCAGCATGATTGTAATGAGATGTCCAAGGATTATCACTCCAATTTGATAATTGTTCGAAGCCACCTGCTGGAGGGACACTTTGAGTTTGTTTCCATTTCCAAACATCCAATCCTCCGATAAATATTTTTTCAGGATCATTTGGAGCAACAGATACAACTGTATTATACCAACCTTGATCGTTATAGATATTTAAATTACTGAAACTTCCAGATGCTCCAATGAACTGAGTCCAAGTCGAACCATTATCATGGGAAACACTCATACCATTAAGATTCAAACTCGTTCTTGTCGCATACAAAGAGTAATTATTAGAACTGTTTTTAGTAGGTGAAATAGCATATTCAATTCTTGTTCCTCCAGTAGGCACTTGTCCAGTACCATTTCCTCCTTTTCCTACCCAAGTAGTTCCACCATCTTGCGACACCACCGTTGAGTTAGATCCTACTCCTGCTACTAAAACAGTTCCGTCTTTAGATATTTGAATGACACTGCATGATCCTGCAACACCAACAGATACAGATGATATATTTGCATCACCTAATGTCCATTTTTTAACACCAGAAGATGTTGCCATCCATATTGTATTGTCGCCAGAAGCAGATGAAGAAACAACCTCGTTTATAACAGACAATGAACCTGTACCAGGCACTTGTGCCCACGTAACTCCGTAATCAGATGAATAATGCACACCATTCCCGTTCCAAGATTCATCAGCTGAACCAGATGCTACATATATAACACCGTTATCTGTTTGAGTCATACTTGATATATTTGGAGAACCTCCAGCAGCAATGTAAGAAGCAACTCTTTCCCAAGATGAAGCACCATTTGTAGAGACAAATAAGCTTCCAGAAACACCACCAGCCCAAATTCTGTCGTTATTCGTCTTGTCAATTAAAATTGCTCTCGTTCTACCACCAATATTGTCCGGGCCATTTTCAGACATGGACATATTTTTATTTTTTGGCATTTTTGCGATTTGGGAACGAATCAAATCTAATTTTTCAGCTGTAATTGTTGTGCCAGTTTCATGATCAAAATTTCTTGCATCAAGCCATTTTTTAGTTTCAATTGAAGCCTTTTTCTTGAATTTATTTTTTTCAATAGCTGCAGCTGATACTTCTGGAATTACAACAATATCAGTTGTTTTAACAGTTGTTTCGTTAACAGTTGATTCGCTTGTAGTCTCTTCACCAATTGGTTCTTGAGCAACTTTTGTGGTTGTAGCAATTTGTTTTGCAATATTTTTATTACTGTTCAATTCAGTGAAACTAGTGCGGTTCATAAGTGAAATTGTACAGATTGCTGCAATTGCAACCAGACTGCATGAACCAATGATTATTTTTTTTCGTTCCATAATTTAGTTATATACGGGTTTTGTTTAAAGCGACTGCTAAAATAAAATAAATAATCTAAATATCATTCATGTTCTATCCTTCAATCGAAAATTTATTGTTACAAAGTTAATTTATTATAAAGCATGTGTCAAGACAAGATGTTTTTTTTTTATTAAAAATATACATGTCAAAAGATTAAAATAAGTGTTTTTCAGCGTGATAAGAAGATCGCACCAATGGGCCACTTTCAACATACCTAAATCCCATTTGCAAACCAATTTCCTTGTATTTATCGAATCTCTCAGGTGTGACAAATTCTGCAATTGGTAAATGTTTGGCAGTTGGCTGTAAATATTGCCCAATTGTAAGTATGTCAACGTTTACACTTCTAAGGTCCGACATTGTTTCAATTATTTCTTCATCTGTTTCACCCAATCCAAGCATAATTCCAGATTTCGTCTTCATACCTCCTTTTTTTAGTCGAAAAAGAACCTCTAAACTTCTATCGTACTTTGCTTGAATTCGAACTTGTTTGGTCAAACGACGAACTGTTTCTAGATTATGCGAAACTATTTCAGGTGCAACATCAATAATCATTTGTAAATTATCCCAATTACCAGCAAAATCTGGAATTAATGTTTCCAAAGTTGTTCCTGGCGATTGATTTCTTATAGCCGTTACTGTTTGTCCCCAAATTAATCCACCACCATCTTTCAAATCATCACGGTCAACTGAAGTAATTACCGCATGTTTAACTCCCATTGTTTTTACGCTATGTGCAATTTTTCCTGGTTCGTATATGTCAACATCATCTGGTCTACCCGTTTTTACAGCGCAAAAGCCACATGATCGGGTACAAATATTCCCAAGAATCATGAAAGTAGCAGTTCCTTCACCCCAACATTCTCCCATATTTGGACAGCTTCCACTTTCGCAAATTGTGTGCAACTTGTGCTGGTCAACTAAAGATCGAACTTTTTTATAATTTTCTCCAGTAGGCAATTTGACACGCAACCACTTGGGTTTCTTTATACGAATTCCAGCGTTATCTTTTTCTATAATTTCACTCATTTAATTAATGCTAAAAAATGCAATTGGATTCATTCAAAACTAAACAATCCTAAACCAACTATTGTTCATGTGGTAGCTCAAACTTGAATAAAAAGCCTATTTTTACCAATTAAAAGAATCAATTATTGATTTTCAATACAAAGTTACAATTTAATCGTTGAAATGCCATGATTACATCGGAAGTAGAATATCTTGGAAACCTTAGAACAAAATGCACGCATCTGTCATCTGGAACTGAGATATTAACAGATGCACCTATTGACAATCAAGGTAAAGGAGAAGCTTTTTCTCCAACTGACTTGGTAGCAACGGCATATGCATCATGTATGATTACGATTATTGGAATTTACTGCAGGGAACATTCAATTCGGTTTGATTTTGCAAAAGCTTCAGTTCAAAAAATTATGGACACTGACCCACGAAGAATAGGGAAGATTATTATTCACATGGATTTCACAGGTAATAATTGGTCAGACTTGGAGGCAGAAAAAGCAGTGAGAGCAGGAAAAGCTTGCCCAGTTGCAAAAACGTTAGGTGATAATGTAGCGGTTGAATTTTCAATTGTCTATAAATAAATAAAAAATGGAACACAGAAAATTCGAACCAAGAAAATACGAAGGAAAAAAGTCCTCAGAGGATTTAATTTTTGGTGTTAGATCAGTTATTGAAGCAATTAAAGCCGAAAGAGAGATTAACAAAATAATGATTCAGAAAGGAATGCATAAGGAACTTTTTTCAGAATTAAAGGATGCTTTGGCTGGAAAAGATTTTCAATTACAATTCGTTCCAATTGAGAAATTAGATGCTCTGATTGACGGGAATCATCAAGGTGTTATTGCAATGGTTTCTCCGATTGAATATAAGGTAATTGAACCGTTGGTTGAAGAAATGTTGGAAAGAGGTGAGAAGCCTTTTATTCTCGTTTTGGATAGAATAACCGATGTTCGTAATTTTGGTGCAATTGCAAGAAGTGCAGAATGTCAAGGTGTTCATGCAATATTAATCCCCTCAAAAGGTTCTGCATTAGTAACACCAGATGCCGTTAAAACATCAGCAGGAGCTTTGAATAGAATTCCAGTTTGTAAAACAACAAGTTTGAAAGATTCTTTGTTCTATTTACAACAATTGGGAATGAGAATAGTCGCTTGTACAGAAAAAACGAAAATTCCATTATATGAAGTAAACCTTCGTGGTTCAGTTGCTGTGATTTTAGGTTCTGAGGAAGACGGAATAACTTCTGATTTATTGAACTTGGCTGATATAAAAGCAAGAATACCAATGCGCGGCGAAATTGAATCAATGAATGTGGGTGTTTCTGCAGGAATTGTGTTGTACGAAAAAACGCGTCAAGAATTACACGGATAATTTCTAAATGCAAAAACTCAAAAAGCACTGGGTATTTGTTACACTTTTAATCATTGGATTAATTGTTCGACTGATTTTCATGTCTGAACAAGGTATGTCGAATGACGAACTAAGCGCTTGGTATCGAACACGATTTTCTGATTGGGATATATTTTGGAACCAAGGAGTGAAGGTCGGCGACATGCATCCTGCTTTTTATCAAGTATTATTATGGGTTTGGGTTAGGATTTTTGGTGATTCTGATTGGTCAATTCGCTCGACTAGCTTATTATTTTATATTCTTAATTCGTATTTATTATATAGAATTGGGAGCAAGTATTTCACTCAATTGGGAGCGTTGCTGGTTCAAGGATTATACATTGGACTTACATTTACAGTATTAAATACAGTTTTTGCCAGACCTTATAATTCAGGAACATTTTTCTTGTTGATTGCTTTTTGGGCTATTTTAGAATTGAAATTTAATATCCAAAAAAAGTGGCAATGGACGTTGGTTCTAGCACTTGGACTTTTTGGTGCAATGACCTCCCATTATTTTGCTTTCTTAGTTGCTCTTGTTCTTTGTTTTTGTGCCTTGTTTTATATTGGAAAATACAATCTAAAATATTTAATTGCCGGCGGTTTAATTGCAGTTATTTGTTTTCTCCCACATTTGCCTATTACTTTATTTCAAGTTGGAAGGGGAGGTTTAGGGTGGCTCGCTGCACCAGAATTAAGTTGGCCGATTGATTTCATTTATTTGTTTTTTAATGAATCTTGGTTGTTGTTTTCAATACTAACACTTGCATTTCTCACTTCAATTATCTATTTCGGTTTTAAAAAGTGGAATGGGGTAGGTTTTTTTTCAATGAGTATTTTTCTCGTAAGTTTTGTTGGAGCTTTTGTTTTGTCGCATCTTTTTACTCCTATCCTAAGAGAAGTAGTGATGCTGTTTCTTTTGCCTTTTGCGCTGTTGCCAATTTTATCAAGTATAAAATTTATTGCTAAAAAACGGCATTTAATCTTAATTGCATGTGTGACATTGCTTCCTTTAGCAGATAGTTTATTAAGAAATCAATTATTAGCACCTGTTCATTATGGTATTTTCAAGGAAATCGGTGAGCAAATAAATAATGCAGATGCGAAACTTGGCAGTAGCAATATAACCTATGCGTCGAATTATAATAATGTTGCTTACATCAATTTCTATATAGATAAACCGTTAACAGAATCAATTAAAGATTGGGAACATCAAGAATCACTTTTTGAACTTAGGAACCGAGCTGCAACTGCAAAAACGCCATACTTCTGTTACAGTTTCAGTAATAAATTTCATACGCCCATGTTTTTAGAAGTAATACGAAAGTATTATCCTGGTTATGAAAAATCAATGGTTACGAAGTATAGTTCTTTTTATCTCTTTAGTAATTTAAAGAAAAGAAAAGAAAAACCTCCTTTTTATATTGGAAAGGTTAAAAACGCAAATTTCACAACAGATGAGTTTTTCAATGACATGAAAATTGGAGTAAATCAACTCGCAAAACTTCCGACCAAGGATTCCTATTATTTGATTAGATCAAAAGGACAAATTGAAGATTTAATGCCATTTTATATTGTAGTCTCTTTAGAAAGAAATGGTGAAATGCTGAAAAAGGATGATGGAACGCCTGTTTTTTACGTCGCTTATGATCAAGGGAAATTAAATGAAATTGGAGTAGAACAAGAATTTTACCAAGCTTTTTCATTACCTGAAATGGCTTTGGCTACTGATAAATTATCTATATATTGTTGGAATCCAAGTAAAGGTAAAGTGCGGATATCTGATTTCGAGTTTTATGTCAGAACAGAAAAAGAATAAGTCTTATAAATTCTTTTTTAATACCCAAGGTAACAATGCAGGAAGCTCATCCAATTGTTGAATGATGAAATTGTCTTGAAAATGGCTGTGTTCCTTGTTTGGATCAAAAAGCACTCCTTGCATTCCAACACTTAATGCTCCTAAAATGTCAACTTCAAAATCATCACCAATCATCACTGAATCTTCTGGTTTTGCTTTCGCGTGACTCATTGAATGATGGAAGATATCTGGTGAAGGTTTGTTTTTTCCAACATCTTCCGAACAGACGATTATGTCGAAATAATTTTCTAAACCTGATTTTTGAAGTTTAATAAATTGTACTTCTTTAAAACCATTTGTAATAATATGCATATTGAAACCTTCTTTTTGAAGTACATCCAATGTTGAAATTGTAGTTGGAAAAAGCGTTGTTTGTTGTGGAGAAATTTCAACGTAACCATCACTTATATTTTGAACTAAAAGCGGATCAACTAAATTGAATTCTTCTAATGTTACTCTGAATCGCTCATTTCTTAAAATGTCTTTTGAAAGTTTTCCAGAACCATACAATTTCCACAAACGAGAATTGTGTGTTTTATATAAATCATGAAATACTGTAAAATTTGGAATAGTTGTATGAAGACCCAAATCAAAAAACAATTTGTTTAACGCGATTTCTGAATTTTTTTCAAAGTCCCAAAGCGTTCTGTCTAAATCAAAAAATAGATGTTTTGATTTCATTTAGTATATCAAGTAAGATAAACTTGTCATGATTAATGCATTCAGAAACATACCGATTACTATTAATGGAAAAGTTTTTTTAAGGTGCCCGTAAAATTTCGCAACAATTATACTTCCTATTGGAACTGAAAGAAAAAATGGTGCCCAGAAGCAAATGCCGTATATTCCCAATGTTCGTTTCAAACGAATAACAAATCTATTGGTTTTAGTGAATTTTTTCTTTGGAATTATCGGAATGCCATTTCGCTCCATTTCTTCTCGTTTGGCTATTTTTTTAGCATGAGAATATTTAATCAATAAATCGCTTGAATAATAAAATATAGCAGCGCCAAACGTTCCTCCGGCAGCCGCAGTTAAATAGGTTTCCCAAAAAGGAAGTCCCATTCCACATCCGGTAGAAGGTGCAAACATAAATTTAACAGTAGCTAAAAGAAATACAGTCGATAAAAGTCCCCAATTCATATTGAAGGATTAACACTTAATTCCATAAGCCAAATCACCTGCATCTCCCAATCCAGGAACAATGTACGATTGTGCAGTTAACTCTTCATCAATTGCTCCAACCCAAATTTCTGTTGAATCTGGTAAATGTCGTTTAACAAAATCTATAGCCGTCGGAGTAGCAATTGCTGATACAACAATAACTTTAGAAGGAATGCCTTGTTTTAAAAGTGCTTTGTATACCATCACCATTGAACTTCCAGTAGCTAACATTGGGTCGCTTATGATAACAACACGGTTATCTATTTTTGGTGATGCTAAATATTCAACATGGATTTCAAATTCTTCAGCAGTAGAATGTTTTCTATAAGCTGAAATAAAAGCACTATCCGATTTATCAAAATAATTCAATAATCCTTGATGCATTGAAAGTCCAGCGCGAAGAATTGTCGCCAATACCGGTTGTTCATTCAAAACATTGACGTCGGCTTCTCCAAGAGAAGTTCTTACAGAAATTGACTTATAATCTAATTTTTTAGATAATTCATATGCTAGTATTTCTGAAATTCGCTCCATGTTTCTTCTGAAACGCATCGCATCCTTTTGAATAGATGAATCTCTAATTTCTCCTAAAAATGTTGAGAAAATTGAATTAGTATTTGATAGATTGTGAATCATAATTATTGCTTTCGTATAAAAGTAATTCAATTTTAAAAACAATCATTCTTCTCAATTGTATTTAATAAAAAAAAGAATTTATTTCCAACTTCAACTTCCTCTGAAATTTAGGTAAATTTGCAGCTATGTCCGAAAAGGCAACTATAAATATCTCCATTTTTAAACGATTAATCTCGTACTTAAAACCCTACAAGAAATTATTTTCTTTAGCTGTTTTGTGTACGATTCTACTGGCGTGTTTGGGGCCGTCACGACCACTGATCATTGGAATAGTCGTTGATAAATACATTGTTCATAATCAGAATGGTGAAATGTTACTTTTCTGGACAGCAATCGTTATTGGACTTTTAGTCGTTGAAGGTTTATTGCAATTTACAAATTCGTATTTGTCAAATCTCTTGGCACAATCTATTATTAGAGATCTCAGACAAAAGCTTTTTGGACATATTCTTAGTTTTAGAATGCGTTACTTTGATAAAACACCCATTGGCTCTCTCGTTACGCGTTTGGTTTCCGATTTGGAGGCAATAACAGAAGTCTTTTCATCAGGACTTATGGACATTGCAGGAGATTTGTTTTCATTGATAGTGATTATGTTTCTTATGTTTTTCATGAATTGGGAATTAGCATTGATGATAGTTATCCCTATTCCAATTTTGCTTTTTGCAACACGCATTTTTGCTCGAGCAATGAGAAATTCGTTTCAATTAGAAAGGATTCAAGTTAACAAGTTGAACACCTTTGTTCAGGAAAGATTGACTGGAATGTCTATTGTTCAATTGTTCAACAAACAAAAACAAGAATATCAAAATTTTGAAGAAATCAACAAAGGACATCGTCAAGCACATATCAACGCGGTTTGGGCAAATTCTATTTTTTTTCCAATTGTTGAAATACTAAGTTCGATGTCAATTGCATTAATGTTAGTCTGGGGAGCTTTGAAAGTAGGAGGGAAAAGTGATGATGACATAAGTGGAATGTATTCGGAAATCATTTCATTTACACTTTGGGTTCAAATGCTTTACAGACCAATTCGACAATTAGCAGATAAATTTAACATTTTGCAAAGAGGCACAGTTCGAGCTGAACGCGTATTCGAAATCTTGGATTTAGAAGAACATGTGCAGGAACATGGCACAAACAAAAATGTGGATTTTGACCAAACTATTACATTCAAAGATGTTTCATTTGCCTATCAAAATGAAGTTTGGGTTTTAAAAGACATTAATCTTGAAATTATTGCTGGTACGACAGTCGCATTTGTTGGAGCGACCGGAGCAGGAAAATCTACAATCGTGAATTTGTTGGGTAGATTTTATGAATTTCAAAAAGGTGAAATATGCATTGGAGAAACCAATTTGATAGATATTGATTTAAATTATTTAAGAAATAATATAGCAATAGTGTTGCAAGATGTATTTCTTTTCTCAGATACAGTTCACAACAATATTACTTTAGGTGATTCAACTATTTCAAGAGAACAAGTAATTGAAGCTGCAAAGTCTGTTGGAGCACATGAATTTATTCAACGTCTGCCTGGAAATTACGATTATCAAGTTGGAGAAAGAGGTGGAGTGCTATCGGTGGGACAAAGGCAATTGTTAGCGTTTATAAGAGCGAGCGTATACAATCCACATGTCTTAATACTAGATGAAGCAACGTCAAGTGTAGATACGGAATCTGAAGAAATGATTCAAAAAGCAACAGCTGAATTAACGAAGGGAAGGACTTCCATTGTTATCGCTCATCGGTTATCTACCATTCAAAATGCGGACAAAATTGTTGTTTTAGATAAAGGAGAAATTAAAGAAATTGGATCGCATGCTGAATTACTAAAAATTGATGGTTTTTACCGTCGCTTATTTGATATGCAGTTTTCAGAGCAAAATAAAAAAGAATGATTGGATTGAAAATTGGCGGAGTACCAGAACATTTTAATTTACCGTGGAGATTAGCAATCGAAGAAGGGAAATTCAAAGAAATTGGATTGGATCTGCACTGGAGTGATATGAGTGGGGGAACAGGTCAAATGATTCGTGGATTAGAAACAGGTTCAATTGATATCGCTGTACTTTTAACTGAAGGAATAACCAAATCCATCCTTCAAGGATTAAAAGCAAAAATAATTCAAGTATATGTTGTTTCACCGCTTCATTGGGGGATTCATGTTCCTTATCATTCCGATATTAAAACAGTTGATCAATTAGAAGGGAAGGTTTTTGCAATCTCACGTGAAGGCTCAGGTTCTCATTTGATGACATATGTGAAAGCAAGTCAAGAAGGATGGGATTTAGAAAACTTAAAGTTCAACAGCATAGGAGATATTTACGGCGCATTATGGTCTTTGGAGCACAATGAATCGCAAGGTTTTTTATGGGAAAAGTATACAACCTTTCCATTCACGGAACAAGGTAAATGCAGATACATTGATGAAGTGGTAACTCCATGGCCATGTTTTGTAATTGCTGTGCGTGAAGAAGTACTTGAAAAACATGATGTCTTATTAAAAGAAATGTGCACAGTTGTCAATAAAAAAGCATTCGAAGTAAAGAAGAATGAAGACACGGTAGAAGTAATTTCTTGGAGGTATAATTTGCGCTCTGGCCAAGTGGAAAATTGGCTGATTGAAACAGATTGGAATTATAGTGGAATAGAATATCCGTCGGATTTTGACAAGACGATAAAATATTTATTGAAATTGAACCTCATAAGTTCTGAAGAAGCTGACGGGTGGCAACAAAAATTATTTTAATTAGAAAATAGTATGAAAACAGGAGTACTTTTAATACAATTAGGGACACCAGATAGCCCAAGCACAAGTGATGTGCGTCGTTATTTAAGTGAGTTTTTGAATGACCGACGGGTGATAGATATTCCTTGGTTACCGCGGAAGTTGTTGGTGAATGGAATCATTGTTCCCTTTAGAGCTCCGAAATCTGCTAAGATTTATAAGGAATTATGGGGGCATGGCAATGGAATTTCACCATTGAAGACACACACAGAAAACGTCACAAAATTAGTTCAAGAACGATTTAATGCTTCTGAAGTGAAGATTGAAATGGCAATGCGTTATCAAAATCCATCAATGGATAGTGTTTTGGAAAGAATGCACAAAGCCAACTATGATCAAATAATTATTCTTCCTTTGTTTCCGCAATATGCCAGCGCATCATCAGGATCCGCTATCGAAAAAGCAATGAATATTATCCAAAAATGGTGGGTCATTCCAGAGGTTAAAATTGTGAATCAATTTTGGGATGATGAAGGCTATATCGATTCAATAATTGAAAGGACAAAATCTTTTGATTTAAAGGAATATGATCATGTTTTGTTTTCTTTTCACGGATTACCTGAACGACAAGTTGACAAGGTTTATGAAGGGACTGATTTATGCGCTGATCAGCCTTGTGAATCAGAAATCAATGAAGAAAATAAATTTTGTTATAAAGCAACAAGTTTTGCAACAGCAAGGCTCATTGCAGAAAGATTAGGATTGAAAGAAACTGATTATACAGTTTGTTTTCAATCGCGCTTAGACAAAAAATGGTTGACTCCTTTTTCAGATAAAGTAGTGGAAGAATGGGGAAAAAAAGGAGCGAAAAAATTGCTTGTTTTTAGTCCAGCGTTTGTTGCCGATTGTTTGGAGACAATTATTGAAATTGGCGAAGAATATCAAGGTATTTTTGTTGAAAATGGGGGTGAGAAAATACAATTGGTGCCAAGTTCGAACGATCATCCAAGATTCATTGATTGCATTGTGGATTTGATTGAAAAGAGGTTGTAAGCGAATAAGATTTAAGCACATTAAGAATTTTAGTCTTCATGACTTTAATGAAATTTTTATTTAACAAAGGAGTTTCGTAAATTTGTGAACAAAAATCAGAATAGGATGTTTTTATTAATAGTAAAACAAACTAGTAAAAATTAGAATTAAAACTAATATGAGTAATACTTTAGAAAAAATGGCGTACAAAGTAAAAGACATTAGTCTTGCTGAATGGGGACGTAAAGAAATGTTATTGGCGGAAGCAGAAATGCCAGGTTTAATGTCATTGCGTGAGGAATATGGTGCTTCTAAGCCTTTGGCTGGTGCGCGTATTGCAGGATGTTTACACATGACAATTCAAACTGCTGTGTTGATTGAAACATTAGTAGAGTTGGGAGCTGAAGTTACTTGGTCTTCTTGTAACATTTTCTCTACTCAAGATCATGCTGCTGCTGCAATTGCTGCTGCTGGAATTCCAGTTTTTGCTTGGAAGGGAATGAATGAGGAAGAATTTGATTGGTGTATTGAACAAACATTGTTCACGTTTAAAGACGGTAAGCCATTGAATATGATTCTTGATGATGGTGGTGATTTAACGAATATGGTTTTTGACCGTTTTCCTGAATTAACAAAAGATATCAAAGGTTTATCTGAAGAAACAACGACTGGTGTTCACCGTTTACATGATCGTAAGAAAAATGGAACGTTGGTAATGCCTGCAATCAATGTAAATGATTCAGTTACTAAGTCAAAATTTGATAATAAATATGGATGTAAAGAATCTTTAGTTGATTCAATTCGTCGTGCTACAGATGTTATGATGGCTGGAAAAGTTGCTGTTGTTTGTGGATATGGTGATGTTGGAAAAGGTTCTGCTGCTTCATTAGCTGGTGCAGGTGCTCGTGTAATGGTTACTGAAATTGATCCAATTTGTGCTTTACAAGCTGCAATGGATGGTTTTGAAGTAAAAAAATTGGACAGTATCATTCACTTAGCTGATATCATTGTTACAACAACTGGAAATAAGGATATCGTTGTTGGTCGTCATTTCGAAAACATGAAAGACAAAGCGATTGTTTGTAATATTGGTCACTTCGATAATGAGATTGATATGGCTTGGTTGAATGCTAATTATGGTTCATCAAAAAATACAATCAAACCACAAGTTGATATGTATACTATTAAAGGAAAAGATTTAATCATTTTGGCTGAAGGGCGTTTGGTGAATCTTGGCTGTGCAACAGGACATCCATCTTTTGTAATGTCAAATTCATTCACGAATCAAACATTAGCTCAATTAGAGTTGTGGTTGAACAGTGATAAATATGACAACGATGTTTACGTTCTTCCTAAGCATTTGGATGAAAAAGTAGCACGTTTACATTTAGCAAAAATTAGTGTTGAATTAGAAGTTCTTTCAAAAGACCAAGCTGATTATATCGGTGTAAGTGTTGAAGGTCCATTTAAAGGTGAGCAATACAGATACTAAAATTCAATTCGGATTGAAAAATGAAGGAATCTTGAAAACAAGGTTCCTTTTTTTTTGCGATTTTTGTTAGGTTCCTCATAAACTAAATTGTAAGTTTCCTCCTTGAGTATTGATTTCTTTTAGAAAAATTCAATTTGTATTATAAGCTTTATCAAGGTTGCTCAATTTGAGCAACCTTTTTTGATATTTGTCAAATTAATTTTTCTATTTCATTTGCTAGAGAATAATCTTTATCAGTGATACTTCCCTCATCATGCGTAAATAATCTTAAAATTAACGTCGAGCAATTTATCACTTCTACATCAGGGTGGTGATTAGCATCGTCTGCTAGTTGTGCAATTTTTAAAAAAAGCAAAGCTAGTTCTGTTTGAGAATTGAAATTTAAAACTAATTCCAATCTATTATTTTTTTTAGACCATTTCATGTGTTTTTCATTTATTGGGATTATTAAATTACATTTCATTTCAAACTTATGTTATTCCAAAAGAAAATTCTAGTTCCATTCCATTGAATTTACCTTTAATTTTTTGTATTTCAACTAGTTAGATTTTTTTTTAAAAATCATAAAAAAAAAACTCCCCAACGTTACCGTTGAAGAGTCTATATATAGCCGTTCTTACTATCCGAACAAGTCGGGAAGTAAGAGCCGAGAAAGAATCCGCCATTGACGGATTCTATAAGATTTGTAATCCCAAATTCAAAATCCCAAATTAGGTGATTGAGCTTGCCGAAATCACATCATTCCTGGCATTCCTCCAGGCATTCCACCCATAGCTGGTGAGTTTTCTTCTGGTTGATCTGCAATCACACATTCAGTTGTTAAAAGCATTGAAGCAATCGAAGCAGCGTTTTCAATTGCAATACGCGTCACTTTCGTTGGGTCAATAACTCCTGCCTTGTATAATTTCTCAAAAACTTCTGTTCTTGCATTGTATCCAAAGTCTTCTTTTCCTTCTTTTACTTTTTGAACGATAACTGCTCCTTCACCACCTGCATTCGCAATAATTTGACGCAAAGGTTCTTCACAAGCGCGTTTCACAATTTGAATCCCTGTCATTTCATCCTCATTATCGCCTTTCAGCTTATCTAAAGACTCAATAGCACGTATCAATGCAACACCACCTCCAGGAACAATTCCTTCCTCTACAGCTGCTCTTGTTGCGGCCAATGCATCGTCAACTCGGTCTTTTTTCTCCTTCATTTCAACTTCTGTTGGTGCTCCAACATAAAGCACTGCAACTCCACCAGCTAATTTAGCCAATCGCTCTTGCAATTTCTCACGATCATAATCAGAAGTAGTTGATTCAATTTGTGCTCTAATTTGCTTTACTCTAGTTTGAATATCAGCTTTTTTACCTGCACCATTGATAATTGTTGTATTGTCTTTATCGATTTCAATTTTTTCAGCTGTACCCAACATGTCCATTGTCGCGTTTTCTAAAGTAAATCCTCTTTCCTCTGAAATCACTTGTCCTCCAGTTAAAATGGCGATATCTTCCAACATTGCTTTTCTTCTGTCACCAAAACCAGGTGCCTTTACCGCAGCAATTTTCAATGAACCTCTTAAGCGATTCACAACCAATGTTGCCAACGCTTCACCATCCACATCTTCAGAAATAATCAACAATCCTTTTCCTGCTTGAACAACTGGTTCCAAAATTGGAAGCAATTCCTTCATATTGGAAATTTTCTTGTCGTAGATCAAAATAAGTGGTTTTTCCATATCCACTAACATTTTATCTGTGTTCGTAACGAAATAAGGTGAAAGATATCCTCTGTCAAATTGCATCCCTTCAACAGTTTTCATTTCTGTTTCAGTTCCTTTTGCTTCTTCAACGGTAATAACTCCATCGTTTCCAACAACTTTCATTGCTTTAGCGATTAATCCACCAATATTCTCGTCGTTATTTGCAGAAATAGAAGCAATTTGTTTGATTTTGTTATTGTCTGATCCAACTTCAATTGATAGTTTTTTCAAATTCTTTACAACTTCTGATACTGCTTTATCAATTCCTCTTTTTAAATCCATTGGATTTGCTCCTGCCGCAACATTTTTCAAACCAGCACCAATAATCGCTTGCGCTAAAACAGTTGCTGTTGTTGTTCCATCTCCAGCAATATCAGCAGTTTTTGAAGCTACCTCTTTTACCATTTGAGCCCCCATGTTTTCGATTGGATCTTTCAATTCAATCTCTTTTGCTACAGTAACACCATCTTTTGTGATTTGTGGTGCACCGAATTTTTTGCCAATTACAACATTTCTTCCTTTAGGTCCTAATGTTACTTTTACTGCGTTTGCTAATGCATCAACTCCTTTTTTAAGTTTGTCACGTGCATCTATATCGAAAAATATATCTTTTGCCATTATAATGTTTATTGTTTCGTTTTATTTAAAATATACCGTAAATATCTGATTCTTTCATGATCAAATAGGTGTTTCCATCCATCTTAATTTCAGTTCCAGAATACTGACCATACAATACTGTATCTCCTACCTTTACTGTCATAGGCTCATCTTTTTTTCCTTTTCCAGCAGCTATAACGGTTCCTTTTAAAGGTTTTTCTTTTGCTGTATCAGGAATAAAAATACCACTCGCTGTTTTTAATTCTGCAGGAGCTGATTCAATTAGAACTCTATCTGCTAAAGGCTTAAACTTTGTTGACATATATTTAGTTTTTGTTTTATTGACTGTGCAGTGCTCACCAATTTTATGCCAATGGTTTTTCTCCGACAAATGGTGCGTTTTCAACTATTTTCAACAAAAAAAATGTCAGTATGTATGACATACTGACATTTGAAATGTTTTGTTTTAGTATTATTTTTTCCCAGGTTGACCTGCAGGTTGACCAGCTGGTTTTCCAACTTGATTTTGCTGTTGACCTTGACCTTGTTCAGTTTGTTGTGCTTCGTCTACCATAACTGGCTCAGGAGCTTTTGAACGAATAGTAAGGACGATACTCAATACCATAATAACTCCAGCTAAAGACCAAGTGGCTTTATCAATGAAGTCGTTTGTTTTTTGAACACCACCAATTTGCTGTGCTGCTCCAAAATCTGAGCTCAAACCTCCACCTTTAGGATTTTGAACGTATACTACAAGTATCAATAATATACTCGCTAAAATGATGATCGATGAAAATAAAATATCCATTGTTTATGTGTTTAACTTTTTCTTTAATTCTTCAATTCGGGATGCAAAGAAAATCTTTTTTTCTGGATTTATCAAGCTTAATTGTTCATATGCGAAAATTGCTTTCGGAAAATTGCCCTGAAGCGCGAAAATTTTAGCCAATGTTTCACTTACTGGCATCGTGCTTATCTCTAGGCTTTCCTTAGCTTTCTTGACTGGGGAGAAGAATTCTGTCTTCGGTTTTATGTCTATTATTTCTTCTTTTGAAGGACGTGAAAGTTTTGGTTCATCTTTGATAAATTGATTAACAATTAGGTCAATTCGTGCTTTTTCTTCGTCAACTTGTGGCTCAAAATAGCGATCATTGGCTTGTAACCAAGATGAAAAAGATCTCTTTTCAGAATTTATTTGAATAATTTTTTGTACTGGTTCTTCGATTTCTTCACCCAGTTCCTTTTCAATATTTTCAAGATGGTCTAAGTTGTAACTTGTCGAAATAGCAATTGAAAGTATTTCCTGATCAAAGGAATCGTTATCAGCATCTTTAATTTTTTCAAGAGTATCAAATTCTTCGTCAGAGAAAATTGATTCTGCACTACGTTGCTCATCAATAGATTCAATTTCACTTTCTAATTCAGGAACTTCAACGTCAAAAGGAGGAATGCTAACCTCATTTTTAATTGAAATAACAGGTGTTTCAACTATAGATGTTTCTAATTGAGTAGCACTTTCAGTTGGAATTTTTAAATGTAATTCTTTAGAATGAATCAAATTATACAATTGTATTCTGTCAGAAATGCGATAAGCGTAATTGGATAATTCTTCTTCAAAACGAATATCATTATTATTAGATAGCGCTTTTAAATAAAGAATAGGAAAAACTTGAGCGTAAGGGTAATTACTCGTAAATAATTTTAAATCGTCAATATCCCCAACTTGACACAAGTTTGGATCATAAATTCGTTGCGCTATTTGTTCAAGATTCAGCATTACCAGTTCGAAAGTAGTTTATTTATTACATCTTGAACTATTTGTGTGCTAATTTCATCCAATAAAGTCGCTTCCTGAGAGGCTAAATCAGTATTAGAATCATAATCAATAAAACGGGTACTGGTCAATGTCATTTTATCTTCTTCAGGTGCGGTAATAAAAATAGTGAATTGAACAGAAATAGTTAATCTGTTTTTTGCTGAATTATCTCCTTCTTGAATAGCAACTGGAATTATGGTGTAACTGGAAATCTTTCCTTCTATAGAAACTTCACCCTTTCCTAAAACTGGGTTTAATAATAAGCGCGTGTTATTTTGAACACCATCTTTTAGTTTTTCTGATAATAAAGCAGCATAACTAATCGGCGTATTAGGAGCATCATTTTCTAATGTTTTAACCGAAAAAGTTTTCCATTCTTCAGGCATAGAACCTGTATCTATAAATGAAACACTCGAAGGCCAGCATCCTGTAAGACCAATTAATACTATTAGGCAGAAGATTAATTTCATCATTCCATTAAATTATATTCTTTTATCTTGCGATAAAGTGTACGTTCAGATATCCCTAATTCAGCAGCAGCATATTTCCTTTTTCCTCTGTGTTTTTCTAAAGCTTTTTGAATCAATTCCTTTTCTCGATCTTCTAAAGATAACGACTCTTCAACTTCTTCATGTGTTTCAAAATCTTCGGTTACTGGTGTTGCTTGAAATTCATTAACATTTTTTTCAGTTGGCGAAGGTAATATCCGAGATTGACCAAAATTTGGATTAACTTCTTTATAAAGTCTGTTTACAATCGCTGTTTGATCATTACTCAAGGAGAAATCACCATTTTGATGAACTAATTCAATCACTAGCTTTTTTAAATCCGACAAGTCCTTTTTCATGTCGAATAAGAATTTGTACATCAATTCTCGTTCTGAAAAATTTTCTGAACCACCTTCACCCATAATGGCAGGAACTTTTTCTCTTTCTGCAGGGAGGTATGATAAAATCATCGCTGCATCTAATTCTCTACTTGTTTCTATAACAGAGATTTGTTCAACAAGATTTTTTAATTGACGAATATTTCCAGGCCAACCATATTTCATTAATACTTGAACGGCATCATCTGATAAGCGAACCGAAGGCATTCGGTATTTGTCAGCAAAATCACTGGCAAATTTTCTAAATAATAAATGAATATCCTCTTTTCTATTTCGAAGTGGAGGTAAAGCAATAGGAACAGTGCTCAATCTGTAAAATAAGTCTTCTCTGAATTTTCCTGATGCAATTGCTTTTTGCATATTTTCATTCGTAGCAGCAACAACTCTAACATTTGTTTTAATCGGCTTAGATGCACCAACACGAATGAATTCTCCCGTTTCTAAAACACGCAACAACCGAACTTGTGTTTGCATTGGTAATTCCGCAACTTCATCCAAGAAGATTGTTCCACCATTAGCTACCTCAAAATATCCTTGTCTGCTGCCATGTGCCCCTGTAAATGATCCTTTTTCGTGTCCAAATAATTCGGAATCAATCGTTCCCTCAGGAATTGCACCGCAGTTCACAGCAATATATTCGCCATGTTTACGCGAGCTTAAGTTGTGAATGACTTGAGGGATAATTTCTTTTCCCGTTCCACTTTCTCCCGTTACCAAAACAGAAATATCTGTCGGTGCAACTTGAATAGCAACTTCTAGAGCTCTATTAAGAAGAGGAGCATTTCCAATGACTTCAAAACGTTGTTTTATTTGTTGTAAGTTCATATTATGCTCGAATAGAATTATAAACAACTTCACCTAATAATGTTGCTGAAGTGCAACTCGTAATTTTCACGGTTATATATTGACCAATTTCAAAATCTCCTTTTGGAAAAACAACCATGGAATTCTTTCCATTTCTACCGCACATTTCATCTTTCGATTTCTTAGAAACTCCTTCAACCAATACTTTGTCAGTATTCCCAACCTGCTTTTGATTTGCTAGCAATGAATGTTCTCTTTGTTTTGCAACGATTTCTGCAATTCTTCTCGTTTTAATAGCTTCCGGAATATCATCACTGAATTTCCTTTCTGCTAATGTTTTTGGTCTTTCAGAATATTTGTACATATATGCAAAATCAAATTTCGCATACTCCATTAATGATAATGTATCTTGATGTTCTTCTTCTGTTTCTTCGCAAAAGCCAATAATTAAATCTGTTGTAATTGTGCAATCATCAACGATTCTTCTTATTGCTTCAATTCGTTCAATATACCACTCTCGGGAATAACCACGATTCATTCTTCCTAAAACGTTCGTGTTTCCAGATTGAACAGGTAAATGAATTGAAGAGCAAATGTTATCGTATTTAGCCATCATTTCCAATACATCATCCGTCATATCTTTCGGATGAGATGTTGAAAAACGAACACGTAAATCAGGATTTACTAACGCAACCATTTCCATCAATTGAGCGAAATTGGTTGTATTTATCGTCTCGTCCTTAATTTCTCCTTTCGAAGTTAAATTCCAACGGTAACTATCCACATTTTGTCCCAACAAAGTTACTTCTCTATATCCTCTATCAAAAAGATCTTTGCATTCTTGAATTATTGTCAATGGATCTCTAGAACGCTCTCTTCCTCTAGTAAATGGAACAACACAAAACGAACACATGTTATCGCAACCTCTAGTTATTGTTACAAAAGCAGAAACACCGCCTAAATCTAATCGAACTGGAGAAATATCTGCATACGTTTCATCTCGGGAAAGCAATACATTGACTGCTTTTTGTCCTGTGCCAATTACTTCATCAATAAGATTCGGTAAATCTCTATAGGCATCTGGTCCAGCAATTAAATCAACTAACTTTTCTTCTTCTAATAAGGCCTTTTTCAATCGCTCAGCCATGCATCCTAAAATGCCAACAACTAATTTTGGATTGTCTTTCTTTTTTTGTTTGATATCCCCAAGTCTTGTTCGAACACGCGACTCTGCATTTTCACGAATGGAACACGTATTAATCAAGATAACGTCAGCCTCATCAACATTACGAGTAGTGCTGTAACCATCTTTCGCCATAATGGACGCAACAACCTCGCTATCGGAAAAATTCATTGCACAACCATAACTTTCAACGTATAGCTTTTTACCAGTAGAATTTATTGAAGTTTCATTATTTAACGCTTCTCCCTGTCTTGTTTCGTCAATCACCTTATTTGATTCAAAATCCATTTAATTGTACTCATTTAAAAATAGTGAACAAAAATAACCAAAATATCAATTGTATGTCAAAATGGCAGACCTTAAAATAAGCTAATTTATCTTAAAAAATGAGTTTTGTATATTAGTTTGTTGCTGTGTAGCAGAATAATATCAAACCTAATCTATTGTTAATCAGTAATATTTGCCAGCTTAAAGTGCTTTAGTTTTTTTTCATTTGTAAATTGAAATGAAATAAACTTACTTTTGCAGCGATAAAATTTTTGCTCGAATATTCAAAAACGCAAAACTATGGCTAAAAATCTCGTAATCGTTGAGTCCCCTGCAAAGGCAAAAACAATAGAAGGATATCTTGGAAAAGATTTCGTTGTAAAATCTAGCTTCGGGCACGTTCGAGACTTAGCAAAAAAAGGAATAGCAATTGATATTGAGCATGATTTCCAACCTAATTATGAAGTTTCAGCAGATAAAAAAGCAATTGTCGCTGAACTGAAAAAATTAGCGAAGGAAGCAGAGACTGTGTGGTTAGCGACTGATGAGGACCGCGAAGGAGAAGCTATTTCATGGCATTTATATGAAACGTTGAATCTTGAAAAAAAGGATACAAAACGTATTACCTTTAACGAAATAACTAAATCGGCAATTCTTAAAGCAATTGATAATCCGCGGAAAATTAATAAAGAATTAGTTGATGCGCAGCAAGCTAGAAGAGTGCTTGATAGAATTGTTGGGTTTGAATTATCTCCTGTTCTTTGGAAAAAAGTTCGACCAAGTTTATCAGCTGGAAGAGTGCAATCTGTTGCTGTTCGTTTAATTGTAGACAGAGAAAAAGACATAAACAAACATAATTCAGAAAGTTTTTTTCGTGTAAATGCAAATTTCAGTGCAACAAAAGGTAAAATTAAAGCTGAATTATCAAAACAATTAACTTCTGAAAAACAAGCGATTGATTTATTAAACGCATGCAAAGGAGCCGATTTTGTAATCGATGATGTTCAACAAAAACCAGCGACAAAATCTCCAACAGCACCTTTTACAACTTCAACTTTACAACAAGAGGCAAGTTTGAAATTGGGATTCTCTGTTTCTAGAACTATGTCTGTTGCACAGCGTTTGTATGAAGCAGGTAAAATAACGTACATGAGAACGGACTCTGTGAATTTTTCAGAAACAGCTCTAACAAGTGCCAAAGAAGAAATTGAAAGAGCGTATGGAAAAGAATATTCTAATCCAACGAAATATAAAACAAAGAGCAGCAATGCACAAGAGGCTCACGAGGCTATTCGTCCAACTGAGTTTTTTACCCATTCGATAGAAGGTGATCGCGATGATGAGCGTCTATATGATTTAATTTGGAAGCGCTCAATCGCCTCTCAAATGTCAAATGCAAAGCTGGAAAGAACGACAATAAAAATTGTAAGTAATTCTATTTCTGAACATTTTCAAGCAAAAGGAGAAGTTATCAAATTTGATGGTTTCTTGAAAGTATATCTTGAATCAGATGTCGATCAGGATGATGATGAAGACGATGAAGATGGATTACTTCCTGATGTGAAAGCTGGTGAAAAGGTTAATAGCGATGAAATTACAGCTACAGAGCGTTTTTCAAGACCACCGTCGCGTTATGCAGAAGCTTCTTTAGTGAAGAAAATGGAAGAATTAGGCATTGGTCGACCTTCAACGTATGCTCCAACAATTTCTACGATTCAAAAACGTGGCTATGTTGAGAAAAATGAGAGAGAAGGGAATGAACGTAAATACCTTGTTAAGAAATTAGTAAAAAACGAATTGATTGAAGAAGTTCGAACTGAAACAACCGGTAAAGAAAAGAATAAACTTTCTCCAACCGATATTGGGATCGTTGTGACTGATTTTTTGAGTGAACATTTTGAAAGAATTATGGATTATAACTTTACTGCGAAAGTAGAGGAGGAGTTTGACGAAATTGCAAAAGGATTGATTCAGTGGACTGAAATGCTGCATAAGTTCTACGATCTATTCCATAAAAATGTTGAAGATACATTAGAACATTCAGAAAGAGCTACTGGTGAAAGAGAATTAGGGATTCACCCAGTGAGTGGTAAAAAAATAATTGCACGAATTGGACGTTTTGGACCGATGATTCAAGTGGGTGACGAGCTAGTAGATGGTGAAAAACCACAATTTGCTTCACTTCAAAAAGATCAATCTATTGGAAGTATTACACTTGAAGAAGCATTAGAATTATTTAAAATGCCCCGAACTTTAGGTGAATTTGAGGAACTTGTGGTGAAGGCAAATGTAGGCCGATTTGGTCCATACATTCAACATGGAAAAATATTTGCTTCTATTCCAAAGGAGGAAAGCCCGATGAATATAACGTTTGAGCGCGCTGTTGAAATCATTCTCGAAAAGAGAGAATCTGACGCAAATAAGTTGATTAAAAGCTTTACAGAGGAGGAAGATATGCAATTATTGAACGGACGTTGGGGTCCATATTTGAAGATTGGAAAAAACAATTTCAAATTACCTAAAGGTGCAGAGGCTGAAAAACTTACATACGACGAATGTATCACAATTTCAAAAAATCAGCCGAAGGGCAAAAAGAAGCCTGTTAAGAAAAAATAAATTTCATAATTGATTTTATTTTTTCAAGTGTATTCAGAGGAATCTTCAAAAAAACCTTTTGAACAAATCAATATGTAATACTTTCAGACCTCTGTTTGATTACAAAAACAATATTGATTTAAATTTGAAGAAAAATTCTGAATGAAGGATCTATCTATTTATTTCACACAAGCACATTTTCAAAACGATTGCACAGATCAAAAAATTGGACAATCAATCATTAGTTATACCAATGATTCATTTCCTGAAATTGAAAAAGGGGGTGTAGCTATCTTTTATGTTCCTGAATTCAGAGGCGAATCATCCAATCAATTTGAAAATAAAGCTGAATTTTTCAGATCTTTTTTCTATGATTTAAATCGAGGGATTAACTGGAAAATGCCAATTTATGATTTAGGAGATGTTTTACCAGGGCAAGATATTAGAGACACTTATTTCGCAGTCAGTCAAATCATTGCCGAATTGGTTAAAAATAAAGTGATTCCTTTGATTATTGGTGGAAGTCAAGATTTAACCATTGCGATGTATAAAGGGTATGAGCAATTAGAACAAATGGTAAATTTATGTTGTGTTGATCACCAATTAGATTTAGGAAATCCAGAAAGTGAACCAACATCGGATGGTTTTTTAAGTCATCTTTTATTACAAAGACCTTGTTATTTGTTCAATCATGCTAATATTGGTTTACAGGCACCTTTTGCTTCTAAATCAGAATTGGATTTATTTGAGAAATTGTATTTTGATTCGTGTCGACTGGGTGAATTCAATACTGATTTCAGAAAAGCAGAACCGCATCTGAGAAACTCAGATATATTAAGTGTTGACTTTAAAAGCATTCGCGCTTCAGAATTGAGACAAAGTGCATATTTATCTCCAAATGGATTTTATGCTGACCAAATCTGTCAAATAGCCAAATACGCGGGTCTGAGCGATAAATTGACTTCTTTTGGCTTGTTTAATTATTATCCAGAAATAAATCAAAGTAGTGCATCCTCATTAGTAGCTCAAATTTTATGGTATTTTATTGATGGTGTTTCACAACGTAAAGGAGATTTTCCAGTAGGAAGCAAAAAAGATTATATGAAGTTTACTGTCCATTTGGATGATTTCAAGGATGAGGTTATTTTTTATAAAAGTGATAAATCCGACAGGTGGTGGATGGAAGTTCCATACCCAGCTCAAAAAGGATCTGCATACGATAGACACCACATTGTGCCGTGTGATAAAACTGATTACGATAGAGCCATGAAGAATGAAATGCCTGATTTGTGGTGGAAAACATATCAGAAATTATGCTAATGTTATCAGTATGTTTAGATAATAACAAACGGTGTGATTATCGTAAAAAAAATATTTTCTTTGAGCCATATTAGAAAAATGTTTCATTTGTAAAGAAAAATAATTATTTTAGTCGCCTAAATGGATATTTTCTAATTATTATATCCACTATAAACCCTAAGTGAAAAAGAATTTTATGAAGAAAAAATTAGTTCTCTTATCGTCATTATTTGTTGTCGTAGCAAGCAATTTGTTGGCTCAACAAGATAAATTAATAACACATTTTATTTATGATAAAATGAGTATTAATCCCGGAGAAACAGGTTTGGACAAAGGAATATGTGCTACAACTATTTATAGAAATCAATGGGATAAGGTTAACGGAGCTCCTAATTCAGCGATTCTTAATATTGAAGCTAATTTGAAACCTTATTTTAAAGCTGGTGGAATTGGTATTTCATTTTTTCATGATGCAATTGGCTTCTCTCGTCAAAATAATGTTCTATTAAATTATTCTTACCCATTACAACTTGGCAATGCTGGAACTTTAGGAATTGGCGTAGGTGTTGGAATTGTGAATTTTGGGATGTCTCCTGTATGGGTTCCACCAACAACTGCAATTGATCCTACATTACCTGTTGGGTTTTCTGCTACAAACCTTGATATGAATTTTGGATTGTATTGGAAAGGTAACCAAGATTATTACGTAGGGTTGTCTTCAACTCATTTGAATGAGTCATTGTTAAAACAAACTGTTGGTGTAGTTTCTCAAACGTATCAGACAGCTAGACACTATTATATAATGGGAGGTAAGAAATTCAATAACATTGGTACTGATGGAGCTTTAGATGCTCAGGTTTTGATGAGAACTGATATGGTTAAATTTTCTTCTGACATTAATGTTAGATATATTTGGAAAAACATTGCTTATGGTGGTTTGACATATAGAACAGTTGATGCTGTTGGAGTTATGTTAGGTTGGATGCCAATTAATGGCATGACGATAGGTTATTCTTATGATGTTACAACTAATAAATTAGCAAGTGTTTCGAGAGGTTCTCATGAAATACTTTTTAAGTATTGTATGTACTTGCCACCAATCCCGATGACGAAATCAAATCATCCAAGATGGTTGTAATTTTAAAAATTAATTTGAATATTTGTAACCATATTTAGGTAAGTTCCGTTATATCAAAAATTGTAGATCCTGTAGATTGTTAAATTCAATATCCGGAAGTAGATAAAAAAAAGGTAGAATGAAAAAACTTTTGTTAATTGGTTTTGTAGGTTTAGTCTTAGCATCTTGTAGTACAAGAACTGGACATCTTACTGGAGCGTTGGGGAGACCAGTGTTCCACCCAGAAATCCCGTTGGGGATGGTGTATATTCCTGCTGGTTCATACCAAATGGGTGAAAATGACATGGACGTTCCGTTCTTGCACCAAACACGTGCAAAGACCGTTTCTGTTCAAGCATTTTATATGGACCAAACAGAAATCTCAAACAATGAGTACCGTCAATTCGTAGAATGGGTGCGTGATTCAATTGCTCGTGATAAACTGTATTATGGTTTGGAAGACGATGAGGAAGCTCAACGTTATATCAACTACGAAGAAAGATATTTCGATGAAGGTGCTTTGGAATATGCTGATTATGATCCTTCTGACCGTGAATTAAGCAGATCAATTTTCAGTTTGAATTGGGATCGTCGTTTAGATTATTCTGATCCTGAAGTTGTGCCAATTCTTGCTGATATGTATTATCCTCAACCTGAAAGATATTACAAAAGAAGAGAAATTGACGTTCGTAAATTAATGTTCCGTTACTATTGGATCGATTACAGAGAGGCCGCAAAAAGAGGTCGTATCAATATCACTCCAAATGGTTATGATAAAGAAGGAAATAAATTAGTTGATGAGCACCGTGAATTGCAAACTCCTCCACATCCATTTACTGAAGAACCTCAAGGTCAAGATAAAGACATGGGTTATTTCAATAAGAAAGGTCAGAATAATGCTATTCGTGGACATGAAAATCGTCAACGTTTTATAATCGATGAAATTATCAATGTTTATCCAGATACATTATGTTGGGTGAGAGATTTCACATACTCTTTCCATGATCCAATGACAAATATGTATTTCTGGCATCCAGCTTATGACAATTATCCAATTGTTGGTGTAACGTGGGTTCAAGCAAAAGCTTTCTCTGTTTGGAGAACGCAATTATTGAATACATGGCTAGTAGCAATGGGTGATATGTTCGTGAACGATTTCCGTTTGCCAACTGAAGCTGAATGGGAAAGAGCTTCTCGTGGTGATTTGAATTTATCACAATATCCTTGGGGTGGACCTTATATTAGAAATGAAGCTGGTTGTTTCTTAGGAAACTTCAAGCCAATGAGAGGTAGATATTTTGAAGATGGAGGTTTCCATACGGTGAAAATTTTCTCTTACAACCCGAACGGATGGGGATTATATTGTATGGCTGGAAACGTTTCTGAGTGGTGTGAAACTGCTTACGACGAATCAATGTATGATTTCTCTCACGATTTAAATACAGATTACCGTTATGATGCAATGGACTGGGATCCACCTTCAATGAAACGTAAAGTTTTACGTGGTGGTTCATGGAAAGATGTAGGATATTATTTGATGAATGCTACTCGTACATTCGAGTATCAAGATACTGCCAAGTCATACGTGGGTTACCGCGATGTTATGACGCACCTGGGAAGAGGTGGAAGAGACTTCACTAGAGAAGGTGGCGAAGAAGTTCGAAGTGATATTCAATTAAAGTAATTGAATTAAACTAGAATACAACAAACAAACAAAAAAAGTAGTAATTTTTAAAAACCTAAAAAACAAGTAAAACTATGAAACCAGGAAGTAAAGGATGGAAAAAATTTATGGCGAAATTATACGGTTGGGGTGCAGCCGTAGTAATCGTTGGAGCGTTATTTAAAATTGAACACTTACCAGGGGCATCAATTATGCTTTCAGTCGGTTTAGGAGTAGAAGCGTTTATCTTCTTTATGTCGGCATTTGAGCCAATTCATGAAGATCCAAATTGGGAGTTAGTATACCCAGAATTAGCATTAGGTCATTCAGATGAGTTAGACCATAACCAATTACCAGCTGGTGGAAGAGGCGGGAAAGGTAACGGAATTACTGATCAGTTAGACAAAATGTTAGAAGAAGCAAAAATCGACAGCGCTCTACTTGAACGTTTGGGTGATGGTATGAAAGCGTTAGGCGATAATGCTAATCAATTGAAAGGTATTTCAACGGCAACTGCTGCAACTGATTCTTATGTTTCTAGCTTACAAGCAGCATCTGATAAAGTGTCTACTTTGTCTGAAGCATATGAGCGTGCATCTGTATCTATCTCAGGAATGACATCTTCTGCTAAAGAAGGCGAATCTTTTGGAGAGCAAATGCAAAAAGTTTCTAAAAACTTATCAGCGCTTAATAACGTATATGAACTGCAATTAAAAGGTTCATCTGCGCATTTAGAAGCTACAGAGAAATTCCAATCACAAGTTGTTGATATGATGTCAAATCTTGCTGCTTCTGTTGAAGATACAAGATTGTATAAAGAGAATATGTCTATGTTGTCTAAAAACTTGACTGATTTGAACAACGTGTATGGAAATATGTTAAAAGCTATGACAATAACGAGAGGTTAATTTTTAATTAACCTGTTACTTTAATGTTATTGAACATTAATTTATTGATAACCAATAAAATTTAATTAATCATGGCTGGAGGAAAAGAAACCCCAAGACAGAAGATGATCGGTATGATGTACTTAGTACTGACCGCACTTCTGGCACTTAACGTATCAAAACAAATTCTTGACGCATTCGTTGCGATTGAGGAAAACACACAGAAATCGAATATTGTTCACCACGACAGAGGGACTGGTGCAATGGCAGATTTGTCATCTGAATTAGCTGGAACAAGAGGAGCCGATCAAGCTGAAAAGCGAAGAAAAATCGCGTTCTATTTGAAGCAAATGAAGGACATTGATAAAATGACAGCTGGTGTTGTCAAATTTATTGATGAAATAAAAGTTGATATAATGAAAGAATCAGGAGAGGATGTTTCTCAAGGTACAATGAATGATAAATTAAAAATCATTTGGGGTAAGTTTGATGCATCAAAACCTTGTCTTCCAATTCGTATGAACTTAGATGCTATTAATTCAAAAGACCAATACGATATTCCAATGCATCATTTAATTGGCTCCGATATCGTTGCTATTAAAGGTGAAGGAGTTGAATTATGGGATATGATTAATAAGTATAGAAATGACTTAGTTAAAAAAGTAGGTACTTATAGCCCTCCTGGAGGAAAGGTGTTTAGCATTACTCCAAAGGGAATTAACACGTTTAAAGACAATAACGATTTGACAGCACAAGTTACCAAAATGGTAAAAGGGTCGAAATGTAATTGGAATGACGACGGTGAAAAGTTAATTGAACTTTACATGTCTTTGACAAAAGCAGAAAGAGTAACTTCTGGAGATATTGAAGGAGTGCATTGGATGGGTAAGACCTTCGACCACGCTCCTTTAGTTGCTGCCTTAGCTTCTTTATCATCTTTACAACAAGATGTATTAGCTGCTAGAGCCGTCGCAATGATGCATATCAAAGGTAAAGTTACCACTGGTGAATACAGCTTTAATAAAGTAATGGCATTAGCCTATGCGCCTGCAGTTGCTAATAATGGAGATGATATAGAAGTTAAAGTCATGATGGCTGCTTTCGATTCTGATAACCAACCAGTTGTTACATACAATGGTGCGAATGTACCTGATGTAAAAGATGGGTTTGGTATCGTGAAAACAAAAGCAAATGGTAATGGTGAAATGATTCTGAAGGGAACTGTTGCTATAAAAAAGAAAAGTGGCGATACTAAAAGAGAGAATTGGGAAACGAAGGTTCTTATAATGAAGCCTCAAGGAACAGTATCTTTACCTGAATTGAATGTTTTGTATATTGGTTATGACAACAAAGTTGATGCGGTTGCATCAGGTTATGACCAAACCGCATTGTCTTCAAGTGGTAATTTGAGATTGACTAAAAATGCTAAAGGTTGGATAGGTAAACCGTCAGGCGGTAAAACATGTACAATTAGTGTAAGTGGAAAAAGTTCTATCACGAACAAATCTGTGAACCTTGGTACATTTACGTTCCGTGTTAGCCGTCTTCCAGATCCTGAGTTGTATTGGGGAGGAACGAAAAGTGGTGAAAAAGCAAACAAAAGTGAAACAAAATTATTTGCTAAATATCCACCAGAAATTCCTTTAAATGCACAGTTTAGAATTGTAAGTTGGGAATGTGCAGTACCTGGAGCATTAGGGAAAGCACCAACAGGAACAGGTGGTGATATCAGTGCAGCTGGTAATTTAATTAGAGCTGCAAAGCCTGGTATGAATGTCAGTTTTATGTGTAATGTTGTAGGACCGGATGGTGTACAACGTAAAAAAGGTGGTGTTTTTAAATTGTAAGAATTTAAATAAAGGATTATGAAAAGTCTAATTATTAGTGCCGGATTGGTGTTCTTTTCGTTGAACGTTATGGCTCAGTTGGAAGAAATCAACGGTGGCCCAGTGAACGTGCCGGCAGAAGGAATTGTAGATGGGGTTTATATCCAAGAGCATATCCCAACAAAACGCATGATTCCTTATGAATATGTGCGTGAAGCGGATGTAATTTGGAGCAGACGTGTATGGGAATATATAGATTTGCGTGAGAAAATTAACCTTCCGCTATATTATCCTTTAGATGAAATCACTTCGAGTGGAGAATGGGTTAGAAACGGATCTAGATGGAGTTTATGGACGGTACTGCGTTACCATGTCATGAATGGAAATCTCAGATTATTTTCACCTTATAATCCATTATCATTTGGTTTTGGACTTGGAGGAAAAGATGGTGATCAGTTAAAATATCCAATTGATCCAAGTCAACCAGGTTTGAATTTTTATACTGATTCTCTTTACAGAGAAGAGCTTTCTATTTATTTAGGGACTTTAGGAGCACAAAGCGATATTCCACTTACTGATGAAAATGGAGATCAAATTGTAATCACATTGCCTGATGGAACTCAGTCTTTTACTTACTCTCCTAGAGATACTATTTGGTATACATCTCAAGATATTGTTCAATATCGTATTAAAGAAGATTGGTTCTTTGATAAAGAAAGGTCAGTTTTAGATGTTAGAATTATTGCTATTGCTCCGGTTGTTTATACTAGTGAGGAAGATCCAAATGGTAAAAAGACAATTTCTGGAATGCGTGAGTTATTTTGGTTGTATTTCCCACACTGTAGATTTGTATTGAATAACTACTTTGTTTACAATGATGCAAATGATGCGCAATGGATGAGTTTCGATGATTTATTCTGGAAAAGAAGATTCAGTAGTATGATGTATAAAGAAAGTAATACATACGATCGTAACATTGAATCCTTTAGAACAGGAACAGATGCTCTGAGAGAATCGGATAAAATTAAAGAAGAGATTAGAACTATTGAACACGATGTTTGGAGTTTCTAAAATAATTGAAAGCCTCGATAATTTATCGAGGCTTTTTTTTGAACTGTAAGTTCTATTATTAATTAAAAATGTTGACTTATAATATTAACCAAAACAGTCAAGCGTATTTATGGAAGGACAAATCTAAACTATCAGTTCTAAACTATCAGTTTTAAACTATGAGTTCTAAACTATATTTGAACATTCGTAATTAACAATCATGAGCGATTTTATAGGATAAATTCCTAACTCACCGTATCTTTGAATCATGATTAATCTTGAACAGCTTGGAGTACATTTGCCGCAAGGATATTTATTTGAAAATGTTGGACTCCAAATCAATAAAGGAGATAAAATTGGTTTAGTCGGAAAAAATGGAGCAGGTAAGTCCACATTGATGCGGTTAATAGCTGGATGGGATACTCCGACAGATGGCAAAGTACATAAACCCAAAGATTGTACAATCGGTTTCCTAACACAAGATATTAAGTTTGATACCACTCAAAGTGTATTTGAATATTTAGATACTTCTAATGTTGTGTTAACGAATATCCGAAAGGATATTGAACATGTAAACGAAGAATTGATCAAACGAGTTGATTATGAATCAGGTGACTATCTAAAATTATTAGATCAATTAAGTGATTTAAACCATAATTTCAATCTTCACGAAGGATTTTTATGGGAGGAAAAAATTGTAAGTACTCTCAAAGGTTTAGGTTTTCATGATGACGAAATTCATCGAAGCTTAATGACTTTTTCTGGAGGTTGGAAAATGAGAGCTGAATTGGCTAAAATTTTAGTGAATCAACCAGACATCATTTTATTGGATGAGCCAACAAATCATTTGGATATTATTTCAATAGGTTGGTTAGAACAATACCTTCAAAAATTTGAAGGTGCCGTTATAGTTATTTCCCACGATAGACTTTTTTTAGATAATGTCACTAAAAGAACTTTGGAAATTAGCTTAGGCAAAGTCTTAGATTTTCCGTATGCTTATTCAAAATATAAATTAGCACGGGAAGAAGATTTAGAACGTTTAGAAGGAGCTAAAAAACAACAAGATAAAGATATTAAACACACTGAAGAGTTAATCAATAAGTTTAGAGCTAAGAAAAATAAAGCTGCTTTTGCTCAATCTTTAATTAAGAAATTAGACAAAACCGAACGCATTGAAGTTGACAATGATCAAGTTGTAAAAATGAAAATTGCTTTTCCATTGAGTGTGCAGCCTGGAAAATGGGTGTTAGAAATGCATGACATGGGAAAAAGCTTTGGAGACAAGGTTCTATTCAGGGATATAAACATAACAGTTGGTAGAGGAGAGAAGATTGCATTATTAGGTCCAAATGGCGTTGGTAAATCGACTCTTTTGAAACGAATGATGAATGAATTAGATGGAGATGGAATTGTGAATCTTGGTCACAATGCACAAATCACATATTTCGCGCAAGATCAAGCTGAGTCGTTAGATGTTAACAAAACAATTTATCAAACTGTTGATGACATAGCCGAAGGAACAATTCGTAAAGACTTAAGAAGTGTGCTTGGAGCATTTTTATTCACAGGAGAAGACGTCGATAAAAAAGTTGGTGTATTATCTGGAGGTGAAAGAACACGTTTGGCACTTTGTCAATTGTTATTGAGTCCATCGAATGTATTGATTCTAGATGAGCCAACGAATCATTTAGATATTCAAAGTAAGGAAGTATTAAAGGAGGCGTTAAAGAATTACGAAGGAACATTCATCGTTGTTTCGCATGATCGTGAATTTTTGGACGGTTTAACAAATCGTATTTGGGATATTGAAAACAAAACATTGAAAATTCACCATTTTGGAGTAAAGGAATTCTTAAAACGCAAAATGGAACCTGAATTAGCTTCAAATGAGTCGTCTAAAAAAGAAGTTGATACTACAGAAGTGGCTCAAGTAAAAACATCAGAAAAACTGTCGTTTGAGGAAGCTAAAGAATTAAAGCGCAGAAAAAATCAATTAAATAATCAGGTCAATAAGTTGGAAGAATTAATTTCAAAATTGGAATCAAAAATCAAAGACATGGATTTGGTCATTGCAGAATTGGATTATTCAAATGAAGCAGAATCTGCGCGAATATTGCTCGAATATCAACTTGCAAAAGAAGAGTTAGATACTGCAATGATGAACTGGGAAAAAGCTACCGAAGAATTAATGGAACTGGATTAATGTCTTTTTTTTGCTCTAGCATTCTTTTTTTGTCGACGATTATTGCGTTTTATTGATTTTCTCGCCTGTTTAGATTGGCTTTTCCAATATGCTTTGTATGCTTTCTTTTTTGCTTTGTGCGCTATTTTTGATTTTGCTTTAGCTTGTTTTGCGAGTATGGCAGTTGCTTCTTCAACACTCGAAGCTGTTTCTCCAATCTTAGGTGAACAGGATTGAATCTGAGGAGTGAACATCAAAAGCAATAAAAGCAGACCAATAAACGTTTTAATCTTCATACATTTGTAATGTCAATTTATAACGTGATGAAGTTACGATTTATTTTATTTCTCAGTTTAGTTCTTTTGCTTTCAAGCTGCAGAAAGAATAAAAACCATCCTGTACCAAGTATCCCATTTGATATTACTATTGATATTAATTTACCGAGTTATAATGCATTAATTAGCGTCGGAACATGGGCTTACGTGAATGGTGGTTCTCGAGGAGTTATTGTTTATAGAAGATCGATTGATGAGTTTGTTGCTTTTGATAGACATTCACCGGTAGATCCTGATGCGCTTTGTCCAGAACCTTTATATCCAGATGCAGCTAATTTTTTGACATTGATTGATTCCTGCTCAACGGCCCGTTATTCTTTATATGACGGTTCTCCAATTCAAGATAGTGAATTTGGATTGAGACAATATCAAACGTCTTATAATGGTACAAATCTCGTTCGAATTTATAATTGAACTGATTTTATATCATTTTAACAATTCGACATTATCAATGCATTGCTGTGAATTTACCAAACCTAATTTAGATATAATGCCGATCTGAATTAGGTTTTGCTGGATTTTTTATTCCAGTATTATCAAATACTAATCGGTATTACTATTTTTGCACAAAAAAACAACCGATGAACGAGATTAAAGTAACAATTATTGACCGTGAAGGCGAAGTACATGATTTAGTTGGTCCAACAGACATGAATATGAACATCATGGAATTGTGCAAAGCTTATGAATTGCCAGTTTTGGGTGAATGTGGTGGAATGGCAATGTGTGCAACGTGTCAATGTTATTTAGAATCAGATACAGATCTTCCTGAGCAACGAGATGCAGAATTAGACATGCTTGACCAAGCGTTTTTCGTAAAACCTAACAGTCGCTTAGGCTGTCAAATACACCTTACCGAGGAAATAGACGGAATTGTTTTAAGATTGGCTCCAGAAGCTTAAAAAGCGTACGTTAAACCAATATTTACACTCATAAAAGAATATAAACGTTGACGAGCAACAGATTGCATAATCTCTGATGTGAAATATTCATTCGAATTATTGGAATAGCTATTGTAACTTTGTTTTTTACCAACATTCAAGGTGTATTTTAAGCCATAATGAATCATTAAATTTTTTGTTATTGGAGATCTCATACTTAAAGCATAAAGAATAACATAACGTTTAAGAGACTTCAAATTGGAAAAATTAATTGGATCTAGGTCTGTTGAAGAAGTGCTATAATGTGTATAAGGCAAGTATCCAAAATAATCTTCATAACGATACAAATAATCTTTTTCCTTAACTTTTGAATTTGAAAACCCAAATCCTATTTGATGACTCAATCCCATTGGCAGTAATGATTTTGAAGTTCCAAATTCAATTTTAGGAATAAAAACATTAGTCGTAATATCGAGCATTTCATGTTCAACCTGATATCCATAATCTAAACCAAAATTATCATAAACATAAATATCTTGACTTGGATAAACACTCGAATAATCTTGACCATATTCAAACGATAATGCAATATTTCTTTTAATTGCATATCCAGCAGTGATGCGAAAGCCGATATTAAAGTTATCTTTTTTTGCAACTAAAATATTATTTGAAGCACTATATGGATTGTAACTGTCGTTTAAAACGCTGAGATTACTAAATAACGGGTAACTCATTACTGATTCAACTTGAATAAATCCTTTATGGCCATAATAGCCGTTATTCTTTTGTCCGAAAGTGAACAATGATACTACGAAAGAAGCAATAAATAAGAGATAAAATTTCATGTGTTTAATTTATTGGTTCAGTATTTAATTTTTTAAAGATGTCGTACATGTGAGCTCCGAGTTGTAGTTTTTTCGGTGAATCTTTGAAATAGTAATTAATACCATTTTCGATTACACCATTTTCTAAATCAAGTATCAGTACACTCATTTCAGTGTTGTTACCTGTTAAAATTCCTACTGGAACATAAACAAATAAAATAGGGTAAAGTAATAAGGATGAAAAAACGCCCATTGCGGTTATGTTTGGCGAATAATCATGCTCAACAAGTGAAAACATTACTTTTGATGTTCCATAATTGGTTTTAATTTCATTTAGTAACTGAAAGTCAACTGGGAAAATATTCACATTGTCTTCTGCTGCAAGTTGATTGAGTAAAGAGATTAACAAACTTCTTTCATTAAAACCTAGTGTTCCTTTATTTATTAATGACCTACTATCAATAGAGTAGGTTGTAACACCTGCACTTTTTGCAGAACTTTCAATCGCTGAAGCAAAATCTTTTTCTAATTTTTCAGATTTCACATTATCCACATTTCCTTTTTTATAGCTTATAACCATTGGTTCTACAACGATTATCTCCTTTAGTCCTATACTGTATTCATTTGCTGCTTTTTTCTTGTCTAGCGCTTTTTGTTCAGAATTAGATAGAGAATTGTATTTTTCAACCTCTTTGTCTTCTTCAGCTTTGATTTTCTTGAATTGATCATGTTGATTAATGAATTCAGGATCAATTAAAATATCACCTATACCGTATAAGTAGAATTTCGTTGAATCAAAATTCTCTGGTGCATCAGCATTTTTTTTGTTTTTGATTCGATCATATTTAGACGTTGACTTCGCTATAGTATCTTTAACAGCAATTTTATTGGTGTCACTTTGCGACATCAAAAAGTCATTCGCTGCTTCAGAAAATGATTTCTTCGAAAAAGATTCTATTTTAAACTTTTCGTCATTTGAAACTTCTTTTACAAATCGGGAATATATTGTAGTTATTTCGGTGTCATTTAAATTTGCCATGTGAAGATCATGAATTTGGCGCAAGGCCATAGTCATCATTCCTTCTCTGCTCAATTTCTTTAAGAAAAAATGAACAGCTGCTGATTCTCCCTCATATTCTGAAGTTTTGTCTAACATTTTGGCCGACATATTTTCAGATTTATACAACATCATATTCAACCAAATTTGAGCTTTCATCCGTTTTAAATAGATTGAATTCGGAAAATCTTTTTCTAGGAGGAAAACTGAATACATCGCGCTGCCATAAGATGCATCAATGATATCAGAACGAACACTTTCGAATCGAGCAATATTTCTAATTTGATTAAATCTTTCAATTCCTAAAAACTGAGTAGCGTTTTGCCAATTTGATATTGTTCCAATTTCTTTTTCTGCAGCTTCTTTCCTCTTTTTTATATTCGGGTGAGAGCTGTTTTCATCATCGTAATCTTCATCCGCTTTTATCTCATATTTCTTAGTAGGAAAGAGACTAGAAGGCACGAAAATTTGAGAAGTATTGAAATAGGTAAATGGAAATTCAATCTCATCGAAGGGCAAATAAGAATACATTAATACATCAAACGTCGTAAATATTTCATCAACTGAATAGCCTGCTGTATTGTACATGCGAATTCCAATTTTGTCTGCTTCAAATTCTTTGTCTTTTGAATATTGACTTAATCTTTCAATTCTATCATTGTGTTGACCCTTTTGAGTTTCCCAATCAAACGTTTCGACTACATGTTTTTCTGTATAATGAGCAATTTCATGCGCCAAAACATATGCTAATTGTGCCTCACTGGTTAATTGAGCAATGAGTCCCGTTGTAATAAATACAATTCCTTGGTCTGTGCTAAATGCATTTGCAGCATTTGATTTTATCGTGTAAAAACGCAATTTAGCGCGCAAATCCCCCTCATTTTGCAGCAGTTTATTAGCTATTTCAGAAACATAGGAACTAATTTCATCCCCATATATTACAAGTCCAGAATGTAAAATATCATCTATTTCGTAATTAGAACCTTCAAGAAATACTTTTTCCTGGGAATTAGTTAAATCTGAACGGTCTTTTTTTAAATCATCGGCTAACTTTTTATATGTCTCTTTCGTGAAATCTTCAGGAATTGGACCTTTAGACATCAACGTTGTGTATTTATCAAAGTTTATTTGAGAATTACCAATATTAGAAAAAAGCACCATTAAAATGACACTAACAAAAAGTGATTTTAGATTCATAATTTATCTAAGATTATTTGGAATAAGACATACTGGAATAGGTTCCATTTTATGCTTGTTAACTGAATTTAATTTCCTGAAGATTGAAAGCACAGTTTTCTGACGATCATCTAGATTTTCTTCATTACCTTTAAATTCCATCGCCCATTCTAGTTCTGGATAAGTTGCCCCAAGCTGATCTTCGTCACTTCGGTCATCTCCCCATAAACCATCGGTTGGTTTGGCAATCAAAATTTCATTAATCACACCAAGACTAGATGCTAAGTTTTTCACTTCGGTTTTTGTTAAATCGGCAATAGGACTTATATCAACACCACCATCACCATATTTAGTAAAAAAACCAACTCCGAAATCTTCGATTTTATTTCCTGTCCCTGCAACCAAACAAGTATGTGTTTGGCCTATAGCGTATAATGTCGTCATGCGCAATCGAGCTCTAGTATTTGCCATAGCTAAAGCATTTTCAACAGTTTCTTTTGGAAGCGTTTTTTCGAATTGTTCAAAAAGCAAAGTCAAATCAACTTCAATTTTCTCAACATTCGAGAACTTAGTTTGTAAGTCTTCAATGTGTTTATTGGCTCTATTGTATTCTGATTGTGCTTGCCTGATTGGCATATTAACCAGAATAGTTCTTTTTCCAGTGTGCGCGCAAAGCAATGAAGTCAAAGCAGAATCTACACCGCCTGATATACCCACTATAAAACCAGAAAGTCTGGCTTTCTCGCAATAAGCGTTAAGCCAGACTGTAATATATTTTGAAAGTTCTGTCTGATTCAATTTGAACTACTTATATTAAAACAGAATTGAAATTTTCAACATAACTTGACTTTGCGTTGCACGGTTTGAATAATGAATATTCTCTAAAATACCATCATTATTCGGTTCTCTAGAAAAAAGTGATGTTTTTCTATCAACTTGTGCGGCATTACCATCATAATTCCAATATAACTGAGTGAAACCATAATAATATCCAAGTTCTGCGACCAAAGAAGTTGAACCTGAAAAATTCCACTCAGCACCACCGCATAAACCAAATGCAGACTTAAAAAAAATTGTTTCTTTTTTAATTGTCATATTTTCAAGAGATTTAGCAGAGGATACGCCAATAAAATCATTAGTATCAAATGTAAAACCAGCATCATTTACATGACTTTTCAATAAGAAACTGTTTCTTAAACCGAATTTCCCAAAATAACGGAAGTAACCAAAAAACTTCGTTCTAAATGTTAACATTGTAGGAATAGTTAAATAAACCAACTTTTGTTTTCTTTCCGTTAATTGAAACAATTTTGTTGAATTTAAAGCTAAATCAACATTTTGACTTCTTAGAATTTCATTATCAGTTTCATTATAGTAGTAATAAACATTATTACCATTTGATCCAGGGGCTGAATATTTCATTGTCTCAAAATCAAATTCCAAACCAGTACAAAATCCAATTGTTTCAGAAAGACTAAAATTTACATTTGCGCCCACTGTAAGGTCATTCCCACCATTATTAGTTAAGTTTGGCTTTCCCATTTTTTGAATAGCGAGTCCTGAACCAAAAACTAAACCTGCTTGAACTTTTTTATCCGCTGCCTCTTGTGCAAATGCACTCAATGATATGCTAATTGTTAAAATTGAATAGATAAATTTTTTCATATATTTTTCTTTATATCTCAACACAAATCCTTTGATTTATGTACTTTTGACTACAATATTAAAGAATAATAATGACTCTAAAAAACATTTTTTCAATACTATTCATAATTCTCGTTTTCAATCGATGTTCAACTAATCCATTGGATGTTGATGTCTCGAGCGTGAACGTGAAAATAGGTTTTGTGAATTTGGATTCAATTCTCGTTAATGTTAAAAATGGAAAGAGACTAGAGTTTCATCATGCACATCTAAAAAAGATTGCGAATATTTACGAATATAATCTTGGATATTGTATTCAAATGGCAAATTCTTCTGACACTGGATTTGTGAAAAGTTTAGATCTGTACTTAGAAGATCCTTATATCAAAAGGCTTGAAAAAAGAATCGCAGAAAAATTCACTGATTTATCACCATATAAGAGTGAGATAATTGAAGGATTTAAACATCTTAAATTTCATTTTAATAAAGCTAAAATCCCGGAAAATATTGTTTTTGTGAACGCCCTTTTTAAGTCAAATTCTTTTAGCACTGAGAAAGAAATTGGAATTGGTTTAGAAAGTTATTTGGGAGCAAAAACAGATGTTATTAAAGAATTGCCGCAAGAGCCGTTTTACGAATGGATCAAAGAAGGAATGAATGATGAATTTTTAACACGTGATGCTATTTGTTCTTGGGTTATGACTCATTATGTTGAAGAAGTAGACGGAAATCTAGCAGAACAAGTAGTTAGATGGGGTAAAATTCTATATCTGACTCAAGCAGCATATCCTGAGAAGGACCCTTCTATCATTATGCGCTATTCAGATGTTGACTATAAATGGGCAATTGAAAATGAATATTCGCTTTGGAAATATTTGGTAGATGAGAAATTACTCTTCTCTATTAATGAATTGAACGTTAAAAATCTCCTGAAAGAAGGTCCTTTTACGATTGGACTTCCGGAAAAAGGGCCGGATAGGTTAGGGCAATTCTTAGGATTTAGGATGATTCAAAAATATATTGAAGTTAATGAGGTTACATTGGAACAATTAATAAATACACCGTACACGGAAATATTAGTAGAATACGAAATTGATTAGAATGGAAGACGAAATAGTTAAAACTTCAGAAATAAGTATCAAAGTTGGTTTGAATGAAAACAACTTACCAGTTGGAATGAAATGGACTGCTCCAGATGGGAAAATGGACAATGCGCCAGCTAAAGCGTTGATGCTTTCTTTATGGGATCCAACAGAAAATAATACAATGAAAATTGACTTATGGACAAAGGATATGTCAATCGAAGAAATGAAACAGTTTTTTCATCAAACCCTTTTGACAATGGCAGATACGTTTGAAAAAGCTACTGGCGAAAATTTAATTTGTGAAGACTTAAGAGATTTCTGTTATCACTTTGCTGAAAAAATGCAAATATTACCTGAAGAGAACTAATGGTGAAAGGTAATCTTAGGAAAATGAGTGTTTCGTTAGAAGACACCATTCGATATGATTTAAATCTTATAGAAAATATTCATGTCAATGAATTGATTGGTTCAACGATTCAATTGAGTTGGAATGGCCAAATTATTTGCACATGCTGCGGAAAGAATACTAAAAAGTCATTTGGCGATGGATTTTGTTATGCTTGTTTTATAAGTGCTCCAGAAGCTACAGAATGTACATTACGACCAGAATTGTGTCGTGCACACTTAGGAGAGGGAAGAGATCCTGAATGGGAGCAACGAAATCATAATACTCCTCATATAGTTTATTTAGCAGCAACTGATATCGTAAAGGTAGGAGTTACAAGAATTACCCAAGTTCCAACTAGATGGATAGATCAAGGAGCGTCTTCGGCAATTCGATTAGCTGAAACACCAAATAGATATGAAGCTGGAATGCTGGAAGTTGCATTAAAGTCTTTTTTTGCTGATAAAACAAATTGGCAACGCATGTTGAAAAACGAGATTGATGAATCTATTGATTTGATAGATGAGAAATGGAGTCTTCATGATCAATTACCAGCTGATCTTACCCAATTTTTTACCGAAAATGATGAGATTATTTCTTTGAATTACCCTGTTTTACAATTTCCAGAAAAAGTAAAAAGTTTGTCGTTTGATAAGACGCCGATCATTTCCGGAAAATTAGTTGGGATAAAAGGTCAATATTTATTATTTGAAGGAGGAGAAGTACTGAATATTCGAAAGCATACAGGATACAGCATAGAACTTACTTATTAAGATTTATTTGAAGATTAAGTCTTGAGGTCTTTCATCTTGAAGTCTTAATATCTAATTTCGCACCATGGGAAAAGATAAAATTCGTCGTTTTGCTTTAATAAAAGAATTTCCAAATGTATTCGAACCTAAAATTGGTGACGAATATGAAATGAAAGGAAAATGGAGAAGCGAGTATTTTAAAAATGATCATCCTATTGTTTTAGAATTGGGTTGTGGAAAAGGTGAATACTCTGTTGGACTAGCAAAACATTTTCCAAATAAGAATTTTATTGGAGTGGACATTAAAGGAGCTCGAATGTTTATTGGAGCCAATGAAGCACTTGAAGAAAATTTAACGAATGTTGCCTTTCTTCGAACAAAAATCGATTTTATTAATGATTGTTTCATTGAAAATGAAGTTGATGAAATCTGGTTAACGTTTTCGGATCCTCAACCACAAAAACCGAACAAAAGATTGTCCTCTTTGCCTTTTGTCAATCGGTATCGAAAATTATTGAAACAAGGAGGAATTGTTCATATGAAAACAGACTCAGATTTATTGTTTGAATCAACTGTTGAACAAATAAATGAGAACAAATACGAATTATTAGAACTTACATGGGATCTTTATGGCGATTTACCTGAAAATATCGATCCTCAAATGCGTGAAATTTTCCATATCAAAACGCATTATGAGAAATTATTCACCGCGAAAGGAAGTATAATAAAATATTGTAAATTCAAGATAAATTGAGGATTGCTATTAAGCAACTCTTAACTTTGACATCTTCGATTTTGAAAATTGTGCTGTTGCATAATCTGCTGTGACTCTAAATTCTGTTTCGTTCTTAGAAGGCAACTCGTACATCGCATCTGTCAAAATAGCTTCGCAAATAGATCTTAATCCGCGTGCTCCAAGTTTGAAATCAATTGCTTTTTCAACAATAAAATCTAGTACATCGGCATCAAACTTTAGTTTTACGCCATCAATATCAAACAAGCGAACGTATTGTTTTACCAAAGCATTTTTCGGCTCTGTTAAAATACGTTTCAAGCTTGCTGCATCCAATGGTTCTAAATATGTTAAGACTGGAAAGCGACCAATTAATTCTGGAATAAGACCAAATGTCTTGATATCTGTTGGATTGATGTATTTCAACAAACTTTCTGAATCAATTCTTTCTTCTTCAGAAGAAGTAAATCCAATTGTTTGGCGATTAACTCGATTCGCAATAATTCTTTCAATACCGTCAAAAGCTCCACCACAAACAAAAAGAATGTTTTTAGTGTCAATTTGAATCATTTTTTGTTCTGGATGCTTACGTCCTCCTTGAGGTGGCACATTCACAATAGAACCCTCCAGTAATTTTAATAAAGCTTGTTGAACCCCTTCGCCAGATACATCTCTTGTAATGGAAGGATTATCACTTTTTCGCGCAATTTTATCTATTTCATCAATAAAAACAATTCCATGCTGCGCTGCGTTTACATTGTAATCAGCTGCTTGTAACAAACGAGAAAGAATACTTTCTACGTCTTCACCAACATATCCTGCTTCAGTAAGTACAGTCGCATCAGCAATACAAAAAGGAACATTTAACATTTTCGCAATTGTCTTGGCTAACAATGTTTTTCCAGTCCCAGTTCTTCCAACTAGTATCACGTTGGATTTTTCAATTTCTACTTCGTCTTTTGAAGGTGGTTGGTTTAACCTTTTATAATGATTGTAAACACCTACTGACAATACTTTTTTCGCATCATCTTGGCCTATCACGTAATCGTCAAGTTTAGTTTTAATTTCAGCAGGTTTTAATACATTTACCTTTTCAGTTGATGTATTTGACTTGTCACTTAAATCTTCTTCCTTGATAATTGAATGTGCCTGTTGAACACAACTTTCACAAATGTGACCAGAAACACCAGCAATTAAAATCCCTACCTCATTGCGAGATTTTCCACAAAATGAACAACCACTTTCTTTTTTAGACATAGTATTATTTGAAAAAAAATCCTTCAGCCTTTTGACCGAAGGATTTTCATTTTTTTATTTAAAATCAATTTGGATTACGAACCAAAATTTCGTCAACCATTCCGTAAGCTTTCGCTTCTTCGGCTGTCATCCAATAATCACGATCAGAATCAGCCCAAACTTTATCATAAGATTGTTTTGAGTGAGTAGCGATAATATCGTATAATTCTTTTTTCAATTTTTGAATTTCTCTTGCAGTGATTTCGATATCAGATGCTTGTCCTTGTGCACCACCTAATGGCTGGTGAATCATCACACGAGCATGTTTTAAAGCAGAACGTTTTCCTTCAGCTCCAGCGCACATTAATACAGCTCCCATTGAAGCTGCCATTCCTGTGCAAATAGTTGCTACATCTGGTTTGATGTATTGCATCGTATCATAAATCCCTAAACCTGCATAAACAGATCCACCAGGTGAATTCAAATAAATTTGAATGTCTTTCTTCGGGTCAGCAGATTCTAAGAAAAGTAATTGAGCGTTGATAATGTTAGCAACATAATCATCAATTCCTGTTCCTAAGAAAATAATTCTGTCCATCATCAAACGTGAAAAAACGTCCATCTGAGTCATATTCATTTGACGTTCCTCAATTATATATGGCGTTAATGAAGATTCAATATAATGGTCTACGTGCATGCTACTCAACCCCATGTGTTTAGTAGCATATTTCTTAAATTCGTTTTTATCAAACATAGTTTGTGAGTTTATACATTGTTCTGAACGTTAAAGATAAATGCAAAGTTGGGATTGACAATCAAATAATTGAAATTATTCAGTTTTTATTGACGTTATATTGGAAAACAAAGAGTTTCGTTTCAGTTCTGAATTCTTTTTATCTTCGTGCAATGCAACCAAATGAAATTCATAAAAAGCGTATTTTACTTTCTCCTTTAAATTGGGGGATGGGTCATGTTGCTAGATGTATTCCTTTGATTAATCTTTTTATTGAAAATGGAAATACGGTATTTGTTGCAGGTAATAAGGAGCAATTAAACGTTTTTAAATCATATTTTCCAACTATAAACTACGTTGAACATGATGGTTATCCTTTTGTATTTGGGAAAAGAGGTGATTTTGGTTTAGACCTATTTAAACAATTTAGACCTTTAAAAAAACGATTAAAAGATGAATTGCTAGAAGTTGATTCTCTTTTAGATTCATATAAAATAGACATTGTTATATCGGACCATCGATATGGTTTTAGATCTGAAAAAGCACATTCAATATTATTGACTCACCAATTAAATTTGCCAGTTCAATGGTTTGAGGGTTGGGTTCAAAAAATACATAACAAGCATTTAAGGAAATTCAACGAAATTTGGGTGCCAGATAGCAGTGATTCTTCGTTTGCAGGGAATTTAAGCAAGAACAAAGAACGTTTTAATGCAACCTATATTGGGATTTTATCCCGATTTTCTTCGTACGAAAAGATTCCTGAAAAGACAATTGATAAGGTCATAATCCTGAGTGGACCTGCTATTTATGCAAAAGTATTTCTGCAGGAACAACTCTTATCCGTGTCACAGGATGAACAAAATGTTGTCATCATTACATCGCAAGAAATTGCGGATTTACATCAAAATTCAACTGTTAAAATTCTAGCATCAACTGATTGGAAAGTATGCGATCAATTGATTTTAAGTGCAAAAAAAATTGTTGCACGCTCTGGCTATTCTACATTAATGGATTTAGTTGAATTAAAAACGCCTTTTCAAATTACGCCAACACCTGGTCAAAGAGAACAAGAATATTTGTTTGATTTATGGTATAAAAAGACGCTCTGAAATTCCAGTTTTCTTGTCGTAAATAAAGAACGTTCCAGATTTCGTAAATGGCACGCTAGAAGTGTTCAATGAACTTTGAATTAACTTTCCATCCATTGAGAAAATTTCAATATCTGATGCATAGGACAATTCAATTGCAGAAGTTAACGAGTTATAAAACGAAAAGTTGAATTCAGCTTCAATAGCAACTATTCCTTTGGAATATTCTTTTCCGTCATAATCAGTAGATTTTAACTTATAATAATTCATTCCAGGATGAGGATAATTATGCATAAAACGATAATCCCTTGTCTCAGTTGAATTTCCTGAACCTGCAACCGTTCCAATCACATTGAATTGATAACCATCCGTTGAATGAGACAGGGTGAAATGCGAATTATTTTGTTCAGAAGCAGTTTGCCAAGATAATTCAGATTTGGAATTGATGTAAGTTCCTTGAAATGAAATTAAAGAAGTAGGCAAAACAATTGGTGTAATTGAACATCCTGGAAAATTACCTTGTGTCGATGCAGAACCACCACTAAGTCCCCATGTTGCATAATTCCCATCTGAACCACTAGCTGGTGCAGTATATGAAAAACTTAAGCTATTAACTGAAGCGTCTGTAGTAATAAAAGTAGTACTGAAACTTTTCGTTCCTGCCGTATTACCGAAATTTCCTGCATCACGCCAAGTGTTCCCAATGGAACCATTTCCCGCATAAATAACATAAATAGGCCCAGTACCACATAAATTATTCCATACCAATGCTGAGACACATAATGCATTTGAAACAATCAGAAAGGATGCATTTGTTGGAAGGGTTGTTCCGAATGCATCTACAAATAAACCAGGGCAACCTGCAGCTGTATTAAGTGCAGTTGTTGTTGCTGAATTATTGACAATTGTACTTGTCATATTATAACTTGTACCTGTCGTGTAGTTCAATGTAATATTTGCAGCATTAACTGCTAGGGAAAAATCGTTTGTGTTACCAAATAAAATTTCAGTCATTCCTTCAGATGAAGTACCACATGAGACATTGCAACCATCATAAAGTAAACTTGTAACGTATGGTGGTACCAAAGAACAAGGGCTTCCCGAAAGACTAATTGAAAACGCTGCAGATGAATTACTAAAAATAGCAGGAGTGGAAGAAATGATTCTTATTAAATATCCGGCTCCTGGAGCAGTACCTGCAGGAATAGAGATCGATATAGACCCACTATTTGCTGCGGATGCAAGAGAACCAACAATGGTTGGTGAAGCAAAGCTACCTGATGCATTAGACAATTGTGCAGTATAATTGTTTCCTACAGTGAATGTGCCTGAAGAAGTAAAAGCAATTGAACCAGTCGCTGGAGTTGTGCACGTTACGCTAAAAGGACCTCCTGTTATTGAGCCTGTCGTAATTGTGTTTGTAGTTGCACTGCAAGCAGTTGTTCCGTTAAATGTGAAGTCATTTATGCTGAAGGTTCCACCAGCCGCAGATGCTCCGAATCCATATAATCTAAAGGTAATTGCACTACTCACATTTTGATAAGATGCAGCTGTCAAACTTATCGTTGTTCCACCTGCCGTTGGTGTTCCAATATTTGCAGTATACGTATCTAAACTACTTTTAATTGCAAAAGATGTGGGTCCAGTGCCCGAAGCTTGACCCGTATAAATAAAACTTACAAAATCAATATCGCACCCAGCACTTGGTGTTAATGTCCATTCGAAATAGGCTGATATATCTATTGCAGCAGTATTCCAACTATTTGCATTATATCGGTCGTTTGCATTTGCACCAGTTGCACCAGCGCCTCGACCTATTCCACTAACTGTAATATTTGCATCAATTGTTTGTCCTATTATATAAGGATTAGAAGTGTTTGGATTTGTGCCTGTTATCGGATTTGTAAAAATCGATTGTCCCCAAGCAAAAGTTAAATTAAAAAATAAAACTGAGATTAGAATCGATTTTTTTATTGAGACTTTTAAAAATTTTTCAGAGCGGATTTTTTTGCTTTCACTTTGTTGCAACATATTTCGATTATTAAGTATGGTTTTTTTGTAGATTATTGACATTGGCATGTCAAATTTGATGTCTGTTTAAGTTAATAATGCAAAATTACAACCTTAAATTTGAACCTTTTAGATGTATATATTAACTTTTTATTATCCTTATAAACACTAAATGATACTATACTGGTTTAGTAAATAAAAGACGGAAAAATAAATGTTAACTTTATCGCAGAATAAAGTTTATCATTGAAGAAATCACATAAATATTTCCTTTACATCTTAGTTTTTACTTCTATTGTAATGTCTGTTTCTTGGAGTTTTTACCCTGAAAAATCAGCACGAATTTATGCGGAATTAGTCCATAAAATGGGGATTAAAAAAAAGGAAATAGCGCATCAAACTTGTTTTCAGGATACAATTTATGCCGTTCAGATGAATGACCGTGTAATAGTGTATTTGGAAGAGTCTTATTTAAAAGGTACCCAACAATTTTTAAAGAAGAAAAAAGATATTTATAAGCTTGTCTTAAAAGGAGATTTAATTCTCGTCGAAGAAAATGAATATTATATGTTGGATACGATGTGGTATAGTTACCCTTATTTAATTCCGCAAGCGAAATGTTTCTTGGATGAATTAGGTCAACGCTTTCAGTTAAAACTTGAAAATACAGGTTTGGAATGTACGCAGTTTACTTTAACATCTATGCTGCGCACCACAAATTCGGTTGCAAGACTTAGAAAATGGAATCGAAATTCAATTAGAAATAGTGCTCACTTACATGGTACAACATTCGATGTTTCTTATCGATCATTTAAAAATACAAGAACGCTAACCGTTGCGGAAAACCTTTATCTTGGTGACGTTCTAGCTAAAACTTTATGGGAGCTGAGAAAAGAAAAGAAATGTTGGACAACCTATGAAACATGGCAAACATGCTTTCATGTTGTTGTAAGGTGATACGATAGAACAAGAAGGCTAAATTCAAGACACAAGTGATTCTTTTAAATCAATTACAATTTGTTAAGAGTAAATGTTAAAAGCGTTATTCGTTATTTTTTCGTCTAATTCAAAGCAAAAAAAAATCCCGTTCGGCAACTGACGAACGGGATTTTATATTTAAGAAGATTATCTCTTATTTTACAATTCCAGAGAATTCAGCATTTTCAAAATACTTCAAGAACTCTCTATCTTTAGCAGCTTTCGCTTTCATTGCTCCATCTTTTCCGAATGAGCTTTTCAAGTTACTAACCATTGCATCCAATTTGTCTTGACGCGCAGCAGCAACAGCTTTCAAGTAGAAACCTTGTGCGCTTTCTTTGTCAGTTGAAGCATCAACAGTTTTAACAGCAACATCAGCGGAACCGTTTAACATTTGAGCCAATGCTTTGTTGAAAGAGTTGTCAGATCCAAAATTAGAAATAGCATCCGCATATTTACCATTTTGGATGTTTAAAATTCCCATGTTGTAATTAACCTCAGAACCAGCTCCTTTAGCTTGACCTAATAATTGCTTTGCTTTTACTCTGTCTCCAGAAGCTCCAGCGATTGCAGCCAAGTTATTTTTAGAAATTGCATTATCTTTTAAGCTATTAGCTTTCTCGAAGTGCGTTTTAGCTTCAGACATTTTGTTTTGCATGTATAAGACTGCACCAGCGTTATTGTGAGTTCTATAATCAGAACCAAAGTTCTTCATTGCAACATTGTATAAACGTAATTTCTCGTTTAAGTCATTTGTTAACGTAGCAGTAAATAACAACTCTTCTAACGTTAAAGAATCTGGAGTAGCCATAGAAACTGCTTTCAATTCTTCATCTGAATAGCCAGTTAAGTCATAAACTGTAACAATTTCAGAACGACGTAATAATGGAAAAATTTTCTTATCCAATTCAGTGAATGTTTTACCCATATTGCGCATTTCAACTTCACGTGTTTTTGGATCAGCATTCATTTCGATTACACGAATAACAAGATTCTTCTCGTCTTCATTGATCAATGTTGAAGCTTGCAATTCTCTTTTGAATCCTTCGTAATCCTCACCACGACCGTTCAAGCTATAAACTTCAGTTTGACCTTTGTCATTCTTTGCTTTTTTCGCAAGATCCATAGAAACTTTTTTACCAGCTTCAGCACGTTCAGTTGATAAAGAATTATTCTTATCTTCTTCACCTTCTGGAGATGCATAACCAACTACATTGATTGTTTTAATAGCAATCTTTGGGTTTGATTGAGCAGCAGCTAACCATTTTGAGAAATCAACAATATCCTTGTCTTTTAACTCAGTTGCTTTAACAACTGACTTACCTTTATCGTAATTGATTTGAGCCATATAAGACTTCTCATTCACTCTTTTAAATTCGTCTTTAGCTAAAATTACTTTAAAGTCTTTATTGACCATAAATGGAGTAATGATTGTTGCATCAGCGATTTTTGTATCGGTGAATTGATCTTCTTTCTCTTTATCTCCTTTATATACTTTACCCGTAACCATTAAATCAGCATTCTCAAACTCTGGTTTGTAAGCAATATAATCTTCATATACCATTCTACCACCTGGCTTGTATTGAATAACAGAACCGTTACCAGTAGCTTTTTCACCTAAAACTGTAACAGTTTTTAATGCAACACTACCTAACATTGGAGTGATTTCAGCTTTCGCCTTTTTCTTGATTCCTTTTTCAGGGAAAGTAACATCAACTTTCACACGAACAGAGTCTCCATGCACCTCTAATGGATTTGGAGTAACTTTGTATTCTAAATCTTTAAGGAGGTCGCAACTAGTTGCTAAAGAACCGGCAATAGCTATCAGTGCTAAACCTTTAATGCTTGGGTTTTTCATATGCTTTTTTTATTTTTTTCAAATATCTTGACAATATTAAACAAAAAAGTTGTGTTAAAAAATAATTTCACGATTAAATGTTAAAAATTTAGTAACAATTTAATTTTGACTAATTTACTGTTGTCAGTGCATTTATCCATTAATTGTTTAATTGTTAAAGATGTTTTTGGGTCTACAAATTGACTATTCAAATCATTCAATGGTAATAAAACAAATAATCTATCACGGAAACTGGCGTGTGGCACGGTCAATTTATCAGTTTTTATCGTTTCTTGATTATAAAAAATGATATCAATATCTATAATTCTAGAAATGTATCCTTGGTTTTGACTACTAATTCTTCCTGCTTTTATTTCGATTTCTTGAAGTATTTCTAAGATTTGAAATGCACTCTTTGAACTTTCAATTTGCACGCAAACATTTAAAAAAAGTTCGGTCGAAGAAAATCCTATAGGTTCCGTCTCGTAAATTGGCGAAATGGCAGTTATTTTTCCAATCTGATTCGAAATTTCTGAAACGGCATTTTGAAGATTGAAATAGCGATCGCCAAGATTACTACCAAGACTTAAAAAAACAGAA
>CANITF010000015.1 GCA_947470515.1 Flavobacteriales bacterium
TATTCTTATTGATCTCTCTTAATTTAAAATGAAAAAAGGACTTTCAAAAATTCCAAATAGAATTTTTGTTCAATTTTTACCTTTTTTTAATAATGAATTAAGTATTTTTGAATGAAGCTGAAATAAATTCTCAATCCTCATGGAAACTGAAATAAATGTATTAATTGTTGATGATCACAAACTAATCGCTGAAGCATGGTCTTCAATTTTAGAAAATGCTGCTGGTATTAAAGTGGTTGGAACAGCTGATAATGCAACTTCGGCGTATAACTTTTGCATAGAGCACAAACCCAATATTGTCTTAATGGACATCAACTTAAAAGAAAGTAATGGTTTTGACGCTACCGAAATGATTCACAATGATTTGGCAAAAACACGCGTTATTGGTTTATCGCTTCACGATGATATTACATTCGTGAAAAAGTTTCTTTCGAAAGGAGCAAAAGGATATTTGACAAAAAACACGACAAAAAGTGAATTAATAGAAGCTATTCAAAAAGTGCACGCTGGGGAAGTTTATATAGCAAATGAAATCAAAGATCGCTATTTCAATTCTTTATTAGATGTTGATAATTCAGAATCCAAGAAGGAACTTACCTTAAAGGAAATTGATATTGTGAAATTGATTGCAACAGGTCTAACGTCCAAAGAAATAGGGGATAAACTTTTCATTTCTCCAAGAACAGTTGAAACACACCGTCACAACATCCTTAAAAAACTCAACATCCCCAATGCAGCGCAATTAAGCAGTTGGGCTAAAGATAAAGGATATCTATAATAGGTTTAATTAAAATCTGTGTTTTAAATCCATAAAAAAAGCCACAGGGTCTGAAGCTGCGGCGTTTTCTTTTGAAACATTAAACTACTACTTATTTGAAACTAAATTGATGTAAACCACTACTTAAACATCAACTATTATTTTTTGTTTTATTGATCACAATCTAAATCATTCGATTGGTAACTCAATTCAACATTGTTTTCTGTTAATTCTATTTTAGTACTTGTTTTTGTTTTGGTAATTTCTATTGAATCACTCTCATGACCGGTCAAAAGAAATAGACTAATTATACATGTACTTATTATCTCGATTCTCATTTCGTTTACTTTTATGCAGTTATCTGTACTTCTAACTACTTAGATAAATGTTACTTTCTTTACCACTGAGCTGCCGTTTGAAAGATTCATTTTTACAAAATATTCTCCTGCTTTTTCTTGGTTTAATTCGAAATTTGAAGTAATACTATTAATTACTGTAGTCGAAACTATTTGACCTGTCATATCAATTAATTGTAAAGAAGTTATTTCTAAACCATTCCATTCAATATGTGTAACTCCAATTGCTGGATTTGGGTATAGTGTTACTGATTGTTCAGCTATTTCATTAATTCCCATTGTACCTTCAGTTGGATTAATGATTAATTGACTTGTAGTAGTATCCATTGGAATATTCATTGATGATAAAATATTTTCATGCTCAGACATTTGATTATCCAATACAAATACATTCGTTGAAACCGAGCAACCATGTGCGTCTGTGATTCCTACTTCATAGAATCCAGGAGCAACAGATGTTAAATCAGCACTTGCTGAACCATTGTTCCAAGAATAAGAATAAGGAAGTGTTCCGCCGTTTACTGTTAAATCAATTGATCCAACTGTTACTAGTGTTAAATTTTGATGAACCGTCGATGCAGTTAAAACTGAAGGTTGTGTGATTGTGAAATCTGCCCATACATTGCAACCGTGACCATCTATAATGTTCACTTGATAGTTTCCAGTTCCAAGGTTATACAAATCTGCTGAAGTTTCTCCAGTTGACCATAAGTATGAGTATCCTGAAGTACCACCTGTAACAGCGATTTCAATACTACCAGAAGTTTCTCCATTACAATTCACATTATTAATTTGTGCATCAAAAGATAATGGTGAAATTGCTGCAATTGAAGTAGTATAATTTCTAACACAACCGTTACTGTCGGTAACTACTGCTGTATATTGAAATCCTCCTTGAGCATTAGCTATGTTCATTCCTGTTTCATTTGAATTCCAACTAACTGAATATGGCGCATATCCACCTGTTACTTGAAGTGAAATTTCTTGATTAAAATTCGAGCAATCTAAACTTGATGAACTCGTTATTGTCATTACATTATATGTTGATGCCATTTGAACTGCAGCGAATGCATTTAGTCTTCCAGCGCCTAAGTTTCCAGCATATAATGGGTTAATAGAATCAATATTAACTGCTGTTTGTTTTAAAATCATTTCAACGTCATCTGGAGTCAAACATGGGTTAACAGCTAACATTAAAGCTACTGTCCCTGATACATATGGTGCAGCAAACGATGTTCCATTACCAGTTAAATACCAACCAGCTGCAACAGTCAATGCAACATCATAACCTGGAGCGCAAAGATCTACTGAGCTATTGTGTTGATGTGTTGATGCTGGATCTCCAATTGTTCTCTCATGGTTATCTAAAGGACCAACACTACTAATTGCAATAACGTGATTATGTGCTGCTGGATAAACTAAATTTGATGCTCCCCCACATGTTGAACCATTTCCTGCTGCAACAATAATAACTGTCCCATTATTATATACTTCATCAATGACCGTTTGTGCGTATGTATTATAATAACATCCAGAAGTCCAACTAACATTAATAACTTTTGCACCTGAATAGGTCGCTGACAATAGTTCATTATAATTCATTTCTCTTAATTGTAATGAACTATTGAATCCAATTGAACTTTTTCCCATTAAGTTATCTGTATTTCCAGCAGCAGTTATTGCTACAGCTGTTCCGTGGTAATAGTTTGAATTTATCATACCTGGTGTTACATAAGTATATTTCCCAACCAATTCTTCATGGTTCAAATCAAAATTTGAATCTGAAATACCAATTATTACAGAAGAATCTCCTCTCGTAATTCCCCAAGCATCTTGAGCATTGATCAAGTTTAACGCATAGTCGTTAGTAAATGCTATTGAGTAATCATTTGGTGTATTTAATAACTCATATTTAGGAGCTATTTCCGGTCTAGCAAAAACCGTTGATAATTTTGATACTTGTTGTAATAAATCATTTTCATCACAGTTGCAACCAATTTCGTAAACATTTGTCAGACCAGCGTTACGTGATGATGGAAAAGCTTTTGTGATAGTTGTAATATCCAACTTAGTAATAAGTGCACTTACTTCCGCATTGGAAGAAATCAATTTTCCGTTTTCAGTGCGGATTCCGATTTTTGAATAATCAGAGATACTTGTCCATACAGAACTAGATTGTGCGAAAAGAGTTCCAGACATTAAACTTAATCCTACTATTAAGGATTTTGTAATTTTTGTTGTAGCGATTTTTGTTTTCATAATAACATGTTTTAAAAGTTTCATGAGACAAATGTTGCCCTGTTTTTTAGATAAAAAATCGCTTTTTGCTTGTAGGAAATCAAAATACAAAGTGTCACATACGTGCTACTAAGTAGATGTTTGATAAGTGGTAAGTAGTTCTACTTAAAATCGGCCAAAAGGCTATTTTTAAAGGCTTTTAAAAATCTTATTCGAGATGTTAATTGAGATAATATTTTCGTAAAAACAAAAAAAGTCATTCGTTTTCACGAATGACTTTTTAACCTAACCCTAAACTATGCAAACAATTATTTAACTAAAAAAGACTCTATATATTTAAGCCATTTTCTACCCTTATGAATTGGTCTTACAAATGAAAATAGATTGGATTGATTTTCAAAAGAAAATACGGTTGTAAGAAAAAAAGAAGGGGTAATTACGTTAAAATTAGTCTGTGTTTTTACTTAAACAGCATGTAAAATTACAGTTGAAGTTATCTTTTAAACGAATTCAACCTGATTTCTTGCTTTAAATTATTTTGGGCATCGACTAACTTAAAGATTGGAACATATCTTCCTCCTCCTAATTCTGCTGCTTCCTTCATCTCTTTTTCATCCACATCCTTGTTCTTGATTCCCACAACAGACATAGTAATTCCTTTTTTAATGTATTTCTTAATGTATTTCTTGTAATCATCCGAATTACGGTTAAACGCACCATCAGTTATAACAATTATCTGATTGGCTCCATCTGGCAACATTCCTTTCAGCGCTTGTTTATAACCCAATTTAATGCCCGCTCCTCCTGCCGTCATACCATTTGCTTTCAAACTGGCAACTTGCTCCGTAATCTTATCTTTATTCGCTCCTGACGTAGGATTAAGTAAAATTTGAGTTTCTGTAGCATACGTTACAATTGCCATTTTATCTTGCGGGCGCAACATACTTGTTAATTGTAATAAAGAATATTTCATTAATTCCAATTTTTCACCTTGATTCATTGAGGCTGAAACGTCCAATACAAAAACCACATTGACAGGTTTAAAATATTCATCAGAAAAATTTTCCTTATCTAATTCAGCAAGTTGAACAGGAATTTCATGAGACTGAACTGTTGGAATTTCTTCACTCAATTGTTCCTGAAGTTGTTCTTCCACTTGAATAGGAGTCAATTCTTCTTCAATTGGTGGATCAATAACAACTATGGGATCATTAATTACTGGAATGGGAACAATCTCTTCTGGTTTCATTTCCAATTCCAACACAATATAATTACGTTGAAAATTTACATACGCTCCTAATTCAGCTGGAAAATAACCCGAATGTGTTGCATAGAAATACGTCAATCCCAGCGTACTTTCTTCTTTGATTTTTCCGACTTTATCTGTTTCAAGCGCCCAAATTGGTTGCCCATTTTGAATCATTGTAACTTCTGATTTAGACAAAGGCTGTTTCGTTTGTTTGTCGATGGTAACAACAGTTAAATCAAATTGATTGGCTTTTTTGCCTCCTGGTCGGGATGAAAAATCGGGACAAGCAGTAAAAGCCGTTGAATTATCAACAGATAAATCTTTTAAATTTCCTGTTAATTTTATTTTAGTTGGAAGTTCTTTATCACTTGTATAGATATCGATGTCGTAGGAAAATTTCCCTTTTACTTGGGGATTCACTTGCAAACGCACAATTAACGAGCTGTCTTTTTCTATGAATTGACCATTTACAAGATAAACAACATCAAGTGGTTTTTTAACGCTTAGGAGGTATTCTTTCTTTGGCCCTTTATTCGTTACAACAATATCTACAAATCGATCGCTGTATGCTTCTAAATCGCCAAAATCATGCTTTATTTTTTCAAAGACGATTTGCCCGAATGAATTCGAAATAAGAAAGAGTGTATAAACGAGAATTAAAAAACGCATGGGCTAAATATATCAAAAAACGAACCGTGATGAAAAAGTTACACCAACCATAGTTCTCGCTTTGTCAATCAATTTCAAGTGTAATGCCGATGTAGTTTGAAATAAGTTCGATATTTCTTGAACGGTATTGAAAACACAATCGGTATTACGAAAACAAAAAAGGGACACCTTTCGATGTCCCTCGTTTTTCGTTCACACGAATTATTTTTTACATGTCTCTTTGCAGTTCGACTTGTCTTTACATTTTGACTTGTCTTTGCATTCAGATTTATCTGCACAACAAGCAGCTTTCTTTGTGCACTCATTACCGCCCATGAATTTTCCATTTGCATCATAATGCGCTAAACACATTTCTTTCTCTTTAGGTGTGCATTTTAATGAATCACACATTGCTGCGCACTGGTCTTTAGTCATTTTAGCACATTTGCTCATGTCACACTTCCCGATCATTGTTTCGCCATTCATGTGAGCGTCACACGTTTTCATATCACCTTTACAAGATGACTTTCCGTGACATTCTTCCATTTTAGTTCCACAAGCAGCGTCTTTCTTTTCACCGTTATGACCATTACCCAAGATTGGAGCAATTACCAAACCAATCAAACATGTTAATTTAATTAAGATGTTCATTGAAGGACCAGAAGTATCTTTGAAAGGATCACCAACTGTATCTCCAGTTACAGCAGCTTTGTGCGCTTCAGAACCTTTGTAAGTCATTTCACCATTAATCATAACACCCGCTTCGAAAGATTTCTTAGCGTTATCCCAAGCACCACCTGCATTGTTTTGGAAAACTGCCCAAAGAACACCAGAAACGGTAACACCAGCCATATAACCACCAAGCATTTCAGCAACTAATTTATAGTTTTCAGGATAAATCAATACTCCTAATAATACAATTGCAATTGGGAATCCGATTGTTAAAACCCCTGGCAACATCATTTCACGTAAAGCAGCTTTTGTAGAAATATCCACACATTTCGCATATTCTGGTTTACCAGTTCCTTCCATGATTCCTGGAATTTCTCTAAACTGACGTCTAACTTCATAAACCATGTCCATTGCAGCTTTACCAACAGAATTCATTGCTAATGCAGAGAAAACAACTGGTATCATTGCCCCAATAAATAACATTGCTAAAACTGGCGCTTTGAAAATATTAATTCCGTCAATTCCAGTAAATGTTACATAAGCAGCAAATAATGCAAGTGATGTTAATGCCGCAGAAGCGATAGCAAAACCTTTTCCAGTTGCTGCAGTTGTGTTACCAACTGAATCTAAAATATCTGTACGTTCGCGAACTTCTTTTGGTAATTCACTCATTTCAGCAATACCACCAGCATTATCTGAAATAGGTCCGAAAGCGTCGATTGCTAATTGCATAGCTGTTGTAGCCATCATTGCAGAAGCAGCTAAAGCAACACCATAGAATCCAGCGAATGCATATGAAGTCCAAATTGCAGCAGCAAATAAAATTACTGTAGGGAAAGTAGAAATCATACCTGTTGCTAAACCAGCAATGATATTTGTTCCAGCTCCAGTACTTGATTTTTCAACGATTTTTAAAATTGGTTTTTTACCCAATCCAGTATAATACTCAGTAACGGAAGAAATAACTGCTCCAACAACCAAACCAACTAACGTTGCATAGAATACACGCATTGAAGAAATTGGTTTTAAACCTTCTCCATAGAAATTCATTTGCATTTTAGCAGGTAACATCCAGTTTACAAGAATAAAACAAGAAACAGCTACTAAAGCAATAGATACCCAGTTACCGATATTCAATGCTCTTTGAACTTGCGCTTCTTTCGCATTATTACTGCTTATTTTTACTAAGAACGTTCCAATAATAGAAATTACGATACCAATACCAGCGATTGACATTGGCAACAAAATTGGACCAATACCACCGAAAGCATCTTTGATCATACCACCCATGTCCTTTATCACATAGTTTCCAAGAACCATTGCTGCTAATACAGTTGCAACGTAAGAACCAAATAAATCGGCACCCATTCCAGCAACATCACCAACATTGTCACCAACGTTATCCGCAATTGTAGCAGGATTACGAGGGTCATCTTCTGGAATTCCAGCTTCAACTTTTCCAACTAAATCAGCCCCAACATCGGCAGCTTTCGTATAAATTCCACCACCTACACGTGCAAACAATGCAATTGACTCAGCTCCTAAAGAGAATCCAGCAAGAGTTTCCAAAACGATTGTCATTTTTTCAGTTCCATCAGGTCCCCATGTTCCACCCATAAAATACTGGAAGAAGAAAATAAAGAAAGCTGTTAAACCTAAAACTGCCAAACCAGCAACACCAAGTCCCATAACTGTTCCACCACCGAAAGATACTTTTAATGCTTGTGGTAAACTTGTTCGCGCAGCTTGAGTTGTTCTAACATTTGTTTTTGTAGCGATTTTCATTCCCATGTTTCCAGCTAAAGCTGAGAAAAATGCACCGAAAATAAATGCTACTACTATTAATATGTGTGTTGTTGGAACGATAAAAGAAATTCCAGCTAAAACAATACTCGCTAAAACAACAAAGATTGCCAACAATCGATATTCTGCTTTTAAGAAAGCTAATGCTCCTTCATAAATGTAATCTGAAATTTCTTTCATTTTACCATCACCTGCGTCTTGCTTTAAAACCCAAGCACGTTTTGCCCACATAAAAAGCAGACCAATTATTGCCATTGCGATAGGCACATAAATCATTATTGATTCCATAAATTTAAATTTTGTTAATTTTTAACAGGGCGCAAAAGTAGAAGATTCCGATTATATCTGCAAGTTTAACGCTAATTAATAATATCAGCGTGTTACGCAGTTAATTTTAGAAGGTTACAATATCTGTAATAAGTGAGAACTAAACCGTTTTTCGAAAAAGACAAAGGAAATTAAGACATTAGGATAAAACGACGCATCTCATAAAAAGGAAGTTGGAAAAAGTAATTTGATCTAGGAGTCACAGTTGTAACTTGTAATTCAAATTAACCACATAGACACATAGGGCACATAGATTGCAAAACTTGTAACTTGTAACTTGTAACTTGTAACTTGTAACTTATAACTTATAACTTATAACTTATAACTTGTAATTAAAATAAACCACATAGACACATAGGGCACATAGGGCGCATAGATTGCAAAACTTGTAACTTGTAACTTGTAACTTGTAACTTGTAACTTGTAACTTGTAATTAAATCGCCTGCTTAATTTTATTTTTCAAGGCATTAATATCCATCGCACCGCTTTGACGCCAAAGAATTTCACCTTTTTTGAAAAGAACAAATGTTGGGACACTGCGCACTTTGAATTTATCAGCAACATCTTGATTTTTATCAATGTCAATTTTTAAAATGCGAATTTTACTTCCCAAATCATCTTTTAAACGATCCATAATTGGGTGCATTGTTTTACAAGGCCCGCACCATGTAGCATGGAAATCAACAAGCGTTGGAATCTCTGATTTTACAATATCACTGAATTTACCCATTTTTCAATTTTTCCTCAAAGGTAAAGAGAAGAATCGTTTAAAATTGTAACACAAGTAACAGAAAAAAGATTACTGTGACAATATAACCTAATTCCGAATCTAAAATCATCAATTCCGAATTCTCTGTATCTTTGTAAAATGAATTTGATAAAACAAACAGTCTTTAATATATTAAAACTGCTTTTATTTTGGGTAATTGTTTTTGATTTTGAGCGCATTCTATTTTCGATTCACAACTGGGATAAGTTTGCAAATGTATCTTTCATTGATTGGCTTTTGGCGTTTGTTTATTCATTGCGCTTAGACCTTGCAACGGCTGCATTACTAAGTTTCCTTCCTTTAATTATTTTGGCAATAAATTATATACAACCTTCAAAATGGACTAAACGTATCTTTTACAGTGTTTTATTTCTTGAAGTTTTAATTTGTTCCTTTATACATGGCGGAGAAATTAATGCCTATCCAGAATGGAATCACAAATTAACGACTAGAGTTTTTACGCATCTTTTAAACCCAGATGAAGTTGTCCGAACTGCTGATTATGGAATGATAATTTGGTTTGCAATATATGCAACTTTAGAAATTGTTTTTGGCAATAAATTGATGCGTTGGTTTTTTAAGTTAGAATTGATTTCAAATTCTTCAAGTTGGTTAATTAGAATTCCTGTTGCCATTCTCTTTATTGCTGTTTTTGGCACTGGTTTCATATTTATTGGTCGAGGTGGCACGCAGCAAATTCCAATTAATATTGATTCCGCCTACTACACAAAGGATTATGTTACGAATGATTTATCTGTCAACTCTATTTATTTTTTCACTAAAAGTTTCATGCTATACAATAGGAGCGAAACTGGTGTGCAATTTCCACTAATTTCAGAAAAAGCAAGTAAAAAATACTTAAGTGATTTTTATTCTTACCCGATTCAACATGATCACTATATTTTTAAAAATAAGCGCCCAAATATCGTTTTTATAATATTGGAAGGTTGGTCAGCCAATGCGATGGGTAGTTTGTCAGGAATTGAAGGAGCAACGCCGAATTTCGATAAACTTACGAAGCAAGGGTTACTCTTCACTAACATTTATGCAACTGGTGGAACTTCTGAGATTGGAAATTCAACAGTGTTTAGCGGATATCCTGCATTACCCGAGATTTTTATATCAATGCAACCTGATAAACATAGAAAAATACCATCGTTTAATCAGGATCTTAAGAAATGGGGCTATAATTCCAACTATCTTTTCAGTGGAGATTTGAAATATGGAAATATCGGAGGTTATTTTACCGATCACGGCTTTGACGTTGTTGAAGATGAAAATGATTTTCCAAAAAACTTAAACCGCGGAAAACTTAATTATTACGATGAGGATTTATTCAAAATTCTGATCAAGAAAATGGACCTAACAAAAAGACCTTTCATGCATTGTGCTTTTACGGGAAGTACTCATTCACCATATGATTTTCCAAATCGTGGTACAAAAAAATGGAAGGGTAGCGAATCCGACTACATGAGTTCCATGTACTATGCAGACAAATGTCTAATTGATTTTATCAAAAAATGCAAAAACCATAGTTGGTATAAGAATACTATTTTCGTTTTTGTAGCAGATCATGGTCATGCTTCACCAACAGTACAAAACCCAAATTTAACAGCCTACTTTCATATTCCACTTTTTATATATGGCGAGCCTTTGAAAAAAGAATTTCGTGGTAAAAAAATTGAAACACTTGGATCACAATCAGATATCGTTCGAACTTTACTTTATCAAATGGATGGCGATTTTGAACGGTACTATTGGAGCAAGGATCTATTAAACCCCAAATGTCCACAATTTGCACTCTATGCAATCAGTCGAGGTTACGGATGGGTTACTCCGGAAGGTAATTTCACTTACCACATGGACGCTAAAAATTATCCAGATTTGACTTATAATAAAGCGCTATTGAAAGAAGAAAGTAACCGATGCCATTCCTTTATGTCCTTAATTTATGAAGAATACAAAAATCTTTGATTTAAAGGTTAGACAAAACAAAAAGGTGCAAAAAGCTAAACCCTCACAATGCAAATGATATTATGACATTAAATGCTAACATTCTAAAAAATAAGAATCCTTTATCTACCTTTAATCTGTGAAAATTCTTGTCGTTCGGTTTAGTTCTATTGGTGACGTTGTTTTAACGACTCCAATTGTGCGTTGCTTAAAACAACAAATTCCGAACTGTGAAATCCATTTCATCACCAAAAAAGCATTCAAAGGGATTTTAGAACATAACAGCAATATTTCTAAGATTTTCACGATTGACTCGTCTATTTCTGAAGTTATTGCTACTTTGAAAAAAGAACAATACGATTATGTAATTGACCTTCATAAAAATTTACGCACGTTTCAACTCAAAACCAAATTGGGTCGTCCATCCTACTCTTTTCCTAAATTGAATTTTGAAAAATGGATGTTGGTGAATTTGAAGCGCAACAAAATGCCTAAAATTCATATTGTAGATCGTTACTTCAAAGCAGTAGAAAAATTAGGCGTCAAAAATGACAATAAACCCTGTGATTTCTTTATTCAGCCATCTGACGAAATTCAATTAAAAGATCATTTTCAGCTTGCTTCAGAGAAATACATTACCATTGCAATCGGTGCTCAATTTGCGACGAAGCGTATGCCTTTAGAAAAATTAAAGGAAATAATTGAACAACTAAATCAGCCAATCATTTTAATTGGTGGTGAAACGGATCAAGCGCTGGCAAATTCAATTTTGGCCGTATTTCCAGATAAACCTATTTTCTCTGCTTGTGGAATTTTTTCTTTGGTGCAATCGGCAAGTATTGTGAAACAATCACGTGTTTTACTGACAAATGATACTGGAATGATGCACATTGCTTCTTGCTTTCAAACTCCAACAATCAGTGTTTGGGGAAATACCGTTCCGGATTTAGGAATGCATCCTTATTTTCCTGAAAATCCTGAATTATACTCAATTCACGAAGTAACAGGATTGAATTGCCGACCTTGCTCCAAAATTGGTTTTCAAGAATGTCCTAAAGGTCACTTTAATTGCATGAATTTGCAGGATGCAAAAGCGATAAGTGATGATATTATGAACAAGATTGGCTAAATTGTGTACATGAATATTTTCTTTTGAATTACTTAAATCAATAATAATGACTTGTTACAAGCCACGTTTAACTTGTATTATTATGAAGAATGTATTAGAAAAATTCAGTTGTACTAAATTAAAAAGAATCAAAATTCTGAATAACTATGTTAATAAGTAATAAAAAGCCTTCAAAAATCACAAATCATATTCATTACTTTTAACTGTTAATTCAAGACAGCTAAAATGAACAATGATACTATGACAATTGATTTTGAGCCTCTAGTAGAAGATTCTGTTTCAGATCCTCGCATAAAAAAAGCCGAATTAATTTCCGATCCAGCATCTCGTTTAGATTCTCAAATCATGAAGTACACTCCAATGAGTGATTCAAGTATTGCGTTTAGAGACATGACGAATATCGCTTCCAAAAAAGAAAGCTTTATACAGCTTATAGAAAAATTAAATGTTGAAGAAAGTCTTCGATATAAAAGAACCATTGAAGATACCTATTGCAATGTTTACAGCTTTGACTATTGTTATTTTTCGAGAGTCTATTTACCAACTGTTTGGTGGACAGATGAAGCACTGGAAAGAGTCTTAAATGGTGAACAAGTTGAAGCGATTTTCGGAGAAACGGTAGATCATATTTATTCAAGCGCTATCCACGATTGGTTTTTAAAATGGGGAGCAAGTTTCGGATGGAAAAGACTGTTGACCGTTGAAGAAATACAAAACGAAGTAAATCAAAATGGTGGAGTTGGTATTATTTGTGCCAAACGAAAAGAAGTTGGATTGTCAGGACATATCGTGCCAGTTGTTCCTGAATCGGATGAGAATAACGCCCGTCGAGTGAATGGAATAGTCACTCATCCGTTGCAATCTCAAGCTGGAAAATTAAATCACAAATACTTTACTGATGAGAAAAATGATTGGTGGAATGATGATTTGTACTCTTCACATGTTTTGTATTACCATCCCTAAATAATTGCCTTTTTTAATCTTCTCGATATTATTAAAAAAATAGTACTTTTGTGCTTTAGAAAAATTGAATTTATATTTTCTTATATATTCTATTTTTATTTCCAATCTGTCTTTTCAGATGAGAAATTTCTGAATAAAACTATAATTCCAATATTTTACAATTATCAATCTCTTGAGGGAATGCTTGAGATTTAGTTGCTCCATAAAAAAGAAAAAACTATAAATGAAAGAAAACCAGACAAAAAACTATTATTGGGGAATTGGGTTAGAAAATGAAACCTACCTGCAATTCGAGGAATCCTTGATAGTTACTGGTGCATTTATACAAGAGAAAATTGGTTGCGATCGATACAGCATTGATTATCGAAAATGCTATAAAACTGGAAGCCTTGCTCCTATTCTGAATAAAGCTTTCGAAAAGAATGAAAATTATAAAGTTAGCAGAATGATCAATAGTCATTCACTTGATAAACTGGACATAGATTACAATCATAAAACTTTGCCAGCGATAGAATCTACTGATGAAACAGGAGCGAACACAACAACTTTGGATAATCCTGAATTTCTAGGGGAGACTATTTTAGAACTTTTCCTAAAAGACCAACCTTATAATATTCGAAGCATTTTAACGCGTAAAAATAACCCGATGGGTTCTGTCAATTTTGATGGAGATTCTATCGAATTTGTTACGATGTATTTTCAAAACAGAACAATCAAAGAATCCTGTAATGAGCTAAAAACGACTAAAAAATTATTCCTCGATAAGTTGAATGAATCATCCGTTTTTTCTGAAAAACTGAAATTTCCAGCTTACAATATTGGCATCAACAAATTCATGTCCAATCAGGAAAACCTTGTTTTGTTCAACAACGGAACCTACCATTTTCACATCACCTTACCAACGTTAACAGAAAATAGTCGCATCGTCGATTACACACAATTCGATGCAACACATTCCAACGCCATTTATTTATTACAATGGTTTGAGCCGTTTTTCATTGCAACGCTAGGAAATCCAGATATTATGGGTGTGATTAGTTCAAAATGCAACTTAGACAAAAATTTTACTTTGGGCTCCATGCGAAGTGCGATGTCGCGATACATTGGAGTTGGTACCTACAACAAATCAATGCCAAATGGTAAAATTCTTACTTATAAAGTGGAGGATTTTAGAAAATTACTCAAGTTTGAAAAAGAAGAAAACATTTGGTGGCGCGATCAGATTGAAAAAGAAACAGAATACGAATTCCTTTCAGATCTTGGACTTGATTTTAACCAAGAAAAAATGTACCAAAGTGGTTTTGAAATAAGAAGTTTTGATGAATTTCCGGCAGAATATTTAAATGATGTACTTGTCGCAATTCTTCTGATTTGCGAGCATTCACTAAAGCTACCAAATGTAACGTGGGGACACGACAGCATTGTTTGGAACAATTTGGTTTATAAAACCTTAAAAGACGGTTATTTAACTGAAATAAATGAAGTTGAAAAGAAAGAAGTTTTAGAGCTATTGCAATTATCAAGCTTTAGTAAAGAATTTGAAAATAGTGCAATGTTGGATGATTTTTTCTTTAAAATTCTCGCAGTATTGACCGAGAAATACAAAAACGAAAATGTTTGTTTGGATTTAATGATTGGTAATAAATTAACTTCTGCTCCAACATGGAATAACTTTAATCAGTATCAAACAGAACAACATTTGAAACAAATCGTTCCTGTTAATTTGTAAGAGAAAAATTTAAATTTCCTGACATATAAGGAAGAAGGAAAAAGGAAGAAGGAAAAAGTAATTTGGTTCTTGGGAATCACACTTTTTACTTTTTTAAAAGTTTACTCCTCCAAAAACAATTTCTTCAATTCAGTAGCATCGCTTGGCTTCATTTTTCCAGCAAGGATCAAACTCAATTGTTTTCTTCTTAAAGCACCTTCATATCGATCTTTTTCTTCGTCGGTTTCAGGAGTTAATTCTGGAACTTGAATTGGTCCACCATTTTGATCAACAGCCACAAACGTATAGATTGCCTCGTTGCATTTTTCGCGTTTCCCAGTTACATGGTCTTCTACAAAAACATCAACAAATACTTCCATTGATGACACAAAAGCTCTTGAAACCTTTGCCTCTAAGGTGACGATAGACGCATGGTTAATCGGTTTTCGAAAAGATACATTGTTGACTGAAGCAGTTACAACAACTCTTTTACAATGCCTGTGAGCAGATACGCTTGCAATAACATCCATCCAAGCCAACAGTTGCCCTCCAAACAGATTTCCAAGTGTATTCGTGTCATTTGGCAAGACAACTTTTGTAGATATTGATAAGGTTTCGAATGCTTTTCCTGCTTTCATTAGATTTTTTTTCAAAGTTACAATTAAAGAATACAATTTCTTAAAACAAAATTCGTTTTTTATAAAAAAATTAAAACTTGTCTTTAATATTTTAAAACACTTGTCTTTAAAAGCCTATTGACTATATTTACATCCGATTTGAAGAGTACTATGGAGAAACTTATTGCCGCATTTCCGCAAAACATATTAGATGCAATAGCGATTGCTGAGAGCCAGTCGTTTAAACAACCAACAAACGCTATTCACAACATAATCATTTGTGGAATGGGAGGATCTGGAATTGGTGGTAAAATTGTCGCACAATGGATCGAAAACGAAGCAAAAGTTTCTGTTACAATTTTAAATGACTACTCGTTACCAAAATTCGTTGATAAACATTCATTGGTGATTGGATCTTCCTATTCAGGAAATACGGAAGAAACATTAGCTGCAATCTACGAAGCGCATAGTTTAGGCGCTCACATTATCGGAATTTGTTCTGGTGGAGAATTACAAACTTTTTGTGAAAAAGAAAATTACGACTTTGTAGTAGTTCCTGGTGGAAATCCACCGCGATCTGCCATTGCTTTTTCAATTGTACAATTAATTAATATTTTTATTCAATTAGGAATAATTGGTGAAAATAATCTTGAAGAAATTAAAATCGGTCAACAATTATTACTTAACGAAGAATCATCCATTCATGCTATAGCTAAAGAATTAGCAACTTTTTTAACTGGTAAGGTTGGTGTGTTTTACGCGGTATCAAATTACGAAGGAGTTGCAATTCGGGCAAGACAGCAATTCAACGAAAACGCCAAATTATTATGTTGGCACCATGTTATTCCAGAGATGAATCATAACGAACTCGTCGGTTGGGGAGGTGGTGATGACCGTTTTGCTGTTGTCTTTTTCAATACAAAAGATTTAATCCCTCGTAATCAAAAAAGATATGATATTTCAAAAGATATCATATCTAAAAGAGGTGCCAAAATAATGGAATTGAACGCAGTTGGTGATTCACAAATTCAAAGATCGTTATACCTCATCAATCTTGTTGATTGGGCTTCCTTTTATTTAGCTGAAAAAAAAGGTGTTGATATTATGGACATTAAGGTGATCGACTTCTTAAAAAGCGAATTAGCCAACTTCAAATAAACAGATGCTCCCCACTGTTCATTTTGTAGACCTTGGTCTAATCGATTATAAAAAAGCGTGGGAAGAACAAGAACGATTATTCAATATAACGATTCAAGAAAAAATTCAAATTCGGAATGGTGAATCAAAAATAATTACAAAAAATTATCTTTTGTTTTGCGAACATCCGCATGTATATACACTAGGTAAAAGTGGCAGCGAAGCTAACCTCTTGTTGGATGATGAAGGATTAAAAGACAACGATGCAACGTATTATAAAATCAATCGAGGCGGTGATATTACGTATCATGGTCCAGGTCAATTGGTAGCGTATCCAATTTTTGATTTAGATCAATTTTTCACAGACATTCACAAATACATGCGCTTTTTAGAAGAAGCGGTTATTCAAACATTGAATGAATTTGGAATTGTTGGTGGCCGTGTTGAAGGATTAACTGGTGTTTGGATTGATTGTGACTCACCTCATCCAAGAAAAATTTGTGCAATGGGCGTAAAAAGCTCTCGTTGGGTAACAATGCATGGGATAGGATTTAATGTGAATTCAGATTTATCCTATTTTTCTCACATTATTCCTTGTGGAATTGATGATAAAGCTGTAACTTCCATGCAAAGAGAATTGGGATATGCCTTAAATATGGATGAAGTCGCAACAATCTTGAAAGAAAAGTTAGCTGACCAATTCCAATATACTTATGGCATCTACTCCGAATAAAATAATTGGCCTTTTGAAAAAAACAGTTCGTTTTTTTTTATTTACTGTTTTAGCTGTAATCATTTTCGCAAATATTTTTATTATTCTGTCAGGTAGATTTTACATTTATAAGGGCATTCGACATACCTATTTGGCAGGGCAATCTGGTCCAAGTATATATGAACTAGACATTTTTCCTCGTACTACACTGGCAAAATCAGATTCCACTATTCAATGGATTCCTTCTGCAAATTTTAACAAAAAACAGCCATCAGCGCTTGATTTAAGCTTCATGAATAACTTAGAAACGCGTGCATTTTTAGTTTTCAAAGGTGACTCTATTGTTTATGAAAAATACTTTGATAAACATGCTATAAATACTGTTTCAAATTCTTTTTCAGCTGCCAAAACCGTTGTTGCTTTGTTAGTCGGAATTGCAGTTGATGAAGGCAAAATTAAAAGCTTAGACGAACCTGTATTCAATTATATTCCTGAATTCAGCACAAATGGGAAAGAAAAAATAACCATTCGTCATTTACTGATGATGTCGTCTGGTTTGGATTGGGAGGAAAGCGCATCAAATCCTTTGTCTGACAATGCTGAATCCTATTATGGGTCCAATCTTTATAGATTAGTCACTCGTCAAAAAGCAATTACACCTCCAGGCAAAGCTTTTAATTATCAAAGTGGGAATTCTCAACTTCTAGGTTTTATTGTTGAAAAAGCAACAGGGAAAAGTGTTTCAGAATATACACAAGAAAAAATTTGGAATCGAATCGGCACTGAGCATGAAGCTTACTGGAGTCTTGATAAGGAAAACGGAGATGAAAAATCATTTTGTTGTTTATATGCAACTGCCCGTGATTTTGGACGACTTGGTAAATTAATTTTACAAGAAGGAAGATACGGTAAACAACAAGTTATTCCACTGTGGTATATGAAAGAGCTGTGTAAAATCCCGAATTTAACCACAGAGGAAAATGTGCCAAATAAGCGTTATGGCTTACATATTTGGACCTATCAGGGAGAAAAAAATCCAATTTATTATTGTAGAGGAATTAAAGGTCAATATATTATTTCTATTCCAACTGAAAATTTGGTGATAGTCCGCCTTGGATTAAAACGAAACGATAACTTTGTAATTCCTGAAGAGCAAAAGAAAAACAAAGATTACTACAAACGAAATGAAGCCAAAATTGGTCATCCAACGGATTTTTTTAAATTTCTTCGCTTAGGTAGAAAATTAGCTTCATAAAAAGAATTATTAAGAATGAAAGAAGGATTATTTGGACCAAAAGTTGAAAATGTTGGCGTTGCAGTAGTGCAAGATTTTAATGAAGAAAATATCGAGATCTTTAATGTTTACCTGCTAAATCTTCGTGATGATATCATGGAAGGAATCATTATTACAAGCACTGGTTATGGAGAAAATGCCAACACAGGTGAACGTTTAAAAACTTCTACACTTCGACATTGCCTTGAGGTTATGTTACCGAATGAAGCAGCCAAAATAGAACCAATCATGGAAGATGTATTTGGTTTAGCAAATGAATTCCTTGTCAGTTTTTGGGTGAACGACATTATGTATGATAAAAAGTATGTCTTCCTTCCTGAAACTATTTCATCTAGTAAAATGAAAGAAATTCCTGTATTAGGGAAAAAAGGAGTAATGATTACATGATTTTTATAATGAAAAACATAACTTGAACATATTGTTTGAAAAAGGATGTAAAAAACTTTTATATTTGTACAAGGAAATGATTACAATCTACTTAGAAAGTTTATCTCAGATGAAAAAATTAACTCTTAAGCGCTTTTTGACCTTTTCGCCACTTATACTTATATTTATTACTCTTTTGGTTTCTTCTTGCGGTGGTTCAGAAGTTAAAAATGATGCTGAAAATGATTCATTGACGCTAGATGATGATTATTATGAGTTTAAAGGTATTAGTTTAAAAGGATTTAATATTCCAGCAAACATTATGTTACCAGATGAAACTGCCAATATTGGAGCTTCAACTAAACCGGAAATTATTCATGCAGAAGGTGATTTCTTATGGGATATTGTTGTAGGACCAAATTTCAGTCTTCACATTGAAGATTTTGGAGATATTACAAACAATGTCGCTTACAAAAAGGAAGAACTTAAAAAACAAGAAATTTTTAAAATTAATTATTTGGTAGACGAAAAAGATTTGATCGTTTATAAAAGATCTTTGATTGTAAAAGGTTCTAAGAATGCTTCTTCTAAAGTTGGGGTAAAACATGACTCATACCATGTTTACGGACAAAAAATAATTAATGGTGTTGCTTATGCTTTAAGCAGCCGTGATGAAGGGTACGAAAAAATGATCATTGAATTGATGGCGAAATCGATAAAATCTTTTAAGTCAAATAAATAAATTTTTATGAAATTGAAATGAGGTTGTCACATTGACAACCTTTTTTTTTGCTTAATTTTGAGGTAATGGATTTGACTAGAGAAAATATTTTAGAAGTGCTCGGTTCTATAATTGAACCTGATTATAAAAAGGACATTGTTTCGTTAAACTTGGTCGAAGAACTAAAAATAAATGATGGAATAATTAATCTTACTGTGAACGTTTCAAACCCCGCATTGCATTCTAAAAAACGCATGCAAGAAGCCGTTGAATTCAATTTGAAACGTGTCTTTGGCAAAGAAACAAGCGTAAATTGCGTTGTCAAAGGTATTCCAGCTGAATCAAAACAAGCGCGACGTAAAATATTACCAGAAGTAAAACACATTATTGCCATTGCTTCAGGTAAAGGAGGAGTAGGAAAATCTACTGTTACAGCAAATTTAGCTGGCGGACTAGCAAAAGTTGGTTATAAGGTCGGAATTGTTGATGCTGATATTTATGGGCCATCAATGCCAACAATGTTTGATGTCGTAAACGAACGTCCAACAATGATTGATGTTGAAGGTGTTCAAAAAATCAATCCTGTAGTGAGTTACGGAATCAAACTGCTATCCATTGGGTTTTTCACAGAGAAAGATAATGCCGTTGTTTGGAGAGGTCCAATGGCAGCAAAAGCATTAACGCAAATGTTTACAGATGCTTATTGGGGTGAATTGGATTATCTTTTAATTGATTTACCTCCTGGTACAGGCGATATTCATTTATCACTTGTTCAAACTGTTCCTTTGGATGGTGTTGTGATTGTTTCCACGCCACAAGAAGTAGCATTGGCAGATGCAAGAAGAGGTGTTAATATGTTTAAAATGGATTCAATCAATGTCCCTATTATTGGAATTTTAGAAAACATGGCTTGGTTTACACCGGCTGAATTACCAGAAAACAAATACTTCATTTTTGGTAGAGATGGTGCTAAAAACTTAGCTGAGGGAATGAATGTTCCATTTTTGGGGCATATTCCTCTTGTTCAAAGTTTACGTGAGGCAGGAGATGTTGGTAAACCAGCAGTTTTTCAAGAAAACACAGTAACTTCAGAAGCTTTTGATGAATTAGTTCGTATTTTTGTTGAAAACGTGAAAGTTGCAAAGCCAAACGTAATTCAGAAACAAGAACTATGAAATTGAATAAAGAAGAATTAACTGTAAAAATCAATATTTCATTAGAAGAATTGCGCCCATTTTTAGTTGCTGATGGTGGTGATATGGAATTAGTAGAAATTACAGATGATGGAATTGTCAGAGTACGTCTGTTAGGCGCTTGCAGTGATTGTTCTATGAGCTTAATGACATTAAAAGCTGGATTAGAGGAGTCAATTAAAAAAATTGCCCCAGAAATTAAATCCGTGGAAGCAATTAATTTACCAAGCTTTGTCTAAACAACAAATTCAAACATTTTCAACAATTTTGTCCCTTCCATTAATCGAATTTCATAATTTCCTTTTTTCCAACCTTGCACTTTAAGGTTAAATTCATACCCAACTTCACCTCCAAGTTTAGCAATAGATTCTAACAATTTAAATAACAAATTTCCTTCTGAATCGTATATTTCTTCGTGAATAAGCGCGCCTTTTACTGTTGTAAAATTTAACTTCCCATTGATTCTTAATGTTTCCGTATTGATTTGACGAAATTCATTGATGGCGTATGCTTGTCTGGATTTATACCACGTTTCTTCTTGACCTGTGATCTTAAAAAGTTCCTTTCTTATTAAGTCTATATCTGTAACATTTTCTCCATCAATATTTGAAACGGGCTCATGATCAGTTAATGACCATATAGCAGATTGTAAGGTGTAATTTTCCAATTTTTTTCCTTTAATAAGGTTTAAAAACGCTGGCATTCCTTTAACATTAATTTTACCGAGTGTAAATTCTTCATCACTATTGGGTGAAGCATTTCTCATATTTGTACAATACCCATTTAAAATTTTTTCTTTTGATGCTTTTGGTTCCAAAACAAGCAAATCCTCTTGAGGAATTAGTAGATTTTGTTCATCACTAGTCGGAGCAATGAAATAAGTGCCAGCATTTATGCGAATAATCAATTTCTTGGAGTTCAAATTTTTAACTTTCATAATTAATGATTCTCCAGAATAAGATCCGGTTGAAATAAACTCAACGGAAATTAATTTGGCAGAAATAGCAGATTCTAAATCGATTGTTTCTTCAGCAGGTTTAAAACTCATTATTATCCATGCAAAACTTAACAAACTCAACAACATGGGATAGAACCTTATTTTATTCATAATTCTGATTTTGAATCTGTAACGCAAAAGCTGAAAAAAGGCACAAAAAAAAGAGGATGAATTATCATCCTCTTTCATTAAATTTTATTGAGTCTTAAATTGCAGCAGCATATTTCTTTGCTACAACCTCCCAATTAATAACGTTAAAAAAGGCGTTAATATAATCAGGGCGACGATTTTGATAATTCAAATAATAAGCATGTTCCCATACGTCCATCGCTAATATTGGAGTTCCTTCACAACCTTCACCCATTAATGGATTATCTTGATTGGCAGTTGAACAAACAACTAATTTTCCACCTTCAACACATAACCATGCCCATCCGGATCCAAAACGAGTTGCTCCAGCTTTAGCAAATTCTTCTTTAAACGATGTAAAAGATCCAAAAGCACTATTAATAGCGTTCAAAAGTTCGCCTGTTGGTTCACCACCAGCATTCGGTGCCATGATTTCCCAAAACAAATTGTGATTCCAAAATCCTCCTCCATTATTTCTTACTGCTGGTTTATCTTTACAAGCAACTAAGATTTCTTCGATTGATTTTCCTTCTAAATCTGTCCCAGCAATTGCTGCATTAAGATTTGTAGTATAAGCTTGATGATGTTTTGAATGGTGAATTTCCATTGTTCTAGCATCAATATGAGGCTCTAATGCATCATAAGCATATGGTAAATTTGATAATTCGAAAGCCATATTTTCTGTTTTTTTAGAATTTAATTATCCCTTATTTTGAATGATTCAAAATTAGAAAAAATACACAAGATTTACAACCTTCAAAAAAGAGAATATCAATTAATCTTTTAAAATAATATTCTTTTGATAATTAAAATTTAATCGTATTTTTAACTTTTAATACAATTAATTATGCAAAAACTATATACTACACTGCTGTTGTTGCTATCCTTCAATAGTTTCTCACAAATTTGTACAATCGATTATTCACAAACACAAACTGGAATATATCCGGATACTTTACCAACAGGAAATGTTGGTCAAGCTTATAGTACCGATGTTACTTTTTTCATGCCATTGGATACCATGGGTTATGATTTTACCAATTTCCATATACTTTCTGTCTCGTTGCCAGTAGGATTGAGTTGGCAGTGTAATAATGCTGCTACAAACTGTGATTATAATCCACAGGTAAGTCAATATGGTTGCGTAAACATCAGTGGAACGCCATTATTAGCAGGGCAATATGCAGTGGACGTTACCGTTCTTGCTGATTTAACTGTACTAAATAATTATCCATTTATATTTCAAATTTATTTAGATATTTTACCTAGCAATGTCGTTACCTCAAACACAGGTTTTTCTATGACGGGAGCTGCTGGATGTTCACCAATTACTGTTGATTTCACGAACAATAATCCAGGTTTATTAGCTTACACTTGGGATTTTGGAAATGGTAATACTTCTACTTTAGAGAATCCTGTCCCTCAAATTTACAATGTTCCCGGAGACTATTTAGTTCAATATCAAGCTTTTAACAACCTTACGATAGTTGATGTTTACACTTTGACGAATGTTACTATAAATTCAATGAGCAATTATGGTGGAGGTTTCCCTTCCTACGAAAGTGCAGATGCCTATTTTATTTTAAAAGAAAATGGTAACTCAATTTATCAATCTAACATAATTATGGATACTAATCCTCCAGTAAGTTGGCCAACAAGTATTGTTCTAAACCCAGCAAATATCTATTTGATTGAAATTTGGGAAGCAGATGACACAGCTGGTGAAATCGCTTTTTTTGGAGACGATTATATGGGGAATCATACTTTGAATTTAACAGGTTGTGGAGGGTGTACCGCTGGAACTTCTTCCATTTCATATTCGATTATACATCAAGTTATCAATCCAAGTCCAGTAGTAATTTCTGAAGATACTGTGCATGTTTATGGTTATCCGCCAACTCCTATCGTTTCTTATGATTCGCCATTACACACTTTGTCAACACCAGATTTGGGATACGGTTATCAATGGTATTTCAATGATAGTCCAATAAGTGGGGCAACCTCGACTTCTTATGTTGTACCTCAATCAGGTGTTTATCACGTTATTGCTATTAACAATACTGGTTGTGTTAGTTTCTCAGATACATTAACTGCTGTGTATTGTAATCCTGCAATTAATCCTACCATATCTGTTGGTTCAAATGGAGAATTAATAGCAAATAATGTTCCTACTGGATATACGATTCAATGGAATCTGAATGCTTTTGAGATTAATGGTCAGACAAATGATACGATTATGGCAATGCTTACTGGCAATTATTCAGTTGCGATAACGGATTCATTTGGATGTGTCTACACCTCAACAAATTATGCTGTTTATTTGGGTATAAATGAATCCAATTTAATCAACTGGAATATTTATCCAAACCCTGCCAATGAAACTGTAACTATTGAAATTAATCAGGATACTGAATTTGAAGCAGTTCAATTAACTGACTTAACTGGAAGAATAGTTAAAGAATGGAATTGGAAGAATACAACAGCTATGACACTAGATATAAGTGAGATTCCTAGTGGGTATTTTATTCTCAGGATGAAGAGTAAACAAATGGAATGGTCGAGAAAGTTATTGATTGAATAATCTTATTAACTAACTTAAGTTCGATTTTAAATAAGAACATCCTTAAAAGAGAAGTGGAAACTTCTCTTTTTTATTTTTTATATTTTCTCATATACCTTTCATATAATTCTTCTTGAAAATTACTAGTAGGCATAAAAACTCCTCTAATGATAGCTACATTAACGTGATTAGTTCGCATATCCAATGCATTTCCTTGAGAAACAAATAGTGTTGCAGATTTTCCCTCCTCAATACTCCCGTATTCTTTGTCAATACCAACAATTTCACACGTACTCAAAGAAATAGATCTAATAGCTTGTTCTTCTGTCATTCCATATGCCATTGCTGTCCCAGCTTGAAAAGGAAGATTTCGTGCATTCATTGTTTCCATTGCGCCTTCATTTTGAAGACAGAATTTTACTCCAGCATCTTGCAGCATTGCTGGCAAATGATATGGGAAATCAATAGCATCCTCGTCATTTTGGGGAAGACTATGCGTTCTAACCAACATCACTGGAATACTTGCGTCTTTCAATTTTTTTGTAACCAAATGACTATCGTATCCACCAACAATCACAGGAAAAGGTAAATCAAAATGTATTGAAAAATCAATAATATCCTGAAGTTGCTGCAATTCATTTGCATGAATATACACGCGCTTTTCTCCCTTAAAACACGCAATCATAGCATCCAATCTCACGTCATTTTGAGCCTTTTCAGAAGTATTCGTATATCGTTTCGACATTTCAAAAAACTGATAAATAGCTCGTTTTTCTTTTATATAATTTTCTTTCTTATTCGTTTTTGACACCTCATCTGATGTTCCACTTTCACTTGCGCTAACTGGCCAATTAAGGTGAATTCCATCGTCTTGCAAAACTGTTGCATCCTCCCAATTCCAACCATCCAAGGCCATTATAGAAGAAGTCCCAGATATATCTCCTCCACGGGGTGTTGCTTGAGCAAGTAATACACCGTTTGTGCGAACAGTACTTATTACTTTAGATTCTACATTGAAGGCAATTTGTGAACGAATATGTGGATTGTAATCCCCAACTTCATCAAAATCTCTGGTTGCGCGAACTGCATCAATTTCAGTTAATCCTAAAGTAGAATTAGGAGCGATAAAAGCCGGATAAATATGTTGCCCTTGCAAATCAATAATGGTATCCCAATCCTCTTTTTTGTATGTATAAGCCAAAGAATTTCGAACCAATTCAATTTTTCTATTCTTGATTCCAACCAAACCGCTTTCTATTACTTCACCATTACCAATGTGTAAATAACCATTCAATAAAAGAATAGATTGGCTCTCTTGAGCAGAAATTTGTCCTATAAGGAAGATAAATATGAGTGCTTTAAAATAGTTCACAGTAGTAAAATTAATGAGTGTTTTCTTCTTCTGACCCTTCTTCTCCAAGAGTGTCACAGTGAAAATGTCTTGTTTTCTTCTTGAAAAAAGGTTTATTTTCTTCTCCTTTTTCATTTGATTCAAGCATTTTAGAAATAATTCTCGCCTTTTCTTGTTGATTATGCGAACGCATTAAATAGTCACGTTTACTATCAAAAAGAATTACGCCGTCTACCAACGTCATTTCCACTTTTGCTTCAATACTCAACGGATTTGCAGTCCAAAGCACAATATCGGCATCTTTACCCTCTTTCAAACTTCCCATTCTGTCATCCAAATGCAATAATTTTGCTGGATTCAATGTCACCATTTTCCAAGCCGCTTCTTCTGTCATTCCTCCATACTTCACCCCTTTCGCAGCTTCTTGGTTCAATCGTCTTCCCATTTCAGCATCATCAGAATTAATTGCTACAACAAGTCCAATTTCATTCATTATAGCAGCATTATAAGGAATTGCATCATTTACTTCAAATTTATATGCCCACCAATCAGAAAAAGTCGAGGCACCAACACCATGAGCTAGCATTTTATCAGCAACTTTATACCCTTCCAAAATATGGGTAAATGTATTAACCTTAAAATTCAATGAATCAGCAACATGCATCAACATATTGATTTCAGATTGCACATAAGAATGACATGTTATGAATCTTTCAGAGCGAAAAATTTCAGATAATACTTCTAATTCTAAATCTTTACGAGGAGTAATCTTACTATCTAAACCACTCTTTGTATATTTTGCCCATTCATTTTGATAGGCTTGCACGCGCATATAACCATCATAAAAAATCTGTTCTACGCCCATTCTAGTTTGTGGAAAACGAATTGAATTATTGTCTCCCCAATTTGATTGCTTGACATTCTCCCCTAACGCACATTTTATAAACTTCGGAGCATTTGGAATAAGCATTTCCTCAGGAGATGAACCCCATTTCAACTTTATAAGAGCAGATTGACCACCAATTGGATTTGCCGATCCATGCAAAAGTTGAGCGGCTGTAACCCCTCCTGATAATTGTCTGTAAATATTTATATCATCTGGCGTAACAACATCTCCAATGCTTACCTCAGCCGAAATTGCTTGACCACCTTCATTCACTCCTTTTGAAATAGCGATATGAGAATGTTCATCAATAATTCCAGATGTCACATATTTACCTTTTGCATCAATGACTTTAGCATTGTTGGGAATTATAAAATTTCCAGTTCCAACAAAAGTTATTTTTCCGTTTGAAATAATTACGGTAGCATCTTTTAATATTCCCTGAGCTTCATTAGTCCAAACAGTCGCATTTCTAAAAACAATCGTTTCCTTGGTTGGTTTACTTTCAAATCCATAAGCCATATTCGGGAACCAAATTTTAGCTGAAAAGGAAGTGTCTACTTTTGAATTATTGGAATCCGATTTTTTACTTTCACTGCGATCATTTCTAATTGCCGACCATTGAATCCATCTACCATTTGGCGTCAACCCATCTCCCTCAAAAACACCAAATTTGCTGCTCACTTTTCCGTGAAGACTCATACTTCCTTTCCAATTAGAGTCATCAATATTAAATTGAAGCGTAATATCATCTTCTACAAGTTGAACAAAAACTTTTTGCATCAAAGTGTCAGCAGTCAAACCTGATTTTTGTGAAATAGTCACAATTTTCCCTGATAACTTATCCCCTTCTCCACTGATTTCGATTGGATATTTTTTACCGTCAATTAAAATGTTGTATTTACCTGAAACACTATGTTTATTAACATCCAGCATTACTTTCTGATCACCCAAAAGCCAGGATTCAATCAATTTTGATTCTCCTTGAAAAGGATTTGAAGAATAAATCGAAAAAGAAGCTTTTTTACCTTTTTCTAAGGTCCCAAAATCAGAATCAATCTTTAACATTTTCGCTGGTTCAGTTGTTAAAGCAGCCAATGCTTCATCTTCGGTCAATCCTCGTTCTATTGATTTTCGAACATTCTTCCAAAATCCATCAGCTGATTTCTGACCTAAACTTGTGAAACAGATTGGTACATTATTTTGCTTCAAGATAAACGGGTTTGATGGGGCCAATTCCCAATGTTTTAAATCGGACAACGGAATGTGTCTTGAAACATAAGGATCTTTAACATCAAAAGGTTCTGGGAAATTTATTGGTAAAATAAGCGTGTTTTTGCTATTTTTCAATTCATTAATTGCTTCATACTCATTGCCTGAACCCAAATAATTGAACTGGTAATGAAATTCTTTAGCGATTTTTTCAGCGCGTAAAATTTCCCATTTGTCAGCCGTTTGAAAAATAAAGGGTAAAGTAATAGATTCATGCATTTTATCCAACGAAATGTTTGTCTCAGTACTTTTGCTTTCAACATACCACTTTAAGTCATAAAAAGCTTGACGTAATAATGCAATTGACCCCATTTGTGAAGAAGGGTAAGTTTGCTGAGAAACGCCTTTTTCAAATGAATAAAACTGTGTGCTTTTAGCTTGAATGATTTGTTTATTTTCATTTTCAAAGCCAAGTGAAACCAACGTCCCAGAACCTTGTGCTATGCCATCATTTACATGGGTTAGAGCAAGTCCAAATCCCATTTTAATCAACGTTTCATTTGCTTTTGCATCAATTTGATACACTAAATTTGCCTCTGTTTCTGGATGAATTGACTCATTCCAATAATAAGCACCATTTTTTGAACTTTCAAGCTGTGGTCTATTTGAATGATTGCTCCCATTTGGCTTAGGTAAACCAACAGACGAAATTGTTTCAATAAATGACGCCACAATTGTCATTCCTTCACAATCGATAACTACTGCGTCATCGGGTGGGAAAACCAAGATCCCTACTTCAATGATTTTATCACCTTCAATTAGGATAGTACCATTTTCAATTGTTTTAGATGGAGACACAATAATTCGTGCATTTTTAAAAGCAATATATTTTGGTTTTGAATTAACAGTTCCATTCTGCGGAATAAGTTGAGCCCAAGAGAACCAAGTAGTTAACGAGAATAAAAGTAAAAAATACTTCATATTAGAATCATAAAATAGAGTGTGAATTTAATCAAAAGTGTGGATTTTCATCTCTTTTCCATCTAAACTTCTTTTGTTTTCTGATATAAGTAAAGTGAATTTCGAAAATCGGAATCATACTTTTCACTTCTTTCTTTTTCCTTAATATTTCTGTGTATTTTTGTAAAAAAAGAAATTATGTATAACGGATTATTACACACACACTCTGGATTGCGTTGGATAGCTTTAATACTATTAATTGTAGCCATCCTAAATGCTCTAATGTCAAAAGGGAAAAATTCATATGTGAAAAAAGATAAAATGATTAATCTATTCACAATGATTAGTTTACATACGCAATTATTGATTGGATTAGTTTTGTATTTCTTAAATGATAAACATAAAATCTCTTTTCAAAAGGGATGGATGTCAAGTGATTTAGCAGGTGGAATGTATCGCTTTTTCGGAATGGAGCATCTAGTAGGGATGATTTTAGCGATTGTTATCATAACTATTGGGCGCAAGAAGGCTGAAAAAGCAGCGACCAATGATTTGAAGCATACAAAAATACTTACGTGGTACACAATAGGATTAATTTTAATTCTTGCGTTTATTCCATGGCCTTTTAGAGAAGCATTAGGTGGAGCATGGTTTTAAAAATTTACATTTCTAGTTTGCTTCTAATGGCTTGCTTTTCCTGTGGTTCAAATGGAACTGTAGAAAAAACGAATGAAAATGGAATTGTAATTCAGCCAACAGCGCAAGACTTATATAGTGAACATTGCTCGATTTGTCATGGAAGCGATGGAAAATTAGGTGCGGCTGGAGCAAAGGACTTAACTCAATCAAAACTTTCTTCAGTTGAAATTCAAAACCTCATTGAGAAAGGAAAAAATGGCATGCCGCCTATGAAAGAATTTTTAGGATCTAAAAAGAACATTACTGCGGTTACAGAATATGTACTTCGAATGAGATAACGTTATGCAAGAAGGACATGTAACCGTCGATGCGGTTGAAGAAAATTGTGTTTTAGTTGGAGTAATTACACCTTCTTTAAAGGAAGAAACTGCACTTGAATATTTGGATGAACTTGAGTTTTTGGCTGAAACTGCAGGAGCAACAACAATTAAGAAGTTCTTGCAAAAATTACCGATGATCCATCCAAGAACATTTGTTGGGACAGGTAAATTACAAGAAATAAAAGAATTCATAAAAGAAAATACTATTGAATTGGTCATTTTTGATGACGAACTTTCTCCTTCTCAATTAAGAAATATTGAACGTGAATTGGAATGTAAAATTCTAGATAGAAATATTTTAATCTTAGACATTTTTGCGAGTCGTGCACGTTCTTCTCATGCAAAAACACAAGTTGAATTGGCACAGTTGCAATATATGTTGCCACGACTTACACGTTTGTGGACGCACTTAGAACGTCAAAAAGGAGGAATTGGTTTGAGAGGACCAGGTGAATCTCAAATTGAATCTGATCGCCGAATCATCCAAACAAGAATCTCTTTAATGAAGGAGAAATTGAAGGAAATTGACAAACAGATGTCGATTCAGCGCGGTAATCGTGGGCAATTGGTTCGAGTAGCACTCGTTGGATATACCAACGTTGGGAAAAGTACGATCATGAATTTGCTTTCTAAATCTGACGTTTTTGCTGAAAACAAATTATTCGCAACGCTAGATACAACAGTCCGAAAGGTCGTCATTGAGAATTTGCCATTTCTTTTAACTGATACGGTTGGATTTATTCGCAAGCTACCTCATCAATTGGTTGAATCATTTAAGTCAACATTGGATGAAGTTAGAGAAGCTGATTTGTTAATTCATATTATTGATATTTCGCATCCTACTTTTGAGGATCAATATAATGTTGTCAATGAAACACTGAATGAACTCGATAAAACAGAAAAACCAGTGATCCTTGTTTTTAATAAAATTGATGCTTATATTCCTATTGAGCAAATAGAAAATGATCCAAATCCTCCTACAGAAGAAAATTATTCTTTAGAGGATTTAAAAAAATCATGGATGGCAAAAATGAACAATACCAATTGTGTTTTTATTTCTGCTCAAGATAAAGAAAATATTGAAGAATTGAAAACTGTTATTTACGAAGAAGTAAAAAGAGTTTTTAAAATTAGATATCCTTACAACAACTTTTTATACTAAGATATAAAAACAAAAAGGTCCCAATTGAAAAACAATTGGGACCTTTTTTTATGCAGTATATTTCTTATCGAACTAAGTGCAAGAATCCATGTCCTTCCAAATATTGTTCATTATATCCATTAACTTTATACTTGCAGAAATAAACTCCTTCTTCAACATCGATACCGTTCTTGGTTTTTCCATTCCAAGCTGGGTTAATTCCTATAGATTCGTAAATTGTATTACCCCAACGGTTTAAGATAGTTAACTCAATTGACGTTGAATTTGTTGTTGTTAAAAAGAATAGTTCATTTACATTATCTCCTCCAGGAGTAAATACGTTAGGTACTTCTACTGTTGGAATAGGATAAAAACAAGAACCATCATCGAAATTTGCCGCTGGATTATAATTAGTCGCTAATGGATCCATACAACCACAAATACTAATTGTTATTGAGGTGTATGCAGTATCTGCACAATTTCCTTGAGAAGCAATCAAACGAACTACTGTATTATTTGAATAAACTTGCGTTTGTGCTGCTGTTGATGTAACATTTGCAGTGTTTCCATTTCCAAAATCCCACGCATAACTTAATGCATTTTGACTATTATTAGTAAACAGAACTGTCAATGGTTCACAACCCGCAGTTGGTGAGGCCATAAATTGTGCAATAGGTGGATTCAAAATATCCACAAAAATACTGTCATGTACTTCACAAACATTGTCAAACACATTGAAATAATACCATCCTGAAGATAAATTTTGCCAAACTGAAGCATCAATAAAAGCTGGATTTCCAGCACCTGGTCCAGTCCATTGATAGGATGGAACACCAGTCTGACCAGTTACCATTCCTGAAACAAAACCAACAGGTTCACATGTGGCTGGACCCATGATCATCGTGTCAACGACAAGTGTTTGGTTTAATGTTATTGTAACAGTATCAACATTTGAATAGCCACATGAATTTGTTGCGGTGACATAATAATCTACTGTTCCTGTCATTGTTCCCATAATAGTCGGGAAATATGCGGTGGGGCCAGTTTGACCACCTGTCCATGCATACGTGTATGGAGGAAATAAACCTAAAGCCGAAGCGGAAACTAAAATTGAATCATTTTGACATTGAGCTATTGGATCAGTTTCAGTAATATCAATTGGAATAGAATCCATGATATACAGCGTTCCTGATGAAATTATTGTATCTCCACAAGTAGAAATGGTCATTGCAGTTACAATAATGTATTCATTGTTATCATTCATCATCCCATCAAATGTTGGGGTAATGTTTAATACAATTGTATCTTCTCCAGGCAAGAAAGTAATTGGATTTACTAAATTATTGTAATCTATTCCCATTGTAGCAGTTCCACCAATAGTATAATTAATTATTAATGTATCTCCTAATTGTGTTTGAGGTCTAATGAACATTAAGTTTGCATCAGAACAACCCTCATAAACATTTGTGTCACCCGACACTGTTGCTACAGCAATTTCAACTGCTTCTGAACTAAAAGAATTTGCTTGTAAGAATACACCTGAATCATAAGCTTGGTCTCCAACATTACTAATAGCTAATTTAATATGATAAGTAGCTCCACAAATTAATTTTGCACTAGAAGTAAGTATTACAGTTGTTCCATCATATTGAATTGCCGTTCCGTATGCTGCACCGCCTAAATTATTTACATAATAAGCAGGATTTTGTGCTGCACCCGGTCCAACATTATTAATAGTAACAGGAGTAGTTGTTCCTGGAATCAAAGCCAAATTGGTTGCGTTATATGCTGGTCCAATCGGATTTGGTCCCCACAAAAAGAATCCAAATGCATCATTGTAAGTTGAAGGAGAATACTCTGGATATTCATCCGAACCAAACATATAATTAAAAGCAATAGTATCACCTGAAGGCACAAAATCAAATTCTAAAACTATTCCATTTGTTACAGTTCCAGCTGCAATAGCATTTAATTGAACATCCGAACTTACATTTGGTGTTGCTGGAGAATTATTTGTAAAACTGCCAGAACTATTTGGGCCAATTGCAGCAATACCATTTCCAGTTGTTAACAACACCCCTGATCCAATTGGAAAAGAAGTAGCTCCCGCAGTAAAAAATGTTGCATTTCCTTGAGGTATATTTGCATTTGCAGCACTTCCATTGACTGTTACATTTGTTGCTGTCACACCAAAGCCTAATAAGACATTTTGCACAAGTTGATTAGGAGTCATTGTTGTTGTTACCCCTATTTGGGCAGTTAATGACATCGAAAAAAATGTTAAAACTACTGCAGCAATTATATTTTTCTTCATGATTTATTTTTTGAATTACCTTATAGACTTGATAATCTTGTTTTTGGTTGCACGAAATTCGATAAAAAATATTTTACAACCAATTTATACAGGAAAAATTCCGATTTTTGAAATCTAATTTCAAGTCAACAAAATGAACGCAACACAAAATTTTATCCAAGAAAATAAAGATCGATTTCTATCAGAATTAATTGATTTATTAAAAATACCATCGGTTTCTGCAGATGCGTCATATGCTGAACATGTGCATAAAACGGCAGAATCTATTGCAAATCACCTAAAAGTAATTGGTTTGGATAATGTTGAAATTTGTAAAACAGCAGGTTACTCAGTTGTGTATGCAGAAAAAATTATTGACGCAACACTCCCAACAGTTTTGGTTTATGGACACTACGATGTTCAGCCTGCAGATCCAATTGATTTATGGACAAGCCCTCCATTTGAACCAGTGATAAAGACAACTGCTATTCATCCAGAAGGTGCAATTTTTGCACGCGGAGCATGTGACGATAAAGGTCAAATGTTCATGCACGTTAAAGCGATTGAAGCAATGATAAAATGCGATGAATTGACGTGTAATGTTAAATTCATGATTGAAGGCGAAGAGGAAATCGGTAGTAAAAACCTAGCAATTTTTGTAGAAAATAATGTTGAGAAATTAAAAGCAGATATCATTCTTATTTCTGATACGGGTATGATTGCAAATGATGTACCTGCAATTACAACTGGTTTGAGAGGTTTGAGTTATGTAGAAGTCGAAGTGACAGGGCCGAACCGTGATTTGCATTCTGGTTTATATGGCGGTTGTGTTGCAAATCCAATCAATATTCTTACAAAAATGATTGCGTCAATGCACGATGAAAACAACCGAATTGCAATCCCTGGTTTTTATGATAAAGTTGTTGACTTAACGGATGAAGAAAGAGCAGAAATGGCAAAAGCACCGTTTTCTTTAGAAAAATACTGTGATGCATTGAATTTAACAGATATTTCAGGTGAAAAGGGATATTCAACAATGGAACGTGGTTCAATTCGTCCAACGTTGGATGTGAATGGCATTTGGGGCGGTTATACAGGAGAAGGAGCGAAGACTGTTATTCCGTCAAAAGCGTTTGCGAAAATTTCAATGCGTTTAGTTCCGGATCAAGATCCACATGAAATAACTCAATTGTTTACTGATCATTTTAATGCAATTGCTCCAGGTAGCGTAAGAGTAAAAGTTGTTCCTCATCATGGCGGTGAGCCAGTGGTTACACCTACAAATTCTATTGCTTATCAAGCTGCATCAATGGCGTATGAAACAACATTCAATAAAAAACCAATTCCCGTGCGAAGTGGCGGCAGTATTCCAATTGTAGCGATGTTTGAAAAAGTATTGGGTTTAAAAACGATTCTTATGGGCTTTGGTTTGGATAGCGACGCAATTCACTCCCCAAATGAGCATTATGGCTTGTTTAATTTCTATAAAGGGATTGAAACGATTCCCCATTTTTACAAGAATTTTGCAGATTTATCTAAGTAATTTAATGGGTCGAATTTCGACCCTTTTTTATCACTCTATGAAAAATTTATTCTCCCTTTCAATCCTTTTTCTAATTGTTACTTCCTGTGCAAACTTTGAAGAACCTGAATTTATCAGTTCAAATGGGGTAAAAATGGGTGGAATTGAAGGGAAGAAAATTTCATTAACAGCTGATATTATTGTCTCTAATCCTAATTGGTTTGGTATAAAAATCAAGCCTTCAAATCTAGATGTTTACATCGAAAATCAATATATGGGTAAAATTTATCTTGAGAAAAAAGTCAAGATGAAAGCAAAAAAAGAAAGTACTTTGTCAATGGAATTGCGTGCTGAATTAGCAGACGGAGCAATGATTACAGCATTGAAATATGCCAATAAAGAAAATGTTAAAGTACATATTACTGGAAAAGTAAAAGGTGGAGTTTGGTTTTTCTCGAAGAAGATTGCTATTGATGAAACCAAAACGATTTCAGGTAAAAATTTGGTGCTTGGTACTCAAGATTAATCGTTATGCTACTGCCAGATTTTCAATTGGTAAATGGCCCTAATAGTAACCTTTTCATTGAAAAAGGAATTTTCACTAATTTCAATTCGTGGGAAAAAAGATGCTCGCACACTCAAAATTATTGAGTTTAGCAGCAATTTCTACTCCTCCAAATAAACGCGATGTACTCTTTTTGAAATGCTCGTCATAACTTCGTAAGGAATTGTGTCCATTTCGGCAGCAAATTTCTCAATGGTTTGTTGACCACCAATAATTACTACTTTATCGCCTTCTTTTACGTGCAATTTAGTAACGTCCACCATAATCATGTCCATACAAACCCTACCGATTGTTGGGCAAAACGTTTCATGAATATAGACACCGCCTTTTCCATTACTTAAGTTGCGTCTGAATCCATCGGCATACCCAACTGGAATAATTGCAATTTTAGTCGGTTTATCTGCTATAAATGTGCGGCTATATCCTACGCTCTCTCCTTTTGACAATTCTTTGATTTGAGATACAGCACTCAACCATTTCAAAACTGGCTGTAACTTCAATTTTAAAATTGGGTTTGAATTCATTCCGTACATGCCAATTCCCAGTCGCACCATGTCGTATTGGGCATTCGGATAATTTGCTATTCCTTCAGAATTTAGAATATGTCTATCAAAATGGTAATTCAACTGGTGATTCAATAACTGAGTTGCTTGATGAAATTGTTTGATTTGATGTTCTGTAAACCGTTTGTCACGACGGTTATCTGAATCAGCCAAATGTGAATAAACAGATTTAACACGAATTTCAGGTTGCGCTTGTAAAATTTCGCAAACCTGAGGAATGTCTTTTAGCTCAAAACCGAGTCGACGCATTCCAGTATCTAATTTCAAATGAATTGGGTAAGCTGATTGACCTTGAAAAATTAATTCTTTGATAAATTGATCGAGTTGATTGAACGAATAAATGGCTGGTTCGAGCTGATAATTGATACAATCTTCAAAACCATCTTCTTCTGCATTCATTACTAAAATCGGTAGTTTAATTCCTTGTTTGCGTAACTCAACACCTTCGTCGGAATAAGCAACACCTAAATAATCGACTCCTTGTTGTTCAAAAAAGGCTGCCATCTTTTCTACTCCAGAGCCATATGATTGCGCTTTTACCATGGCAAGGATTTTAGTTTCTGGAAGCAGCAAAGATTTAAAAAGTGTAATATTGCGACGGACTCCAGATAAGTCAATTTCAACGAACGTTTTATGGTTCTTCAATCGAAATTGCTTTGCCAATCGCTGCATGTCCGCTTTCCGTGTTCCTTTGATTAAAACAACAGCATTTTCAAAATTTACTTTTAGCTTTTCATTGTTACGAATAACAAACAATTGATCCGGTTCATAAGCCTTTACAACCTTCTCAACTTGGTCTTTACGGTAATAATTGTCTTCGTCAAGTCCAATAATAACAATCCGTTTACGGTTATTAGCAACACGAATTTGGTATTCCAACGAATGATTCAACGCGTCTAAATCAAGATTATAGGTGTCGTTAATAATTGTATTTGAATTTATTCCTTCAAACGTTTCCATGCGCAAAGCCAATTGAGGCAAGGATGCAATTCGTTCCTTCACTACTTTTAAATCTTCCAAAAACAACTTAGCCAATGCTATTGCAACCAGCGCATTACTCCTACTCGCTACATCATCAAAAGGAATAAGTATCAGTTCTTTTTTAAAGGTTTCAGGCTTTAAACTTACCCCATGAATTTTTTTGTTTTGTTCGATAGTAAGTTGAATCGTTGAGGGATAAAAGGTTTTTTGAACGCTCTTAAACAAATTCAATTTCTCTGATAAATGTTCTTCTGTTGTTTTGAAATTCTCTTCGTGACTGCGTCCAAAAGAGGTAAAAACGCCTATAGTTGGTTGAACAATTTCAGCCAAGCGTGCCATTTCGCCCGGTTTAGAGATTCCAACTTCAATAATTGCAACATCACATGCAGCGTTTAATTCTAATAAAGACAAAGCTACTCCCAATTGAGAATTATAACTTTTTGGACTTCTAGTAACGCGTAAACTCGGGCTCAACAAATGATACAACCATTCTTTGACCGTTGTTTTGCCGGCGCTTCCAGTAATTGCGATTATCGGATAATTAAATTGAATTCGATGAGCATGCGCTAAATCCTGCAGGGCATTCAAGCAATCTTTGACTTTGATAAAATGTGCTCCAGGGAATTTCTCCAGTTCAACATCTTTAGAAACAACAAACATTCTAATTCCTTTCGAAAAAGCAGCTTCAAGAAAAGTATGTCCATCTCTGAATTCACCTGTTAAAGCGAAAAAAATAGTATTTTCTTCATGAACTATTTTTCGTGTATCGTATACTATTTGATTGACAATCAAGGCAGCATCTCCAGTCAATGAAGTACCTTTTACCGTTTTACAAAAATCAGCGTATGTTTTATTTAGTTTCAATTTGTTTGATATTGAAGCATGTGCGGCAAAGCGGTTTGTATTTTTCGATAGCACCTACCAAAACTTGTTCTTTTTCACTTACCGTACGATGCGAAAACTGAGCTAAGTTACCACAAGAAACGCAAATAGCATGCACTTTCGTGACATATTCTGCTATAGCCAATAATTTTGGCATTGGTCCAAAAGGCACCCCTAAATAATCCATATCCAATCCTGCTAATATCACACGCACACCTTTGGATGCAAGAATATTACAAGCTTCAACAATTCCTTCATCAAAAAACTGTGCTTCATCAATTGCAACAACCATTTCGTTGGTCCAGATTTGAAGAATTTCTCTAGAATCATTCACTGCAACAGCTTTCAAACTACTTCCTTGATGACTCACAACATTTTCTTCACTGTATCTGTCATCAATAATCGGTTTAAAAAGCAATAATTTTTGATTGGCGAATTGTGCTCTTTTCAATCGGCGAATTAACTCTTCTGTCTTACCTGAAAACATGGATCCACAAACGACTTCAATCCAACCATTCATTCTTCCATTACCAGGAAATTGTTCTAAAAACATGTGCTTTTTCTAATATTAGGTTATTAACAAATCAACGAAGAGAAGTTTCTTAAAAGTATAGTGCCTCTTACAAACTTCGACGGTAACTTTACAGTCTAAAAGTCGTTAATTTTGTTCTTTAAAGCACGCACAACGTTAGCAACTTTAATAAAATGTTGAAAAATAGATACTTTAAACACATGGCAACCAATAACACTTTTGAATCAAATATTTCAGCCATTCAGGCGGCATTAGCGAATTTAAACGCTGGAAAACTAACACAAGAGGAATTAGAATCGCTTGTAGATAATGCGAAAGAGGTTTACGAACGGGCTGTAGTTCTGCGCTACAAAGCATTCGAAGAAAAGGTGTTTAGCGAAAAAGTAGTGGAAGAACCTATTTTCGAAAACGCGTTTATTGATGAATCAGAGGAAGAACTTTCAGAATTAGAACTTGATATTACAGCTCTTGAATTGGAAGAGAAAGAGGAAGAAGTGGAAAACTTTGAATTGAACACAGAAGAAATAATTGAAGAAAATCCATCATTTGATTTCTCCTTGTTTGATGATAACGTTGAAGAGGTTGAAGAAGAAACGTTAGAAGAAAATACTATTGGACATGTTTCAGTGACAGCAACTCACACGGATGATTTTGGAATTCATGAAGATAAAATTGTCATGGAACAAGTAACATTGACGCCAACAGGTGATGAAAATAGAGCATTTCTCGATAAATTCTCAAAAAAGGATATGTCGTCTTATAATCAAATTAGCAGTGCAAAGATTGTAACGTTAATTGGTGCGTTTGGATTAAACGAACGTTTGCAATATATCAACGAATTGTTTGATGGGTCAAGTGAAGATTTTTCCGAAGCAATAAAGGCAATAGACAATTTTGGGGCATTGGATGAAGCACTTATGAAAGCATCTATTTATGCAAATAAACATAATTGGGACAATTCAAGTGAAACAGTTGAAGAATTTGTGCATAAAATCAAAAGACGCTATGTTTAAAAGCATTCTTCCTTTTTTTCTTTTCTGCTTTCAGCTTACTTACGGTCAAATAGAGGAAGTTAGAAGAATTACACAAACGCTTTGTTCTCCGGCTTTTCATGGCAGAGGTTATGTCAATAAAGGCGATTCAATTGCAGCTGAATTCATTGTTTCAGAATTCAAAAAAATTGGATTAAAACCCCTTAAAAAATCATATTTCCAATCATTTTCGCTGGATGTCAATACATTCCCTGATCAAATGTCAATTGAAATGGGTAAAAAATCGCTTATTCCAGGCGTACATTATTTAGTTGACCCTGCAAGTGCAAGTTGTAATATGGTTTTAAAACCAAAAAGAATTTCTGTAGCTACTGCTTTAGATGAATCCAAGTTAACTCAAGAATTGATGGATTTAGTGAAGGAAGGTAAATACAATTCTGTTGCATTTGATTTTGCTAACCTTTCTCCTGATAAATTGAAAAAATTGGCTGGTTTGACAGAAACAATTGCAGGTATATTACCTGTTATTGAAGTAATGGATCGAAAATTCACGTGGTCAGTAGCCTCCGAACAATTGAAATTTCCGTTAATTCAAATTCAATCCAACATATTCAATTTTGACCAAGAAGTTCCTGTAAATATTGATGCAAAGTTGATTCAAAACTACTCTTCTCGAAATGTCTTTGGCTATTTACCTGGAAAGAAAAAATGTGGTAAAACAATTGTTTATTCAGCGCATTACGACCATTTAGGTCGCATGGGGACTGAAACTTATTTCCCTGGCGGAAACGATAATGCGAGTGGTACAGCAATGTTGATCAGCATGGCGAAGTATTTCAAAGAAAATCCTGTTGATTACAACATCTTGTTCATTGCATTTGCGGGAGAAGAAGCAGGATTAGTTGGTTCTCACTATTTTGTTGAACATCCACTTATTAAATTGGATAAAATTGCATTTCTTCTCAACCTCGATATCATGGGAAGTGGTGAAGAAGGTATCACGGTTGTAAATGCGACACTTTTCGAAAAAGAATTCAAAGAATTGCAGAAAATAAATGAAGAAAAACAACTTTTAACGGTGGTCAAAGCACGCGGACCAGCGGCAAATTCAGATCACTATTGGTTCACCCAAAAAGGTGTTCCTGCATTTTTCATATACACCATGGGACCCAATAAAAACTACCACGACGTATATGATACGTATGAGAATTTGAGTTTTGTAGAATACACTGATATCACGAGTTTGTTGGTGGAGTTTACAAAGAGATTGGGGAAATAAATTGGATAAAAGATTGCTTTTCCGACAAAAGCAGGATACAAAACTCACAAGTAAACAATTTTCCTTAAATTGGCTTTCTCAACCTGCATTTTATGAAATTAACGCTTTTCGTTTTATTTATAGTTAGCTTTTTCAGCGTTCTAGCCCAACCTTATGGCGGTGGAGAAAAAGTTCAAGTCAAACAAAATTCGACTAAAGCAGCTCAATGTACGCCACCGACAACAACAACTTATCTTGATTTAAATAACGTGCGAGCAATGGTTCACACAGCTGGAAATTTGTGGCAAGTTCCCAATCAAAATTATTCACAGTACGAGATTCCCAAGAATTCTGGCATTATGGCATTATTTACCGCAGCGCTTTGGTTAGGTGGTACTGATGTAAATAATCAATTGAAACTAGCGGCTTTACGTTATAGAGAAGGTCAAGATTATTGGACAGGGCCACTTTCAAAAGTTTTTGCAGAAACGACTTATGAAAATTGCAGCAAATACGATAAACATTTTGTTACGACTCAAGATTTAGTGCGTGAATTCAATGCTTGGTTTCAAGCGGGTGTTGATGATGCTGCAAATGGAACAAGTACACAAAATGAATTATTTCCGGGTTACAAAATTCCAAACATCATCAAAGAATGGCCCGCTCATGGTGATATTTCTCAAGGTCAAGATTATTATTTAGCGCCATTTTATGATAACAATCAAGATGGAACCTACAATTGGTTAGACGGTGATTACCCTTGGCATGATATTGAAAAGTCAAAAGAATGCAAAGTCGATCGTTCTGTTTCGCTTTATGGCGATATAAATTATTGGTGGGTCATGAATGACAAAGGAAATATTCATACTGAAACAGGCGCTGATCCAATCGGTATGGAAATTAGAGCACAAGCTTTTTCCTTTTCTTCGAATGATGAAATCAATAATATGACATTTTATAATTATGAATTAATAAACCGTGGAACTCAAACACTTTACAACACGTATTTTGGATTTTTTACTGATGGCGCATTAGGTGATCCGTATGATGATTACGTTGGTTGTGACGTCAGTCGTGGTTTAGGTTATTATTACAATGGCGATAATCTTGATTCTGACAATTCTGGCTACAAAGGATATGGCGCTTCTCCACCAGCTGTAGGGGTAGATTTTTTTGAAGGGCCCTATCAGGATGATGATGGAATTGACAATGCATTTGGAATTGGATACAATCAAGCGTTAAATGGAATTGGATTTGGAGATGGAGTAATTGATAACGAGCGTTTTGGAATGCGCCGATTTTTGTATTATTCCAACACAACGAATGGCGCTGACCCAAGTCAAACAGATCCAATTAGCGCTTCTGATTATTATAGTTATCTCAGTGGGTATTGGAAAGATGGCTCCCCTTTTTATTATGGTGGAAGTGGTCATATTTCGGACAATCAAGCTGATCCAAATATGCCCTGCCAATTTATGTTTCCTGGAGATACAGACCCTTTAGGTTGGGGGACAAACGGGAATCCTCAAGCTCCATGGACAGAAGTTTCTTCGAATAATGTTCCAAACGACAGACGTTTTGTTGAATCTGCAGGACCTTTTATCCTGAAACCAGGAGCTGTGAATAATATTACAGTTGGTGTAGTTTGGGCTAGAGCATCAAGCGGAGATCCTTTTGCGTCAGTGCAAAAACTACAACAAGCTGACGATAAAGCTCAAGCCTTATTTGAAAACTGCTTTAAAGTATTAGATGGACCACATGCGCCAGAATTGCACATTCAAGAATTAGAAAATGAATTGATTCTGACACTTTCAAATGCAAGTAATTCAAATAATTACAAGGAAGAATATGTAGAAAGGGATCCTTTCATTACTGCCGTTGATCCTAACGCTGATAAAGAATATCATTTTCAAGGTTATCAAATTTTTCAACTTCAAAGCAAAGATGTTTCTCTGTCAGACGTCGGTAATCCAGAAAAAGCAAGATTAGTTGCTCAATGCGATATTGAAGATGGTATTTCAAGAATAATCAATTTTGAATTCGACGAAGATTTATCAGCAAGTATTCCCGTTGAAAGGGTTGATGGTGAAAACAAGGGAATTCGTCACAGTTTTAGTGTTAAAACAGATTTGTTTGCCCAAGGGACTCCAAAATTGGTGAATTTCAAACGGTACTATTATATGGCAATTTCATACGCCTATAATAATTTCAAAGAATACGATCCAAACGACCCTTTCGCATTGGATGGACAGCAAAAAAAATATTTGCCTTCAAGAAAAGCTGCTTCAGGTGAAGTGAAATCAATTGAAGCGATTCCACATAATCCATTGCCTGAAGCAGGTGGAACGTTGCATTATCTGGATTACGGACAATCACCTGAAATCACACGATTAGACGGATATGGAAATGGAAATCATTCTTTAGAATTAACCGAAGCATCTACAAGCAGTATCTTACAAAATGGATTTTTGAATAAATTGGTTTATGCAAGTAATGGTGGTCCTTTACAAATTAAAGTTGTTGATCCTTTAAACGTTGCAGATGGTTATTTCGAATGTAAATTCAACGATTACACGAGCTCTTCAAGCAATGGCGCTGATACTTCTAGTTGGGTGATTTATCGTTATTCTTATGAAAATGGTCCTTTACTGGATTCAATGACTTCAGAATTAACTATTAAAAACAACAATGAACAAATTATTGCCCAATGGGGAATTTCTGTTCAGATTCAACAAATAAATTATTCTGGAACAGGTGCTACGTATGAGAGATCTACTGATATGATTGAAGCGACAATTTCTTTCGATGACTCGTCAAAACGATGGTTAGATTTTATAGAAGACAACAGTTCATATTTTCCAACAAACTGGATTCGTTCAGGAGATTATCAGCCTTTTGATGATGTAATGGTCATTACTTACGAATGCACTCCAAATGGTCCTACTTATTTGAATCCTTGCAATTACAGAGACGAAATAGGAATTGATGATGACCATAAATTTTCGGGCTTATTAAATGGTGGTATCGCACCGCATAAAGTTGTCGGATATCAAGCGGATTATATGCCCTTAGCTTATTTCAATACAGTAAGCCCTGGTTCATCCAAAAATTTCGCCTCGCTAAGTTTCTTGCCAAGTGTTGATATAGTTCTAACAAACGACAAATCGAAATGGACGCGATGTCCAGTTATTGAATTAGGAAGAGATGATGCTCTAAATAGTGGTGGCGCAGAGCCGGGTGAAATGCGTAAAAGCTTAAGTGTCAATAAAAATGGATTACCTGATGGAACTGGAACTGGAATGAGTTGGTTTCCAGGTTATGCAATTGACCTCGAAACAGGGGCCCGTTTGTATATGGCTTTTGGAGAAAATTCATTTTTAGCAATAGACAATGGTGCTGATATGATATGGAATCCAACCGATAATCTTGTTAGTTCAGTTGGAACACCTGTAATGGGAGGAATGCACCCGATTTATATTTACAGCAACAAACAAGCAGAAATAAATAATTTCTCTGGTGGTTATGATTTTCCAGCTTATATTCCTTCTCAAGGAGAAAATTTAGCAACGAATGCCGTTTATCAAAAAATGCTTCAAGTTGAAACAAATTCCCCTTCTGCCAAAAGAGAGTTATACAGCAGTTTAAGTTGGATTGCCTATCCGTTATTGAAAGGTGGGCAACAATTACTTTCAACAGATGCACATATTCGTCTACGCGTTAATAAAGAATATAAAAACTATGCTGCTACAGGAATAAACAACGGAATTCCAATGTACTCGTGGAATATGTCTGCTGTTAGAACTACAACTAATAGTAATCAAGCATTGATTGATGCTTTGAAGTTGATAAATGTTGTTCCAAATCCATACAACGCCTATTCGGAATATGAAATTGGAAAATTAGATACCCGCATAAAAATCACGAATCTTCCTGAAAAATGTTTCATCAGAATTTACAATGTTCAGGGTAAATTAATTAAATCATATGACAAGGATAGCCCTGTAACTTATCAAGATTGGAATTTGAATAATCATGCAAATATCGCTGTTTCCTCTGGTGTCTATTTAATATATATTGATGTCCCTGGAATTGGGGAAAGAATATTGAAGGCATTTGTAACGATGAGGACGGTTGATTTTCAGAATATGTAGTTAAAAAAGAAACAAGGACCCTTCGACAAGCTCAGGGGCCTTGTTATTAATTAAAGTGGTATAGAAATTCTAAACGTTGTACCAACATCCATTTGTGATTCGAGTACAAATACTTTCCCATGGTGGTATTCTTTCACGATTCGTTTAACGAGCGATAAACCTAATCCCCATCCGCGTTTCTTCGTAGAAAATCCAGGTTGAAAAATCGTTTTAAGTTGTTTTGGATTTATTCCTTTCCCTGAATCCTTGATGTCGATATGTGCCCATTCAGGAGTTTTATGAACTGTTACGATAAGCTTTCCATCTCCTTCCATTGCATCGACTGCATTCTTGCAAATGTTTTCTACTACCCACTCCATCAAAGGCGCATTGTGCAAGGCAATAATTGGTTCATCCGAAATAAATTCAAATGTAACTTTTGTTGAAATTCTAGCTCTTAAATAATCGAGAACGCTTTGTACTGTCGCACTTAAATCGCCTTCAGTCAATTTTGCACCGGAGCCAATTTTCGAAAAACGATCTGTTACTTTTTCTAAACGATCCAAATCTTTGTGCATTTCAATGGTAATCATAGGATCAATATTTTGACCTTCTAATAATTGCGTCCAAGCCATTAAAGACGACAGTGGTGTTCCCAATTGGTGCGCCGTTTCCTTCGCCATTCCTGCCCAAACTTGATTTTGCTCCGCTTTTCTAAACGTGCTGAAAATGAGGTATCCAATCAAGATGAATAAACTGATAATAAAAAAAATTATATAAGGGAAATACTGTAATTGCTTTAATTCGGGGCTATCATCAAAATACAAATAGTTCTTTTCACCATTCTTGAAATCGATTAACAAGGGTTCATTTTGAAGCTTTAAATCAGCAATCGTTTTTGGTAAATTAGCTTCCTTCAGTTTTTCCTTATCCAAATTACTACCAACTACTTTATTTGTTATAGCGTCAACCAACAACACTGGGACTAAACCTTCATTGTTAATCAATTCTTGATTAAAGGAATTCACCAATGCGTTCCGATCTTTTTCTAACTCAACAATTTCCTTTGAATCATTGTAAACATAGGTCATAAAGAGACCTTCGTACACCTCAATTGTAAAAGATGGATTAACAGCTTTCCATTTATCAGAAAGAATTAAAAGAGAATCCTCAAAATGTTTAACCATTTCCTCTGATGTTGCATTTGGATACAAATTTCGCATTACAGTAGTATCAAAATCTAAGTTGATGTGTCCTGAAATTTTGCGCTCATTATCAAGAAGAATTACTGGAATGTCTTTATTTTCATTAATTATTTTTAACGGAAAGGTATAGTCTGGAATTTGATCAAGTGGCGTTGCTTTTGATAACTCTTTTGTTGCGTCAATCCAAAGCGTAATTTCTTTGCGTTGTTTGATTCTTAATTGAGCAAACGTTTGATCTGTTAATCGAACCAGTTCCAATTTTTTCTTAATCGCATCTGCCCATTGAGTTGCTCTTTCACGTTCACGATCTCCAACTTTACTAACAATTTTATTGGAAATAAAGAGCGAAGCACCAATCATGATCAATGCAAAGATCAGGAGTACTATTTTCCACTTTTGTTTGTTCGAGTATAAATTCATCTTGTTAAGCGCTAAAATAACGAGAATTTGACACAAAGATTGTTTTGGTCAACAAATCCTTCGCATTTTAAACAAATGAATAGTTGAAATAAAGTACCTTTGGACTTTAATAAATCGCATGAAACAATTTCTTTTAAAACCGCTGCATATCTTTCTAATCGGTGTTTTATTAATTGGAACACCCCTTTTTTTGCTGCCAATAAATTTATTTGACGGAGAAATAGTTTACAAATCTGGTATATCAACTATGGTCGAACCGCGACCTTTGAGTTTACATTTTGTGTCAGGTTTAGAATACGGGGGAAATTTGCCAAAAGAAATTGCTGCTTATTATTTGACACCAAAGGGTTATATTTTTGCAGCTCTTTTTATTTTTGGTATCCCAGCTTTAATTGCTTATAGAATCAAAATTGGGAAACAGAAAAAAAATCTTAATTAATTACGAATGATACTTCTGTTACCCGTGTTACAATCAATATGAAAATCAGCGAGTACATTTGATGAAAAATAACACTTATGAGTTTTTTTGAAACAGTAGTTCATCTTTATAAAAATTACGCAAATTATCTTTGGAATACTATTACTCATCCATTTGATTACGATAATTATTTCTATTATTTGATTTACGTTTCAATTGCTGTCTGGATTCTGGAAATAGCGCTTCCATGGAGAAAAGAACAAAAAATGCTTCGAAAGGACTTTTGGTTAGATGCATTTTACATGTTTTTTAATTTTTACATCTTCAACCTCATCCTATTTGCGGCTTTATCCTCTCTCAGCGCTAAATACTTTGGAAATTTTGTGAATATGCTGGGAATTCCTAAATCAGGAATGATTGATTTATCCGGTCTTTCCTTATGGATACAATTTCCGATTTTTTTCCTGTTGGCAGATTTTGTCCAATGGTCAATACATGTCACTTTACACAAATTTCCTATGCTATGGAAATTTCATAAAGTACATCATTCTGTCACTGAAATGGGGTTTGCAGCGCATCTTCGTTATCACTGGATGGAAACTATTATTTACAGAGTAGGATTATTTGTGTTCATGTCATGGCTACTGAATTTTAAATTAGAATATACGTTCTTTTTACACGCCTTCACGATTTTAATCGGACATTTAAATCATGCGAATATTGCATTGGATTATGGCCCATTAAAGTATATTCTTAACAATCCAAAAATGCATATTTGGCATCATGCAAAGGAAATACCGAAAGAACATCCTAATGGAATGAACTTTGGGATAACATTAAGTATTTGGGATTATCTCTTTAAAACAAATTATATTCCACATGATGGCCGCGACATTGAACTTGGATTCGACGGAATTGAAAAATACCCTCAAAGTTTTATTGATATGCAAGTAGAGCCATTCAAAGAATGAAACAATAATAGTTCAAATTACGACTAATTTTTAGTTTCAAATTACAAGTTGATTAGGAATACAACATCTCGTATTGGTTCAAAAACTAGCAATTTTTAACTTGCAACTAATAACTATCAACCAACCAACAACGTTCTCATATTCACTTTCTCATCAATAATTCTATAAAGATCTGAAATTGCAACACGATCTTGTAACATGGTGTCACGATCACGAATTGTTACAGTATTATCTTCCATCGTTTGATGATCAATCATAACGCAATAGGGCGTTCCAATAGCATCTTGACGACGGTATCTTTTTCCTGGTGAATCTTTTTCATCGTATTGACAATTGTAATCGTATTTCAATAGGTTTAATACTTCCTCAGCCTTTTCAGGTAAACCATCTTTTTTCGTTAATGGCATTACGGCAACTTTATAAGGAGCTAAAGCTGGTGGCAAACTCAAAACGGAACGTTCAGAACCATCTTCTAAAGTTTCATTTTTATGAGAAGCACTTAATATTGATAAAACCATTCTGTCCAATCCTACAGACGTTTCTACAACATAAGGAACATAGTTTTGATTCAATTCAGGGTCAAAATACTGTAATTTTTTACCTGAAAACTGTTCGTGTTGTTTTAAATCGAAATCTGTTCTTGAGTGAATTCCTTCCAATTCTTTGAATCCCATTGGAAAATTGAATTCGATATCAGCAGCAGCATTTGCGTAATGAGCTAATTTTATATGGTCATGAAAACGGTAATTAGTATCTCCTAATCCTAACGCTTTGTGCCATTTGATTCGAGCTTCTTTCCAGTATTCATACCATTTCATTTCTTCACCTGGACGAACAAAAAATTGCATTTCCATTTGTTCAAATTCACGCATTCTGAAGATAAACTGACGCGCAACGATTTCATTTCTAAACGCTTTTCCAATCTGTGCTATCCCAAAAGGAATCTTCATACGTCCTGATTTTTGAACGTTTAAGAAATTGACAAAAATACCTTGAGCCGTCTCTGGTCGCAAATAAATCGTTGATGCATCGCCTGCCACAGAACCTAATTCTGTAGAAAACATTAAATTAAATTGACGCACTTCTGTCCAATTTCTAGAACCTGATACTGGACAAACTATTTCCAAATCAACGATTAAATTATAAAGTCCTTCCAAATCATTGTTTCCCAAAGTATCACGCATGCGATCTTCTATCTCATTGATTTTATCTTTATTGCGTAATACATTTGGATTCGTTTCACGAAATTCTGTTTCATTGAAATCATCGCCAAAACGTTTTAATCCTTTCTCAACTTCCTTATCAATCTTTTGACGAATTTTTTCGATATGATCTTCGAGTAAAACATCCGCACGGTATCGCTTTTTAGAATCTTTATTATCAATCAAAGGATCATTGAATGCATCTACATGTCCAGAAGCTTTCCAAATAGTTGGGTGCATAAAAATTGCAGAATCAATACCAACAATATTATCATTCATTTGCACCATTGATTTCCACCAATATGCTTTTATATTATTTTTTAATTCGGAACCCAGTTGCCCATAATCATATGTTGCAGCTAATCCGTCATATATTTCTGAAGAAGGGAATACAAATCCGTATTCTTTCGCGTGGGAGATAACTTCCTTTAATTTGTCTTCTTTAATTTCCATGGGGCAAAGGTAATTACAAGTTCCAAAAATTACTAATTACAAGTTGCTAATTGCTAGTTACAAGTTGAAAAAAGTTGCTAGTTGCTAATTACAAGTTAAAAAAAAGTTGCTAGTTGCTAATTACAAGTTGGTTGGGAATACAACAAATCGTATTGGTTCAAAAACTAGCAACTTGTAACGGTTTGCTGCCTGGCGCGCGGCCCGACTCTTTAAATAAATCGTTTCTCCGAAGTTAAGATTATTTTCTTTCAAGTCAATCGTTGTTTCGAAGCAAGATTGGAGGGTTGGCGCCAGACAGCTGTTATAGTACGTACATTAATCAAGGCTATACACTCTTTGTTTTTTATTGTTTTTTTCATTTACTACAGTCCATGGGCCTTTGTAAAACGCCACATTGGTATTGATTGAAATACGATTGTTTTTATCAAACTCATAAATAACAAGTCTATCTCTATAATCATATATTGAACCACTTGTTTCTCTTATTTGCCTCAATATTTTTTTGCCCGATTGATTCGTACAAACCTCCAAATTATACCAAGTATTTCTTTCATTTTTCTCAAACACCCAGATGTCATTCCAAAATGCGCCTATTATGAATAAAAATGAAAGTAGTCCTAAAATTGTGTAGGCTGTAATTCTAAATCCACTATTGTTAAATTTTTTGGCTTGTTTAAAATGGATGTAAAGCAAATAGAAAATAAGGGCAAATGAAAGTGTGCGTAAGATTGATTCAATCGCTGGGTTTTCAATTTCAAATGGAATACCTGTATAGATAAAAACAAAGAGTATTAATATTCCAATCAATATTTTGGGTAACGGTTTCATCATGGTCTATGTACTATAACTCGCCGCTAATAACTCGTATTGGTTCAAAAACTAGCAACTCGCAACTCGCAATTAATAACTATTTCAAAATAAGTTCAATATAATTCAATACCTTCTCCTGTCCGAAGGCAGATGTAGCAGAAGTAGTAAATATCGGCGGTAAAGCATCCCAATATTTCAACATTTCTTTCTTGTATTTCATTAAATTTTTCGCAAGTGCGGAGGAAGATAGTTTGTCAATTTTTGTAAATACCATTGAGAAAGGAATCTGTTTTTCGCCACACCAATTCATGAATTCAAGATCAATTTTCTGCGGCTCTAAGCGGGAATCTAATAACACAAATACGTTCAACAAGGGTTCACGTTGTGTTAGATATTCAGAAATAAATTTCTCCCATTGTGCACGAGAAGTTTTCGAAGCTTTAGCATAACCATAACCAGGTAAATCGACCAAATACCATTCTTTGTTTATAATAAAATGATTGATAAGCTGTGTTTTCCCTGGTCTTCCAGATGTTTTCGCAAGATTTTTATTTCCAACAAGCATGTTAATCAAAGAAGATTTCCCAACATTAGAACGACCAATAAATGCGAATTCAGGCATTCCATCAGTTGGACATAATTTGTGATCTGTATTAGATACGACGAAGGTTGCTTCTTTGATTTTCATGCTATTTTTTTTGCAAATATACGAATTCCCGTCTGTTCTCGATACGTCCGCTGCGCTCCCTACTCGAACGGACGGGAATTATAGAAGAACAAAGACCTACTCGAACGGACGGGAATTATAGAAGAACAAAGACCTACTCGAACTGGCATTGGAATTTAGTAAAATAATTCGTTTGAAGTGCTGCCTGTCAGTTCGAGTGTCCGCCCTTTTTCTCGATACGGGCAGAGACCTACTCGAACTGACGGCGGACGTATCGAGAACACGGGGCAGCACTTTTAACATAATTTTGTAACCATCTGAATACATTTCACTTATCTTTGACCAATTCAAATCGAATATGATGAAAAATTTAGTGCTTGTTATTTCTTCAGCTGTGATTTTAGGAGCTTGTACTTCTGAGGCAAAAGTAATTCATCTTCGTACCGAAAAAGGACAAAAAGAAACAAGCGTTAAAGTCATCGCCAATAGGGTTCTTTCAATTGAAATTGAAGGAATGACCTGCGAAATGGGTTGTGGAGGGAGTATTCGAAAAGAATTAAAAGCAACAAAAGGAGTAGCACGTGTTGAATTTATCAATTTCGATGAAAAGAAAAAAATTCAAAATGCAGAGATCTCTTTTGACACCAACATCATTACAGCAGATGAAATGGTGAAAATCATTACCACGATGAATGACAAACAATTCAAAGTTGGGAAAATGAGTTCTGAAGCGATAACATCAGCTTGCCGTATTTCAACAGAAAAAGTTTGTAGCTCTCAAGAAGAAATCGAAACAATTGAAATTTCTGAGGCAAGAATTGCACTTCCAAATTTAATAGATATTTTAGCCGGAATCGTTCAATAATTCTCTGCTTTTAATCAAATTCCCATACTCGTTTTTTTTGAACCTTATTTCATAACGTATGTGAAGAAATACCCAATACTCGACGGGAATACTATTTCAAACAAAATAAATCAATTATAATTTAATCAGCCTTTCGCTCCTTGTGATTTGCATAATTAATTTTTTATGCTTACATTTACAACTTGAAACCATTCTTTACCTTATTTAAGGTTAAGTAAACATCTACTTGCACATGAAAATTTATTTTTTTTTCGTGACTATACTGTTTAATCAGTTTGTCACTTTTTCATCCGAACAATCCGAAATTAATTACTCTAACTATCTGGTTACTCCATCTTTCATTGCTCAAAATTCAAATGAATTAATTGTGAGTTTCGAAAAGTTAAGTCCAAAACAATTCGGTGATCTTGAATTATTACTTTCTGACCTACCAGGCATTCGCAAAATTGGTTTTTGCGAAAAAATGAATGTGTTTTATTTTTCTTATGACACTGATATTTTCCGTTCAATTGACGAGGCTTTTGACGCTTTAACCTTAAAAACAAAAAATTATCAACCTCTCTTGAAGATTGGTGCAACTAGCGCTGATGTCCAAAGAGAATGTAATAAATAATATTTTCTGAAAATCATGAAAACTTTTAATCTATTCAAATCACTATTCTTTATTACAACGGTAATAGGATTTTCGATAACGGCATCTGCAGCAAATTATCCTTTTACAACTACTAGTATTGCTCTTACAAATAATACAGGATGTTCATTATCCAATTATACGTTTTCTCAGACCACAGATAATGCGAATGGCGCAAAAATTACTGCAGGTGTAACAGTCACAATTGTATTTCCTGCAGGTGTAAATATTTCTACTGCAACTATTGCTGGAAGTACTTTTAAAGGAAATGCAATTACAGCTGGTTGGACAATTGTTGGTCAAACTTTGACATTCGCTGCACCAGTAAATGTTGGTAAAGGAGTATCCTTTAATATTGTAATTGCGAATATTTCAAATGGCCCTTCAACCTCTGCTAATGCTACAGTTTCAATAATAAACAATTCTGGAGGCAATGATACCGGAAGTTATTTGATAACAACAACTGCTTGTCCTGTTATTCCTGGAAATAACAATTGTGGAACACCAACTTCACTCACACCTGCTCCCGCAGGATCTGGAATATGTACAACAACCAACGGAACAACTTTTGGTGCTACAGCTTCACCGCAAGCATCGTGCACTGGAATAGCAGATGATGATGTTTGGTATTCTTTTGTTGCAAACAGCACTACTCATCAAGTAACTGTTTCTGGTGTTGCAGGTTTCAATGCAGTAGTTCAAATAATGGCTGGCCCCTGCGCTGTTGGAATGGCTTCAATACAATGTGTAAACGCTACAGGAAGCGGTGCAGTTGAAACAGCAAATTTAACAGGTCTTACAATTGGAACAACTTATTTTATTAGAGTTTATCATAACGGTGCAGGACCAGGTGTAAGTGCTGTTAATTCATTCACTATTTGCATTACTAGTACAACATCAGTTTGTACAATTGGAGCGGGTAACATATTAGGCGTATCATTACCTTATAGTTCAGGCGCTCAAACAACTTGTGGTGCAGGTAATGATATTACATCTTCAAATAGCACCGTTTGTGGATCAAGTTCTTATTATGGTGGAGAAGATAAAGTGATAACTTTTGTACCTGCCGTTTCTGGTAATGTTTCTATCAATCTTACTTCAGCAGGATCTTGGGTTGGAATGACAGTGTACCTTGGTTGCCCAACAGCTGGAGGAACTTGTGTTGCTTATAGTCAAAGTTCACTTGGAAATCAATCTATAGGCTGTGCTTCAGTTCTTTCTGGTCAAACCTATTATCTTGTAATTGATTCTTATCCAGCGCCCACGTGTAATGCGTTTAGCGTTACCATTTCTGCTCCTTCTGGGGGCATTCCAATTGGGACGACTTGTTCTAATGCTGTTGCAATGACTTTACCATATTCAGCCACAGCACAATCTACTTTATGTTATGGAAATGATTATACAAATGCAAGTCTTGGATCATGCGGTACATTATATGAATCTGGTGAAGATAAAGTATATTCTTTTACAACAACAGGTCCAGATTGTTTGAGTTTAGTACTATCAAATGCGAGCACAACATACATTGGATTTCAAGTTTATTCAGGTTGCCCGGGATCAGCTGGAACAACTTGTATTTCAAGTGGTGGTGGAGCAACATCAGGCACGTTGACTAGTTCTTTTACTGTTCCAGTAGCTGGAACATATTATGTTGTAGTAGATACTTGGTCTTCTCCGTCATATGTCAACTATGATATCCAATTAGTATCATTAGGAGGAACTCCAACAAATGATATTTGTGCAGGTGCTACAAATATACCTATTGGAACTTCTGTTTTCGGTGATAATAATTGTACGGGCGGATCTGGGGAACCAGCAATCCCTGGTGCTTGGACAACCGGCAATGTTAATACAATCTGGTTTAGTGTTGTTGTCCCTGCTTCGGGGCAAGTTTTAGTTAAAACAACAGCTGGTACTTTAACAAATACTCAAATTGCTGCCTATAGTGGCACTTGTGCGGGACTTACTTTTATTAGTAGTAATAATGATAATGGTACTTGTGGAAGCACAACAAATTATATGTCGCAACTAACAGTCGCAGGTGCTGCATTTTCAACCATATTTATTCGAGTTGATGGTGAATTAAATGCAACAGGAAACTTTACAATTACTGTTATTGATCCAACTCTATCTGTCTTACCTGGTGTACAAGGTCAAGATTGTTCTCAGACTAACCCTGTTTGTCAAGCAACAATGACCGTTTCTAACCCTGGTTATAGCGGTAACGGAAATGTTTGTGATATTAATACCGGCTATTGTTTAGCATCAGGTGAACGAAATGTTGTGTGGTACAGAGTTCCAATTTTAACTGGAGGAAATTTAAATTTTAATATTGTTCCAAATGACTTCAATTCAACAACTGAGAGTTCAACAGATTATGATTTTGCCGTTTGGCAAACTGCGCAATCTGGAGGTACTTTAGGAACTGATTTTTATAATTGTAGTCAGATAGCAGCTGGAACTGCTCCGCCTTCTGCATGCAATTATTCTTATTTAGGAGTAACGGGAATTGGTACCGCAGGAAATGCACCAAATAGTTTGTCAGGGACAGTTTGCCCTCAATGTGTTGGTGGATATGACCCAAGTGTAACTTATTCTGCAGCATATGAGCCAACAATTTCTACTACTGCTGGTGATGAATATTTGATAGCAGTTAGTAATTACTCAAATAGTACCTCTGGATTTAGAATTGAGTTTTTGACAGGTGGAACAAATTGTGTAATCAATTATCCTGCTGCTGCTGCAACTGGAGAAGTATACTGGTCAGGGGGAGATGCTGTTGTGCCAACAGAAATGAATGATGTTGACAATTGGGGTGGTTGTAGTTCTCCAACTTGTAATATTGATGCTTTTGTTTCTGCTGTATCAAATGAACCAATTGTAGTTACAGGTACAACTCGTTCAGTTCGGAATCTCACGATACAACCTGGGGCTACTTTAACTTTACAAGCTGGTTCAACTTTAGAAATATGCGGTAATTTTGTTAATCTTGGGACATTAATTGCATCTCCAACCTCAACTGTAATTTTTAAGGGGCCTGCAACTCAAACGATTTCTGGGAACTTAGTTGGAACGAGTAAATTTGGGAATTTAACGGTTACAAAATTAGCAGCTACAGGGGATGTAACATTATTAAATGATCTTGAAATAGGAGGTGCTTTCACTACTACAGATTTAAACAGTATTTTCAATTCCAATGGGAAATATATTTCTTTAAATAGACATTTTTCAAATTTTAGTGGAAATATTACATTCACAAATACTGGATTAACAGGTGTTCTAGAATTTAATGGATCAGGTATACAAACTTACAATCAAGGAGCCACTCAATTAGATTTGAATATTGTAAATATCAATAATTCAGCCGCAATTGGAAGTGGTGTTACTCTTGCAACTAATATGTTCATTAAAATAAATTCTGGAACTTTAGCGCTTAATCAGGGAACTATTACCACAAATGCATTAAGAGTAGAAGTTAAAAATACTGCAACATCATCCGTAACAGCTGGAAATACTGCAAGTTTTGTAGATGGGAATTTGCGTCGCTATTTATTAGGCACTGGTGATTATAATTGGCCGGTTGGAAATGTTGTAAAAGGTTATCAAAGAGCAAGAACAACTTTCACAAGTAATACGAATACATTTATTGATTCGCGCTTTGATGTATGGCCGGTTACCGCTGGGTATCCAATAATTCAAAATAGTACTTCTTGTGGGTCTGCATTCAGTTTAGACGCAATGAATAATGGTTATTGGACTTTAGATGCATCACCTAATACAGCCGCTATTTACGACATGACATTGTTTCCAACGAATGTAACAAATAGTGCATCAGCCTGGACTGTTATGAAAAAACCAGTAATTGGCCCTATGCCAGGTTGGACTCTTGCTGGTACATGTGGTACATCAACAGCCACTCAAGTTAATAGAACAGGGCTTTCTGGGTTCTCTGTTTTTGGAATAGCTCAATCCCTAACACCCCTTCCAATTGAATTAACGAACTTTAATGGAGAAGAGATTGGTGAAGACAACCTTTTGACTTGGAATACAGAAAGTGAATATAACAACGATTATTTTACATTAGAAAGGTCTCGTAACGGAATAGATTTTGAAATATTAGGAATAATTAATGGAGCTCAAAATAGTACAACACTATTAAAGTATGAAATGTTTGATTATGCCCCATTCCCGGGTATTACTTATTACCGCTTAAAGCAAACAGATTATAACGGTGAATATTCCTATTCTCAGACTATTGTATTAAGACGCGAAATAGATCTTGCAATTATTTCGGAACTATTTCCTAATCCAGCAACACAATCGGTTAATTTTGATATTCAATCTCCAAGAACAGGAAGTGTTGCAATAGAAGTGTATGACAATTCTGGACGACTAATTATGACACAAGAATATACAGTGCACAAAGGAAGTAACAGTTACAATATTGATATAAACGATTTGGCTAAAGGTGTTTATTCGATTATTATTAAATCAGACTTAATTATAATCAACGACATCAAACAGTTAATTAAACAATAATTGATTCTGATTTTTTATGAAAGGGGCCGCTGCCCCTTTTTTTGTTTTTGGTTTTCTTACTTTTGCAATCATTTTTGAATTTTAATAAATTTCCAATGAAACTTCATCATCGTGAACTTGGCTCCGGACAACCAATGATTATTCTGCATGGTTTATTCGGTTTTTCTGATAACTGGCAAACTCATGCAAAGAAATTTGCTGAATATTATCGTGTGATTTTGGTTGATTTACGCAATCATGGCCATTCTGACTGGAGCGATGAATTTTCATATGAATTGATGGCAAAGGATTTAAAGGAATTATGTGATGATTTGGGTTTGAAAAACATTCTCCTGATAGGTCATTCCATGGGCGGAAAAGTTGCAATGTTGTTTGCGCAGAAACACAAAGAGTTATTGGATAAATTGGTAGTGGTGGATATTGGTATTAAAGCCTATCCAATGCACCATCAGCACATTTTAGCAGGAATGCATGCCGTCAACTTAGAAACGATAAAAGTGCGAAGCGAAGCAGAAGCCATTTTGAAACAACATATTGACTCGGATGGTGTGCGTCAATTTCTTTTGAAGAATTTGTATTGGAAAGAAAAGGGCCAATTGGCGTGGAGAATGAATTTAAGCATTCTAGAGCGAGAAATGGAGAATATCTTGTCAAGGCTAACAGAAAAAGAAGTTATGCTCCCTACTCTATTTATTCGAGGGGAATTATCGAATTATATTTTGGATGAAGATATCGAACAACTTGAAGATCAATTTCCAGATTCTGAGATCGTAACCATTAAAAATGCTGGTCACTGGGTGCATGCCGAGGCTCCTGAAGAATTTGTGGATGTGGTGTTGGGGTTTTGTTTGCGCTAGTTCTCGATACGTCTATCACCTACTCGAACTGACGCGTAAACAAAACAAATCATAGTAACCATCTCTATTTCGAGAAGGAAAAACTCCTTTTAATAAGACCGCTGTGTTCTCGATACGGCTATCGCCTACTCGAACTGACAGCGGGTAAAGCAACATTTCACTCAATCGAGTTCAAAGAAGCGTTAGTTCGAGTAGGGAGCGCAACTGCTCACTCAATCGAGTTCAAAGAAGCGTTAGTTCGAGTAGGGAGCGCAACCGCTCACTCAATCGAGTTCAAAGAAGCGTCAGTTCGAGTAGAGAGCGCAACCGCTCACTCAATCGAGTTCAAAGAAGCGTCAGTTCGAGTAGAGAGCGCAACCGCTCACTCAATCGAGTTCAAAGAAGCGTCAGTTCGAGTAGGGAGCTTAGCGGACGTATCGAGAACACGCTTCTTTTTAGCTAAATTTGGTAAATCATCATACCGTCCTTCTATTAAAGCAAGTTTCTTGGCTTGTGACCATTTTTTAATTTGTTTTTCCTTTTTAATAGCAGTTAAAGGACCATAGATCTCAGTATAATAAACTAATTCTAATGGAAGCCTACGAGCAGAATATGAATTTTCATGAAGTGCTGATTCGTGTTCTTTGAATCTACGATTTAGATTATTTGTTACTCCTGTGTAAAAGGTCCCATCGCTGCATTTGAGTATGTAAACATACATTAATTTCATTGTGATAATTTAGATTTACTTGAAGATAAGAAAAAAAAGTCAGTTCGAGTAGTTCGCCTTGTTCTCGATACGGCTGTCGTCTACTAGAACTGACGGCAAAATAAAATAATCTTTTTCAACCGTCAGTTCGAGTAGGGAGCGCAGCGGACGTATCGAGAACGGCGGCTTACAAAATAAATAATCTTTATTCCAAACGGTCTGTTCGACAAACTCTTGACAACGTTTCAAAAAAGGAGAAATAAAAAAAGCAGAATCGTTTCCAATTCTGCTTTTCAATATAAGTTTAATATCTCTTAATTATTCAATGCTTCAGCCCCACCAACGATTTCTAAAATTTCACTTGTAATTGCTGCTTGACGTGCCTTGTTATAGCTAAGTTTCAACGCTCTTTGCATTTCCTGCGCATTATCAGTTGCCTTATGCATTGCTGTCATTCTAGCTCCATTTTCAGAAGCATTTGAATCTAACAACCCTTTGAACAATTGAACTTTCAATGATTTTGGGATTAAATTTAGAACGATTTCTTCTTTTGAAGGTTCAAAAAGATAATCTCCATTTGATGATGTATCTGCTGAAACAGCGGAAACTATTGGTAACAATTGTTCAGTCGTTACAATTTGTGTTGCTGCATTGACAAACTTATTATATACAATGACAACCTTATCAAATTCTTTCGTTGTAAAGCGATTCATCACATCCATCGCAATCACTGAGCTATTTTCAAAAGTCAAATTGTTGAAAATATCTTCAACTGGTTCAATCACATCATTGATATAATAGGCATCAGATCTTTTGTAAGCATCTTTGATTTTCTTGCCAAGACAAATTACATGTGAATTTGCTCCTTTAAATTCTTCGTTCACTAAATGATTTACGTGTTTAATAATATTGTTGTTAAATCCCCCACACAAACCACGGTTAGAAGTAATCCCAATAATTAATACGTTTTTAATTTCTCTTTCTTCAGAAAAAGCATTTTCTGATAGATCAAGAGTAGCACTTAAATTACCAAGAATTTCTTGCAATTTCTCAGAATAAGGGCGCATTTTTACAATTGCATCTTGCGCTCTTTTCAACTTTGCCGCAGAAACCATCTTCATTGCTGAAGTAATTTGCATAGTTGAACCAACTGAAGTAATTCTATTACGTATTTCTTTTAAACTTGCCATCCTTTAATTCGGGATTCAGGATATGTGATTCAGAATTAAATCCTGAATTACAAATTCCAAATTATTTAATATTTATCAGCTAATTCTCTTGCTACCTTCGTCAAAGTATCTGTAATCTCGTCAGTATATTTACCAGCTTTTAATGCTACTAGTACATCAGAATGTTTCGCTTCCAAGAAGTTCAAATATTCAGTTTCGAATTCTTTAATTTTATTAATTGGAACTTTTTGCATCAAGCCTTTTGTTCCAACAAATATAATTGCAATTTGCTTTTCAACTGGATAAGGATCACCTTCACGTTGCTTTAAAATCTCAACGTTACGAGCACCTTTATCCAATACTGATTTAGTTGCATTATCCAAATCTGAACCGAACTTAGCAAAAGCTTCTAATTCTCTGTATTGTGCTTGGTCCAATTTTAATGTGCCAGCAACTTTCTTCATTGATTTAATTTGAGCATTACCTCCAACACGCGATACGGAAATACCTACGTTAATTGCTGGACGAATACCTGCGTTAAATAAGTCACCTTCTAGGAAAATTTGACCATCCGTAATAGAAATTACGTTTGTTGGAATATATGCAGAAACGTCACCTGCTTGTGTTTCAATAATTGGCAAAGCTGTCAAAGAACCACCACCTTTAATACGACCTTTTAAAGAAGCAGGCAAGTCATTCATTTGAGATGCAATTTTATCATCAGCAATAATTTTCGCTGCTCTTTCCAATAAACGAGAGTGCAAGTAGAAAACGTCACCTGGATATGCCTCACGACCTGGAGGACGACGAAGTAACAAAGATACCTCACGGTAA
>CANITF010000016.1 GCA_947470515.1 Flavobacteriales bacterium
ATGGAGAAGAATACAGCGAACATCTACGAATCTATCGTAGCAATGTCAAAAAGATCTAACCAAATTAGTGTTGAGCTAAAAGAAGAATTGACTCAGAAATTGCAAGAATTTGCATCTACGACTGACAATTTGGAAGAGATTTTTGAAAATCGAGAGCAAATCGAAATTTCAAAGTTCTATGAGAAATTGCCAAAGCCAGTTGCTATGGCAATGCAAGAATTATTGGAAGATAAGATGTTCGTAAGAATGCCAGAAGAAAAATAAATCATGCAAGGAAAACGCATTCTTCTAGGTATAACCGGAGGTATTGCTGCATACAAAATCGCATTCCTTGTTCGTATATTAAAAAAATCAGGGGCAGAAGTCAAATGTATTATGACTCCTGCCTCTTCTGATTTTATAAGTCCCCTCGTTTTAGCAACACTTTCCGGAAATTCAGTTGGAATTGAATTTTGGAACAAAGATTCCGGTGTTTGGACCAATCATGTTGAATATGGACTTTGGGCAGATCTATTTGTTGTTGCTCCTTTAACGGCAAATTCGTTGGCAAAAATGGCTAGCGGAAGTTGTGATAATCTTGTTTTAGCGACATATCTTTCGATGAAAGCTCCAGTAATTGTAGCGCCAGCAATGGACTTGGATATGTATGCTCATCCAACAACGAAGCGGAATATTGCTCAAATAGAAAAAGATGGAGTTGTTGTAATTCCAGCTGAAAGTGGAGAATTAGCTAGTGGATTAGAAGGAGAAGGCAGAATGGCCGAACCAGAAACTATCGCTAACGCTATAAAGAACCATTTTTTAGTGCAATTATCTAAAAAGTCATTAGTTGGAAAAAAGATCTTATTAACTGCAGGGCCAACCTACGAAGCGCTCGATCCAGTTAGATTTATTGGAAATCACTCTTCAGGAAAAATGGGTTTTGCAATAGCTGAATACTGTTTAAATCAAGGTGCAAAAGTTACACTGATTTGCGGTCCAACAGCAATCAATCTAAAACACGAAAATTTAACATTAATATCTTTAAATACAGCAGTTGAAATGTTAGATGCAGTTCAATCTGTTTGGGATAATATGGACATTGGTATTTTCTCTGCTGCTGTGGCAGATTATCGACCAAAAAATGTAGTAAACGAGAAAATTAAAAAGAACGATGATTCGCTTGTTATTGAGTTTATCAAAAATCCAGATGTACTAGCTTGGGCAGGTTCTGTGAAAAAAGAAAATCAAATTTTAGTTGGATTCGCATTAGAAACCAATGACATGTTGGCGAATGGCAAGGCTAAATTGGAAAGAAAAAATTTGGATTTAATTGTCATGAACAATTTATCAGATGAAGGAGCTGGTTTTGCTGGTGATACGAATAAAATTAGTCTATTTGACAATCACAATAATTTAACTAATTTTGAGTTAAAGTCTAAGTCCGAAGTGGCAAAAGATATTGTTGAATATTTGATCAATCTCAAAAAATGAAATTTATAGTTTCTATAATCTTTTTTATTGCTTTATCAGCATCACTTAAAGCGCAAGAATTAAATTGCCAAGTGAGTATTATCACAGATGCTCGTTTGGAAGTTACAACTGTTGAAAAGGAAATTTTTGAGCAATTGAAACAAACAATTTATGACATGATGAATACAACACAATGGACAAAAGATAAGTTCAAAGTGGAAGAACGTATCAATTGTCAAATTCAACTTCAAATAAATTCAATTCCTTCGTCTGGAACGTATGCTGGATCAATGCAGATTCAATCATCACGTCCAGCATTTAGCTCTTCTTATAATACTACAATTTTCAATTTTCAAGATGATGATATTTCTTTTGCATATTCACGAAATGCAGTTTTAATATATGCTCCAAATCAATTTAGAGATAATTTAACGTCAATTCTAGCTTTCTATGCCTATTTTATTATTGGAATGGATTACGATTCTTTTGCTTTAAAAGGTGGTTCTCCTTATTTTACAGAAGCACAATCAATTGTTTCAAATGCGCAATCTTCCTCTGCTCCAGGTTGGCGATCTAATGAATCAGGTAAAAGAAATAGATTTTATTTAGTAGATAATGTATTACACCAATTGTTTGAACCTTTGAGAGAATGTAATTATGAATACCATCGTAAAGGCATTGATAAATTATATGACGATAAAATTGCTGGAAGAAAAGCTATTTATGAGGCTTTGAATAAATTAAATAAAGTAGTTGCTACTCGTCCAAATTCTATAAACCTGTTGAATTTTGTTCAAGCGAAATTAGAAGAGTTGAAAAATCTCTATAATGATGCCGAAGTCAAAGACAAAACAGATGTTGTTGCTTTATTGAAGCGTTTAGATCCTGCTAATTCCTCAAAATATCAAGCAATTCTAGAATAATGCTTAAATCCTTGCGCATACAAAATTTTGCGTTGATTGATCACGTCGAATTATCTTTTAATTCGGGTTATACTGTTATAACAGGAGAAACAGGGTCAGGAAAATCCATTCTATTAGGCGCTTTAAATTTAATTTTGGGCGAACGAGCAGACTTTTCTGTAATAGGACCGATTTCAGAAAAAGCAGTTGTTGAAGCTGATTTCGAATTGGGTTTATATCATCTTGAAGAATTTTTTATAGCCAATGACCTCGATTATGCTGCTCAAACTTTTATTAGAAGAGAAATAAATATCAACGGAAAATCAAGAGCTTTCATCAATGATACGCCCGTTTCTTTAACTATTTTGAAGGAATTGACGAGTCATTTAGTGAATATTCATTCTCAATATAATACACTTGAATTAAAGAGTAAAGAATACCAATTAGATATCGTTGATACGTTAGCAAATTTGAATGTAACAAGAAATGAATTCTCAAAGAAATATAAAATTCTAATTGATAAAAGAAATAAATTAGAATTATTAAAACAACATTTGTCAAAATCACTACAACAAAGCGATTACAATAAATTTCAATTAGAAGAATTGGAAATCTTGAATCTGGATCAAACGAATTTTGAACAGATTGAAATCGATTTAAAAAAAGCTGAAAATAGTGAAAGCATTATATCTGCTCTTAATTCTGTTGCAGAAATTATTGGTGGAGACAATAAAGTTGCGGACCAAATACGTTCACTTCTTTCTAATTTGGATCGAATTAAAAACGTTGATGAGAACATAAATAATCTTTATGAACGAATAAATTCTGTAGCAATTGAATTAATTGACATTTCTGCAGAAGCAAATAATTCTATCGATTCTTTTGAAGTTAATCCTGGTAAAATTGAAGCATTGAATGAATCGATGAATCGTTTTTTACATGTTTTAAAGAAACACAATCTTCAAAACCAACAAGAATTAATTGAGTTTAGAAATAATTTGGAAACTGATTTACTTGATTTAGAAGAAACCCAAAATCAAATTAATAAACTGGAAAGTGAGTGGGATTTATTAAACAATGAGTTAAATAAAGAAGCGATTACGCTGCATAACCAGCGTGAGAAAGCTGTCCAATCTATTTCATCAGAATTACAAAAAAGTTTAGAAGAATTAAAATTGCCACAGACCAAATTGGAATTTAAATTGTCACTTAAAGATGAAATGAATCAATTTGGAAAAACAGATGTGAGTATTCTTTTTTCGGCAAATGTTGGTATAGACGCTATTCCTATTGAAAAAGCGGCAAGTGGAGGTGAATTATCGCGGGTAATGCTTGCGTTGCAAAAAATGATTTCTGAAAGAAAACTGCTTCCAACCGTGCTATTTGATGAGATTGACACAGGAGTTTCAGGTGATGTTGCCCAAAAAATTGGATTACTTCTGCAAAAAATGGGAAGCCATTTTCAATTAATAGCAATTTCACACTTACCACAAGTGGCAGCAAAAGCGCAACATCACATGAAGGTTGAAAAGTCAATTTTAGGAGATAGAACGATTTCTAAAGTGCGTATTTTGACAAAAAATGAGCAGGTGGAAGAGATTGCACGCTTAATGAGTGGAGAACAAATAACCGATGCTGCCATTGAAACAGCGAAAGCGTTAATGAACTAATGACAGATCAATTTAAACTTTCCTTTGATATTCCAGAATTCTCAACAAAAATTGAATATGGAAAAAACATTCTATTTCTAGGAAGTTGTTTTTCAGATGAAATTGCTTTTAAAGCAAAATATCATGGATTTAAAGTTGATTCTAATCCTTTCGGAACAATCTTTCATCCTTTAGCTTTAAGTCGATTTATTAAGGAAACAATAGCAGAACATGTTATTTCAGAAAGAATAATCCAACGAAATGATTTGTTTTTCTCCTGGGACGCTAGTAGCTCTATCGTTGGATTTTCTCGGAATGAATTAATTTCAAATATTCAAAAAGCGCGATCAGATTGGAAAGAAAAGCTTTTAAGTGCAACGCATCTTTTTGTGACATTTGGAACAAGTTGGGGATATCGTTTAACTGAAAATAATTTGTTAGTTTCAAATTGCCATAAATTTCCAGCTTCTAATTTCACAAAAGAACTTTCATCTCAAAGTGATATCGTTAAAGAATGGACAGAAACAATAGCTCTTCTTTTAGAATTAAATCCTTCACTAAAAGTAATATTTACGGTAAGTCCGGTTCGGCACATTAAAGACGGATTAATCGAGAATAATAGGAGCAAGGCAATTTTATTAGATTCATTAAGGATTCTTGAAAAAGAAATGAATTGTTTATATTTTCCATCATATGAAATTGTCATTGATGAATTAAGGGATTATCGTTTTTTTAAAACGGATAATGTTCATCCAAATGAATTAGCGATAAACTATGTTTGGCAGCGCTTTTCGAATTGTTATTTCTCAAATGAAACAATTGCAATAAGCAAAGAAGTTCTTAAAATTAGAAATGAAGAAGGCCATAAAAGCATCACACCAACAAGTGAAGCGTCTGTTTTACAACTACAGAGATTAAAAGAAAAGCGTGAGCAATTATTGAAACAATTTCCTTTAGTTGTTTTAGAATAATTTCGAAAATCAACGTATTAAGACCAATTCAAATACGGTTCGATATATTGCGAATTTGTATAATAATGTGAGTTTTAGTCGAATGATGTATCAATAGTTTAAGGCACTTTAATAAGTTGGGAAGAAATTGTTTTTTAAGCATTGAATCGCAATGAATTAGGACTTTCTACGTAATATAGCTATTTTCCAAAATTGTAATATTGTATATAAAGAAATAGAGTTTAGTTACTAAAACTTAAAATTAACAAATAAGGTTCGACATATTGCGAATTCTCGAATTCTCGAATTCACAAAATGTCAAGAGTAGTAGTAGTTGGTATAATTTTAAGCAAAAAAAAAGGCCGAAGCCTTTTTCTTATAATCGTATAATTGTTGATTTATATTCTGATTTTTCTCCTTTCACAGGATTCTGTATAACAACCTTCCAAATGTATGCTTTGTTTGCGGGTACCATTTGACCATTTCTTTTATCAACTCCTGTCCAATGATTTGTTGCGTCATTTGTTTCGAAAATTACTGCTCCATCTTTAGGGTCAATAATGATCATGCTAAAATCAACATTTCTTTGAGTTAGCGCAAAAGGCATAAAACTGATCAATCTGTTGTCATTTGATGAAGGATCGAATGCATTGACTGCTAATAAATTGTAATCATCAGCAATCTGTATCGTTTTAGTTTCTGTTCCTTTACAGCCATTTGCACCTTGAATAGTCAATGATACTTTATAACTTCCTTTGTTGAAATAGTGTACACTGATGTCTTTACTGTAAACACTTCCTTTTTGGTTTTCTAAATCCCACGTGTAAGAATAACCTGAAGTTGTCGCTGAAACGTTAATAGAAGGTAATCCATTTTCGTAAGAATTTTGATCATCAATTGAAAAATCAGGTTTCGGAAGAGGAACAACATTAAATGATTTACTTGTAAGTTGATCATTTTCAGTATATCCAATTGTATACTTACCATCAATTTCAGGAGTGATTGAAGTTGTTTTATTTGATGTGATAATTGTTTTTGTTCCATTTGGATCAATAAGTGTCAAATTGACATCATTCTTATTAACAATTGCAATCGACTCACCTATACAGATATTACTAATATCAGCAATTTCAACCTTTTTTGAAGTGATCGGGGTAATTCCATTATAACTAATTGGATTTACAGCTTGATTTATGTTTTGATTCGAATTGTTAACCTTCAATGGAGTGATAACATTCACATCATTCAAGATTTGTTTAACAGGATTGACATCGTTAACAACCTCAACATCATTTGTGGAAGCATCATTTGTTGTTGTATTTGTATTGTCAGATTTATTATTAGATGTTGTAGCTGAAGTATTCTCTGTATTAGTAGTATTATTAGTGTTACTTACTTCATTTTGAGCAGTTTTAACACTTTCATTTGAAGTAGATTTATCTGAAGGCCAAAGTGCGATAGTTGTAACAATAACAGCAATAGTCGCGGCACCACCTAGGTACCACTTCAAATTTGATTTAGGAGAAACAGGCATAACTTGGTCAAGTTTTTTGCTCATTGCTTCCCATGCAGAAGGGTCGTACGGTAATTCGTACCCTTTTACACTTTCTTTAATACTATTTTCTAAACTGTTTTTCATTCTATTTAATGTTCATGAATTTCTCATTCAATATTTTTTGCAAATTCATTTTTGCTTTGGCTAGGTTTGATTTCGATGTTCCTTCACTTATACCAAGAAGTTCTCCAATTTCTTTATGAGAATAATCTTCTAATACAAATAAGTTAAATACCGTTCGATAGGCAGGTGATAATTTTTGAATTGCTTCCATTGCTACTTCTGCTTTCAAGTCCATAAACTCCAACTCTTCTTTTTCCACCATTGGATCAGAAGCACCCAGTTTAAAATCATTATCATTGTCTGTCAAATAAGGATCTTTTTTCGATTTTCTAATAGCGTCAATTGCAGTATTTGCAATAATCCTTCTTATCCAACCTTCAAACGAACCTTTGTAATCAAATGCACCTAGTTTTTCAAAGACCTTGATAAAACCTTCTTGGAGAACCTCTTGAGCTGAATCCCGATCTGAATTATAACGCATACAAACCGATAACATCTTCCCATAAAAAAGCTTAAACAATTCCTCTTGCGACCTTCGATTGTTCCGCAAGCATCCTTCTATAATCTCTTTCAGTTTTTCTTTGTTCTCCACAATCTTATCGTTTGATAGACGTTTTAGTTATTATTCGGTTGCCTTTTTGAAAATATTTTTAGACAATCCCCAATTTTCCTGCAAAATAAAAGAAATATTTATCAATAAGTGTTATTTTTGCGAGCGATAAAATTAGAATATAAATCCTAAATATAAACAATGAAAGTAACAGTAGTAGGAGCAGGGAATGTCGGCGCAACATGTGCAGATGTATTAGCTCAAAGAGAAATTGCAAATGAGATCGTTTTATTGGACATCAAAGAAGGTTTTGCAGAAGGAAAAGCGTTAGATATTTGGCAAACAGCTCCAATTAATTTGTACGATTCACGCACAACTGGCTCAACAAACGATTATTCAAAAACTGCTGATTCTGATGTTGTTGTTATTACTTCTGGACTTCCACGCAAGCCGGGAATGTCTCGTGATGACTTAATCGCTACGAATGCTGGAATTGTAAAAACTGTTACTGAAAATATTGCAAAATATTCTCCAAATGCAATTATCATTATTGTTTCTAACCCATTAGACGTAATGACATATTGTGCATATTTATCTGCGAAATTTGATTCAAAGAAAGTTTTTGGAATGGCTGGGGTTTTAGATACTGCGCGTTACCGTGCTTTCTTAGCAACTGAGTTAAATGTTTCTCCAAAAGATATTCAAGCAATTCTAATGGGTGGACATGGAGATACCATGGTTCCACTTCCTCGATATACAACTGTTTCTGGTATTCCAGTTACTGAATTGATTTCAGCTGAGAAATTGGATGAAATTATCGAACGCACGAAGTTTGGTGGTGGAGAAATCGTTAAATTATTAGGTACGTCTGCTTGGTATGCTCCAGGTGCTGCAGCTGCTCAAATGGTTGAAGCAATTGTACGTGACCAAAAACGTATCTTCCCAGTTTGCGCTTGGTTACAAGGTGAATATGGATTCAATGATATCTATTTAGGTGTACCAGTTGTTTTAGGTAAGAATGGTATCGAAAAAATCATCGAACTTGACTTAAATACTGCTGAAAAAGAATTATTAAAAGAATCTGCTGTAGCTGTTAAAGGTGTAATGGATGTGCTAGATAACATGAATGTTACAAACGCATAATTTATAATAAATTATTGAAAAGCTCAATCGAAAGGTTGGGCTTTTTTTATTTGAAATCCAAAATGACGAGGACATCGAGCGATAGTCGAGATACCAAATCCCAAATCCCAAATCAATTCTCATACGCCCCAATATCTGGGCTTGCACCTCTTGGCAAACCTTTAATATCCAAATTAGGTGTTGGTTGAAAAAAAGGATTTGCATTGTTATTAAGAGCAGAACTTGCAGGAAATAAATAATCATCATTTGTCACATCATCAAACAAAGGATTATTGTTCCAAAAAATGTTGAGATAATAATTATCTGTTGCTTCAGGAGTTCTTTTGATTAGGCAATTACGAATATCGAAACTTAAAGTAATCGCTGCATCTGGAATTGTGTCAAAAACAATTTCAGAAGTTTGATTTCCATAAATGACACTGTTGTATATTTTTCCTTCGTTGATGGAACCAATATTAGTGACGTTATTGGTGTAATCATTGTAAAAATTACTGATTCCAACTGCAGGAGTAGCTGCATCACCTGTTCCGTAGCCCAATAAATTACAATGGTTAAAGAAGAAATCACCGCCTTCGAGAACAAGTAAAGCATGGTTTCCATTTTTTGTAATCAGACAATTTTCAGCTTTCACTTTTGAACCAGAATAAATAAAAACACCATAACGCGCATTATTTTCAATAATCGTATTCGTCATAGTTAACGTATAACCACTTGCTAAAGCATCTTTCGAATATAAATGTACACCAGAAGTACCATTTTTTATAATAGCGTAATCTATCACAGATGGACGCGCTTCTTGAAAATAAATACCATAATATTGACCGGGTACGTCATCATACAATGCTTCTAAACGATCTCCCTGAAAAGTAACTTCATTACCTAGTGTGCCATTTATGTTTAACGTTCCTTTGTAGTTATATAGGAGAGCATTTTTATGCAAATAAATATGCGTTCCTGCTTGAATATTAAGTGCTTTCGCAGAATCTATGATTGCAGCACCATAAATTACATGAGGTTTATCATTCGGCCAGGTGCCTTCTTCAAGGGATAGAATTCCTGATTGAAAATTGGAATAGTGGTAATACATATCTTGTCCCCAAACAGCCAATTTCACATATTGATCCACACCATTTGTTCTGAAACGAATGGAATCTTCAATAATCATTGGAAGGGTTTGACTGTTTATATTTAATGTGACTTCGATAAAGGCAAATAAACTATCTTCTCCTTCTATTTCAATGTCAGTTAAAGTTGTTCCGATGTCACCGTCAATATTCATACTGAATGGAGAATTGACTCCCCCCATTAATTCAATTTCTTCTATGTTGACTGTCTTTTTTTCTTTGTTGTAGATTTTAAACTGTTGCGTTGTAGAACCTATTGTTGTAAAAACTGTGTCAAAAACTAAAGTATCAACCGAGAATGAAAGATTGCCCTTCGAAAGAAAATTGGATTTTTTACAACTAGAACTAACGCCAGCAATAGTTATTAAAAGGATGAATAAAAGAATACCAGTTCTTTTCATGTAAATTTGAATTCTAAGTCTGCAAAAATAACGAAATGAATCAATCTTTATTTTAATTCAGAAAAAATCATTTTATTTTAAAAAGTTTATTTAACTTTGCATCCCCGTTAAAGGGCTAAATAGCATATAATACATTCAAAAATGAAAAAAGATATACATCCAGAAGATTACAGATTGGTAGTTTTTAAAGATATGTCAAATGAATACGCATTCGTTTGTCCTTCTTGTGCAACAACAAGTGAAACAATTAAATGGGAAGATGGTAACGAATATCCGTTAGTGAAATTGGATATTTCTCACAAATCTCACCCTTTCTTTACTGGTATCGTTCAGTTCATCGATACTGCAGGACGTATTGATAAATTTAAAAATCGTTATGGTCGTCACATGAAGTGAGACAATCATTTATAATATTGAGCCTTTCGTCTTTTGATGAAAGGCTTTTTTTATGTTTTTAAACGAAACAATTCGAACAAAAAACCGTTTGATTTTTGAATACAACTATCTTTGTTTTTAAGTGATAAAAAATCTTTTAATATTCTTTTTCCTAGCAAGTAATCTCCTTGGGTTTTCTTTGTATGCTGGTAAAATTGAAAAAGGATTCATTGCATTAAAAGAGTATGATTATTTCAAGGCTAAAGATTTATTTGAAAAATCATTTAAAAAAAATGTTGCTCCAGCATCATTTGGATTAGCTGCTATATATTGCAGAAGTGACAATCCTTTTTTTTCGTTAGATTCAGCATACAATTTTATCCTGAAAGCCGAGTTTACTTACGGTGCGATAAGTGAAAAGAAAAAACTTCACTATAAAGAGTTCAATTTTGATTACAATGCGATATTGGATGTTAGGTCCAAAATTAGTTCAGCATTTTTCACACTTGCGAAAACTGAAAACTCAATTCAATCTTACGCAAACTTTATTCAGTTACATCCTTGGGCGAATGAAATTTTTGAAGCAACAAATACAAGAGATTCATTAGCTTTTGAATTGGCAAAAAAGGAAAACACGTCAATTGCTTTTCACTATTTTATAGATAATTATCCTCAAAGTGCACTTCTTTCAATAGTTCAAGGAGAATTTAATCTTTCTCAATACCGCGAGATGACAATTTCAAACAACTTACTTTCTTATTTAGAGTTCATAGCAAAATGCCCAAACAATCCTTATGTATTAGAAGCGGAAGATCGAATCTATGAAATCTCAACTGAAACAAATTTAATGGAATCCTTTTTTTGGTTTATTCAAACGTATCCAAAAAACAGAAATGTTAATATAGCTTGGAGAAATATCTATCAGCTATACATGGCTGAATATTCGGATCAAAGAATCAATCAATTTAAGATTGACTATCCGAATTATCCCTTTATTCAAGAATTGGAAGAAGATTTAACATACATGAGACTCAATTTACTTCCATATAAAGCCCATAGTTATTATGGTTTTATGGATTATTCTGGTGAAATTATTATCCAAGCTGATTACGAACAATTGAGTTTTTTCAGCGAAGGATTGGCTCTAGCAATGAAAAATGGATTGTATGGATACATTGATAAAGCAAATAGAGTCGTAATTCCTTTTCAATATTCATCTGGAACTGATTTTGACAATGGAAGAGCCGTTGTAGAAGTTGGCGGTAAACAAGGAATGATTGATCGGAGTGGGAATCTTGTTTTTCAACCTGCATTTAACGATCTTGGTCAACTTTCTGAAAATTTGACTTATGGATCAAAAGACAGTCTTTATGCTTACTATGATAAAAATAGCAATTTGATAATCCCTGAAAAGTTTGAAGAAGCATATGAATTTATTGATGGCATTGCTAAGGTTCAACAGAATGGCAATCAAGGTTTTATTGATGAATTCGGCACTTTTATTGTGCCTCCCGGTTATCCAGAAATTTCTTTTTTTAATGATTCATTGTTGATTTTTGAAGACGAAGAATTGATTGGTTTAATGAAGAGAAATTGTCAAGCTGTAATACCTGCTAAATTTCAAGAAATCGGTCAATTATCGAGTAATAGAGCATTGATTGTTGAAAATGATTTAATCGGTTTTATTAACGGTGTTGGTGAAATTGTAATTCCAGCCACTTTTGAAACATATCCGAATTACTTAAAAAGATCTCAATTTGTATCAAATCTTGCTGTTGTATGTCAAAAAGAAAAATTTGGGATTATCAATCAAATGGGAAAAATAATTGTTCCAATCAGTTTTAACGCAATTGGTGAGATTAGTTCGTTGACTGCTTTTACAAAAGGAAACGGATGGGGATTTATGGACTTAACTGGAAAAGTCATTTTACTGCCAGAGTATGATTATGCTGACAGTTTTAAAGATGGAACGGCTATTGTTGAGAAATTGACATTACAAGGAGTTATTGATGTGAAAGGGAAAGTTGTAATTCCAATTTCCTATACTTCAATCGATCGACTAACAAAAGAGCTGTTTCTTGTTTCAAATGGAGCTCAATTTGGTGTGTTTACAAACAAGGGCGAAATGGTTATTCCATTAGATTATCAACAAATTAGGGTAATTGACAAAGATTTATTAGTTTTAATTAATAGTAACGAGGTACACTATTTGTATGTTCCCGAAAAAAGAATCATTCAATCTAGCGTAAAAGGTGAGTAAGTTTTTTAACATTTTCGACAAATATAAATTTGGAATATTGGCTGCATTCGCTACCTATATTGGCATTTTTATGTATTTGCAGATGAAAACCTATAACCAATACTTCCCAATTGTCCCTTTTTCAGATGTTTCAGAAGTTGTAATTGAAGAAAAACTAATTGAAGTTACACCAGAGAACATTGAGATTTTTAAAAATCAAAATGCAGGTAAAGCAAAAAACATTGCAAGAGATCAAAACGATACAAGAAAACGATCAGATCAAAATTGGTCGCAAAACAGATCTGCAAGTCAAGTAGAACAGTCTGTCAAAGATTACGAAAAAAAGCTTTTTCAAGAGGCTGGGGGAGATGCAAAGAGACAAAGTATCAAGAAAGAAATGGATGCAAGGAATAATCAAAAAACAACGACAAATTCTGGCTCTAAAGAAAAATCTACTACTAATCAAAACGGAGGAAATACAGCATTTTCTGGAAATGTGATGGTTGATTGGTCTTTGTCCGGTAGAAATCCACATCAAAATAACAACTGGTATGTCCGCAATCCTGGTTATACGTGTGGATATGGTTCGGCAGGTAGAGTTTCCGTTAAAATTAAGGTAAATCAGAATGGTGATGTAATTGAAGCAATTCCAACAGGATCAGCTGGAACAAATTCATGTATGATTGAACAAGCTGTGAAATATGCTAAACTTTCTCGATTCAATTATTCGGGCGCAGCATCAAAAACGCAGGAAGGAACGATAATTTACACCTTCGAAGCACAGTGAAATGAGAAATTTGTTACGTAAATTAGTTCCAGGTTTTTTGCTAAATTTTTATCGAAAATCGAAGAAACAAAAGCGAACGAATCAACTTCAATCAGCCAAATCAAAAGGAAATATTTTTTCAAAAGTTGATTTACTTAAAGCTTTTAAGGAAATTGGAATAGAATCAGGTGATACCGTTCTTGTACATTCTAGTTTGTCTAAAATTGGATATATTGAAAATGGTGCAAAAGATGTTGTTGAAGCTTTATTAGAATCAGTCGGTAAGTCAGGAAATATATTAATGCCTAATTCGCCAAACGCTCAATATCAACTAGATTATATTCAACAATTAGATTATTTTGATGTTGCTAATTCGCCTTCTAAATTAGGCGCAATTAGCGAATATTTTAGAAAACTGCCGAATGCAATAAGAAGCGTTCATCCAACGGAACCAGTTTCTTGTATTGGTCCTGATGCTGCTTATTTTGTTGGGACTCATTTCGGAAATTTAACGCCTTACAATGAGAACAGTCCATTTTTTAAAGTTGCAGAAAAAGGGGGTAAAATTCTTTATTTGGGTGTCACATTCGATAATGCTGGAACTAGTTTACATTGTATTGAAGATGCAGTAGACAATTTTAAATTTCCGGTTTATTATCCAACAGAATTTATTGCTAAGGTTAAGTTAGCAGATGGTACTTTGGATCAAATGAAAACATTGGTTCACAATCCCGAACAAAGCAAAAAAAGAAAATGTGATGGCTTGATTCCTCTTTTAGAAGAAAAAGGTGTTTTGGTGAAAGTTAAAATTGGAAATGCTGATTCCTTGCTCGTTGATGCAAAAGGAATGATGAATGTTTTGATGGATGAATATAAAACGAATGGTGTAACAATGTATACGCCAAAAGGAAGTTGAGAATCCGTTTTACAATCAAATCGCTATTCAACAGATGTTAGTCCTACAAGAAGTGAAAAATAAAAAATATTTGAAATAAAAAATCGAAATTACGATGCAAAATAACTCTCAAATTAAATGTCCGAACTGCGGAACTTCAATCGATGTTCAAGATATCCTTTCACATCAGTTAGAAGATCAAATCAAGCAAGAATACCAGCAAAAATTAACCGAAGAAAAGAAAAAATTTGATTCTGAATTCGAGAAATTGAACAGGGAAAAAGACGATTTTGAAGTAAAGAAAAAACAAGAAAACGAATTGTTTCAAGATCGATTTGACAAAAGAATTAAAGAAGAAAAGAAGGCAATTGAGGAGAAACTTAAAATCAAATTAGCGGAAGAACAAACTGAGCAATTTCAAGCACTTCAAACTGAATTGAACGAAAAATCTGAGAAATTAAAGGAACTCAATTTAACGAAAATAGAAATTGAAAGGCTAAAACGTGAAAAGGGAGAGCTAAAGGAACAAGCTGAAGCCGATGCTCAAAAACGTTTGAACGATCAATTGCAAATCGAAAAGGAAAAAATTCGTAAATCGGAGGAAGAAAAAAATGAATTGAAATTTAAAGAATTTCAGAAGAAAATTGACGACCAAAAAGCCTTAGTTGAAGAAATGAAACGTAAGCAAGAACAAGGTTCGATGCAAATGCAAGGTGAAGTGCAAGAATTAGCGATTGAAGAATGGTTGACAGCACAATTTCCTTTGGATACAATTGAAGAGATTAAAAAAGGACAACGAGGAGGAGATTGCATTCAAATTGTGAATACACGAACGAATCAAAATTGTGGGTCAATTTATTATGAAAGTAAACGAACAAAGGATTTTCAACCTTCTTGGATAGAAAAATTCAAAACTGATATTCGTGTCAAAGGTTCAAATATTGGAGTTTTGGTGACAGAAGTGATGCCTGCAGGAATGGAACGCATGGGTTTAAAAGATGGTATTTGGATTTGCAATTACACCGAATTTAAAAGTTTGTGCGCTGTTTTAAGAGAATCGATTGTTCAAATTAGTTCTGCTGTTAGTTCGCAAGAGAACAAAGGAGACAAAATGCATTTACTTTATGACTATCTTACGAGTAATAATTTCAGAATGCAAGTTGAAGCAATTGTGGAAGGTTTTGAGTCTATGAAAAATGGACTTGATAGTGAGAAAAGGGCAATGCAACGAATTTGGAAAGAACGTGAAAAACAACTGGATAAAGTAATTACCAATACGATCGATATGCATGCAAGCATAAGGGGAATTGCTGGAAACGCTATTCAAGCTGTAAAAGCATTGGAGTTACCTGGAGAAGTTGAAGATGATGAAACTCGACTTGAAGGGTAGAAAAAGTTTGAGAAATTTAAACCTTAATTTAAAGCGGATAAATCTTAAAAACGAAGTGAAATTCAGCTTCTATTGTTAATTTTGAATTAAAATAAAGAATACATGTCAAAACGAAATTGGTCTACCATTAAAGATTATTCAGATATTAAATTTGAATTTTTCGAAGGAATAGCAAAAATTACAATCAATCGTCCTCAAGTTTACAATGCTTTTCGTCCAGAAACGAATATGCAAATGCTCGAAGCGATGAATACATGTCGAGAAAGAAATGATATCGGTGTTATTATATTAACCGGAGCAGGCGATAAAGCATTTTGTTCAGGTGGTGATCAAAATGTAAAAGGAATTGGTGGCTATATTTCAGAGAATGGTGTTCCTCGTTTAAATGTTTTGGATTTGCACAAAGCGATTCGATCAATGCCTAAACCCGTAATTGCAATGGTGAATGGTTATGCAATAGGTGGAGGACACGTATTGCATGTGGTGTGTGATTTAACAATTGCGTCTGAAAATGCTCGTTTTGGTCAAACAGGACCAAAAGTTGGAAGCTTTGATGGTGGATTTGGTTCTTCATACTTAGCTCGTTGTGTTGGACAGAAAAAAGCGCGTGAAATCTGGTTTTTATGTGAGCAATATACTGCTGTTGAAGCTGAAACGATGGGAATGGTCAATAAAGTTGTTCCTTTTGATGAATTGGAAGACACAACCATCGCTTGGTGCGAAACTATTTTGAAAAGAAGTCCATTGGCAATTAGAATGATTAAACGCGGACTAAATGCAGAATTGGATGGTCAACATGGAATCATGGAGCTCGCTGGTGATGCAACGTTAATGTATTATTTAACAGAAGAAGCACAAGAAGGGAAGCATGCATTTTTGGAAAAAAGAAATCCGGATTTTCAAAAGTTTCCTAAATTCCCATAATTACGTTTATGAAGAAAATTCAAATTCACTATAAACTACTATTTTCTGTAGTTGTTCTTTCAATACTTTTTTTCTCCTTTCGAAAAGAGGATGATGAAGAATTACCAACAGATAAAAAATATCAAACAGAATATGTAATTGTATTGGTTATTGATGGACCGCGTTTAACAGAAACATTTGGAGATTCTACGCATCAATATATTCCTAATTTAGCAAATGTGTTAGCTCCACAAGGTGTGTTAGTTCCCCATTTTAGAAATGAAGGTCCAACATACACAAATGCTGGTCACACCGCAATTACAACTGGCTATTATCAGAAGATCAACAACATGGGATTGGAATTGCCGAAAAAACCGTCTATGTTTCAATTCTTTTTGAAAGAGAAAAATTTAGATTCAACTCAAGCTTGGGTTATAGCGAGTAAAGGGAAATTAAGTATTCTAGCAAATACGCAAAATAAGACATGGAATGATCAATATACTCCATCTCAATTTTGTGGAACAGATGGAACAGGATTTGGTTATGAGAACGACAATAAAACGTGGAGAAATGCGCAGTTATTATTAAAACAATATCATCCTAAATTGTCTTTAATTAACCTATTAGAAGTTGATGTTCGAGGTCATCAAAATGAATGGCCAGAATATTTACAAGCGATAAAAAACACTGATAAAATCGCATTGGAATTATGGAACTTGATTCAATCTGATTCTATTTACAAGAACAAAACGACCTTATTTATTACAAACGATCATGGTCGACACACAGAAGGACACAAAAATGGTTTTGTGAATCATGGAGATAATTGTGAAGGATGCAGAGCGATTTATATGGTTGCATTAGGTCCGGATTTTAAAACGAATGTTACCTTATCAAATCGTTACGAACAAATTGATATCAGTAAAACCATTTCAGAATTGTTGCATTTTAACAATCCTGTTTCATGTGGTGCAGTGATGACGGATTTGTTTAAATAGACAAAATTTATTTAAAAGTTCAATGTATGGAATTACGAATTAGCTATGTTTTTACTTTTTTGTTGTTATTGTTTAGTTGCACAAATTCTAAATCTGTTTCTTATAATTCTTTCGAGGGTATAATCAAATATTCTGTTTCCTTTGATGAAGGAGATCGTTCAAAGCCTGCTTATTATTATGACTACATAAAACAAAAATATGGAGATGTGGCGCTTTATCATTTTAAAGCGAATGGAGATTTTCTTCGGACTTATCCCTATTCTGGGGATAAAGGAGTTGATTTCTATTTGTACAAGAATGATACGAAGAATTTCTATGCAAAATGGAGAAATATTGATACTTTATTTTATTATAATGTGACCGAAAATATGCTTCAATTTACAAAAGAAGAAACAGGTAAATCAGAAATTATATTGGGTGAGCAATGTTCATTTTATAAAATTTCAGGTATTGATACTGTCGGTGGTCAACAAGTTACACAAACTTATCATTTTTCAGGGAAACCGTATATTGATCCTAGTTTGTATGAAGGTTACAACGATTTCTTTTTCTCAAAAATAATTAAAAAGACTAAGTCACCTTTTTTAAAATTAATACTTGATATGAATTACTATAAATTGGAATTTACTGCAAAAAAGATTGAGGAAAAAGAACTTGAGGACGGATTATTCAAAATTCCAACAGGAATTCCTTTAAAGAAATATTAAAAATATCCAATCAAATAAAAAAGCCATCCGTCAGCTGACGGATGGCTTTAAAAGTATTTCAAACAATTTATTTCTTAAAATTCGCTGCTACAACAAGGTCTTTTGTGCCGTGTGTCCAAGAGTAAAATCCTTCGCCAGATTTAACACCTTTTTTACCTGCCATCACCATGTTTACCAATAAAGGACAAGGAGCATATTTTGGATTTCCGAAACCATCGTGAAGCACTTCCATGATTGCCAAACAAACGTCTAGTCCAATAAAATCAGCTAATTGAAGTGGACCCATTGGATGAGCCATTCCCAATTTCATAACTGTGTCAATCTCTTCAACACCAGCAACACCTTCGAATAAGGTGATGATTGCTTCGTTGATCATCGGCATCAAAATTCTATTTGCAACAAATCCTGGATAATCATTCACTTCAACCGGAACTTTGTTCAGTTTTCTGGATGTTTCCATGATTAAATTCGTCACTTCATCAGACGTTGAATAACCACGAATTATTTCTACCAATTTCATTACTGGAACTGGATTCATAAAGTGCATTCCAATTACTTTGTCTGGTCGACTAGTAACTGCAGCTATTTTTGTAATTGAAATGGAAGAAGTATTCGACGCAAGAATGACGTTCGGTGCCGTGAATTTATCTAAATCAGCAAATATTTTTAATTTTAAATCTACATTTTCAGTTGCTGCTTCAACCACTAAATCTACATTTTTTACACCTTCTTCGATAGAAGTAAAGGTTGTTAAATTCGCCAATGTTGCTTTTTTGTCAGCTTCAGTTATTGCTTCTTTAGAAACTTGTCTGTCCAGATTTTTTGAAATAGTAGCCATTCCTTTATCCAACGACGCTTGTGAGATATCAATTAGGGAAACTTTATAACCAAATTGTGCAAATACATGGGCAATTCCATTTCCCATTGTGCCAGAACCAATAACTGCAATATTTTTCATGTAATTTTATTTTTCACAAATATACTAAAGGTTTGTAATTGAACTTGACTGATTTTAGGTCAAAATATTTTAGTGACTTTTCATAGATTTTTTTTAGCCACAGATGCACAGATTAATTTTGATCTTTTAACCGAAAAGCTTTTAATTATTTTGGAATAAAAATCAAAAACAACCAAATCCAATTCGACTTTCACTTTGTTTTGACTAACGAGATTCAGAAATTTTAAAATCTGTGCATCTGTGGCAGTAATTAAGCTTTAAATCTCTTAGGTTTATTTAATAAATGATTGGTTTAGGCAAATAACTTATAATACAATTAACCTTCCTATTTTTACATGATGGATACTAAATATGAAAATATTGTTTTTTACGATGGAGATTGTGGCTTTTGCAATAAAAGTGTCCAATTTATTTTGAAACACGAAAAGCGAAAAGAAATCTATTTCTCCGCGATTCAATCTGAATTTGCACAGCAATTTTTCAAAGAGAATAAAATCCCTGAACCAGATTTAAGCACCTTTTATTTTTATACGAATTACTTGCTTTTTACAAAATCAAATGCCGCATTGGCGATCTTGAGGTTGATGAAATTTCCATTTCCTTTACTCCAAATTTTTAGAATTATTCCTGTTTGTCAGAGAGATCAAATCTATGATTTTGTCGCTAAAAGGAGGCATAGAATTATGAAAGGGTTTTGTGCAATTCCGACAGTTGAGCAGAAGGAGAGGTTTTTATAAGATTTATAGTTGACGAAAAAAAGTGTTGAACTAAACTTTTAATGATGTTCGACATATTGCGAATTTTCGAATCGGCAAATAATCAAATAATCAAATCTTCAAATAAATCAAAAATCAAAAGTCGATATGAAAAAAAGCATGCGTGATTGCACACACTTTTTGAAGATGTTCAGGTAATTCTTTTTCAAGCCAAGGTTGAGTTGCTCCAAAAGTATGTTCCGCTTCTTCAATTTCAAATAAACGCGTTTTGAGCCAAGTAGAAATTTCTTTCCCCTCTTCAATATCAACTGATATGTCCATGTCTCCATGTATTACCATCGTTGGAACTTTAGAATTCAAACAAGCTTGCTCAATATTCAATTGATCTTTGTGCGCAATAAAATCTTCGTATTGAGAATAGGAATTAGGCATTTTTTGATTCGTCCTTGAATTCAAAACGTATTTAGTTCCTTGTGTTTTCCATACTTCTAATTGCTTCCCCTCTGGGAATCGCTTTTCAATATTACTAATCGCTGCAAGTGTTACAATTTTTTTGATTCTGACGTCAGATGCCTTTAAAAGTGCAATTCCGCCTCCTCTTGAGTGACCAATTAAATAAATTTCTGGCAACGTTTCAAACTGTTTTTCCAGCCAATTTAATACGCATTTTAAATCTTCTAATTCATAGGAATAGTTGTTTTTTGAAAACGCTTCTAAATCTGAAAAATCGATAGGATTCTCAAGTGTTCCTCCATTATGGGAAACATTGTATTTACAAAATCCGAATCCTTCAGAAGTATAAAAATCTTGAAATAAATTCCAACATCCCCAATCTTTGTATCCCATGAATCCATGAATGAAAACAATAAGTTTATTATTGAAATTTTCTGGTATGCACAAATCAACAAGACTTTCTTTACCTGCTGCTCCTTTATATATTTGATTAATTAGTTGCTTTTTCATATCGTTTCAAAAATAACAATTTATCCCTTTTAATATGGCTTTTTCCTTCTCAGGTCTAATGTTTTCAACTTAATTATAGCTGTATTTAGTATAAACATTAACTTTAGGCTTGTTAAAGAAAAAATAGATGAAAATTTCAGCTTCTATATACAGCGATAAAAAAAGAACTTTAAAAGAAGTGATTGATGATTTAGTGCAACATCAAGTTGATTTGTTGCATGTAGATTGTAATGATGACTTATCTGTTTTTGAAGATATTAAATCAATTCGTTCGTGGTGCAATATTCCAATAGACCTCCATATCATTACTGAGAATCCCGAAAAATATATTGATTTATTAATTGAAAATCCAGTTGAATACATTACGTTTCAATTTGAACAATTACCGAATCATCTTACTTTACCAAAAGAAATAACAGGTAAAAAAGGATTAGCAATTACAACTCCAACGTCAATAAATGTATTTGATGAATATGCGGATTTTGATTTCATTTTAATCATGGCAACCGTTCCAGGTCAAAGTGGGGGCGTGTTTGATAAAATTAATTTTTCAAAAATTCGACAGTTTAGAATGAAATATCCTGAAAAATCTATTCACGTTGATGGGGGAGTAAATGGCGAAGTTTCTTTCATTTTAAGAAATATGGGAGTGAGCTCATCTGTTTCTGGATCTTATCTTTTCAATGCGCCAAGTATTGGTCATGCTCTAATGAATTTAACCAAACGCGAAATTGAATCACAGTTTCATATTGGTGATTTTATGATGCCTTTGAATGAGTGTCCCGTGGTTGATTATGAATCGATTTCACTCAAAAACATTTTACAATCAATTGAAGATGGAAATCTTGGTTTTTGCTTGGTTGTTGATAATAATGGAATGTTAAAAGGTCTTGTTTCATCTGCCGATATTCGCAAAGCAATGCTCCGACATCTGGCTGATTTAACAAAAATAGAGGCAATGGATTTGGTTAATTTGAATCCAATAAGTGTCTTTGATGACAATACAGTTGTTGATTTGCTGCAGAAAATAAAGAAATGTTCTTTCCCAATTATGTATTTACCCGTGGTGAAAAAAGATGGAAAAGCCAGTGGAATTATTAACTTTGCCTACCTGATCAAAGGAGAATTATGATAGTACATTTAAAACAAACTATAACACAATCAGAAGCGGCTCAAATTGCAGAATCAATTCAAGCTTTTCACATAATTTCTAATGGAACAAATGTTTTAATAACAGGTTCTAATGTCAAAGAAGTTCCAGCTAAAATTGAAAATAAAGTAGATCAATTTTGGGTTTTTGCAAATGATATGCAATTGGCTTCTAAAACGTATTTACCAAAAAAGCGAGAAGTTAAAATTGGAAATGTTACTATTGGTGGAGATTCTAAGAATACACTTTTAATTGGTGGACCTTGTTCTGTTGAATCGGAAAGTCAAATTCGTGAATCTTCTGAATTATTAATAAATTTGGGTCTCACAACATTAAGAGGTGGTTGTTACAAACCGCGTACAAGTCCATATTCATTTCAAGGAATGGGATTGGATGGATTGAAATTGCTTGCGAAAATGCGTGAAGAATTTGGCTTGAATGTAATCACTGAAGCACGCGACGCAACACATATTGATGAGATTATTGAATATACGGATGTGATTCAAGTTGGCGCAAAAGCAATGTATGATCAAGGGATTTTAAGAGCTTGCTCCAAAACAAAGAAGCCTGTTTTAATCAAAAGAGGATTTGGAACTACCTTACAAGAATTAGCACAAGCTGCCGAATTCGTTTTGTCTGGTGGAAATGAAAATGTTATTTTGTGTGAGCGTGGACTAAGAACGTTTGAAACAGGAACACGCTTTACATTGGATTTATGTGGTGTTGCTTGGATGCAAGAATATACCAATTTGCCAATTATTTTAGATCCATCGCATGCTATGGGTTATGCTTATGGAATTCCAAATTTAGCACGTGCATGTGTAGCTATGGGAATTGATGGATTGTTAATTGAAGCTCACCCTAATCCAAAAGTTGCTAAATCTGATGCTTCTCAGCAGTTAGATCACCAACAATTTGAAGAATTGTTAAATTCACTTCGCCCAGTGGCAGAAAGTGTTGGTTACAAAATGGTTTAAATGTATTTAGAACAAAACATAAAAGGACTTTGCTCGAAATTTGGAATTAAATATTCTGAATTTATTGCTGATTTGGACGTGGATAATGTCAGCGAATTGACAATCTATGATTTAGAAGCAGTGTGCGAAGAATATGAAGTGGATTTATTGTCACTTTTATTTAAACCGCTTTACCGTCCAGAATTATGGAATAAGAAATTAGAAAAAATCAAATTACTTATTTTGGATGTAGATGGTGTTATGACTGATGGTGGAATGTATTTCACAGAAAACGGTGATCAAATTAAAAAATACAATACCAAAGATGGAATGGCAATCCTTCATTTAACGAAAAATGAATTTCAGGTTGCTATTATTTCATCTGGTTTTAAATCTGAAATGGTAAAGACAAGGGCTGATCTTTTGGGTATTCAACGCTGTTACGTAGGAAGAGATCCAAAGATTGAAGTTTTGAATAAGTATTGTGAAGAATTAAAGATCACTCTTGAAAATGTCGCTATAATTGGTGATGATGTGAATGATATGGAAATAATTAAGAAAGTTGGCTTTTCTGCGAGTCCAAGCGATGCGGTTAATTCAGTAAAAAGTCAAGTTGATGTTGTATTGAATAAAAAAGGTGGTGAAGGTTGCGTGCGTGAATTTATTGACGCATATTTACTAAAGCAACCTTTATCTTAAGAAGATAAATGAACATGGAAAAAATAAAAATTGGAATAATTCGTGAAGGAAAAGTTCCACCTGATCACCGTGTGCCACTTACTCCTAATCAATGTAAAACAATACAAACGCTTTACCCAAATGTTGAAATTATTGTACAGCCAAGTCCTGTAAGAGCTTACAAAGATGAGGCATACGGTGCTCAAGGAATTCGTTTAAATGAAGATTTAAGTGAATGTGATATCATAATGGGAGTGAAAGAAGTGAACATCGAAGACCTTATTCCAAATAAAAAATTCATATTCTTTTCTCATACATTAAAAAAACAACCTTACAATAGAAATTTGCTTAGAGCGATTATTGAAAAGAAAATTCAGTTAATTGACTATGAAGCAATAAAGAATAAACAAAATAAACGAATTATTGGTTTTGGTCGTTACGCTGGAATCGTGGGAACGTATAACGCCTTTAGAACTTTTGGTATAAAGAAAGGGTTGTTTGAAATCAAGCCAGCGCACAAATGTCAAGATCGAAAAGAAATGGAAGCCGAAATGGCCAATATTGTTTTACCTACCGATACTAAAATAGTTTTAACAGGATATGGTCGAGTAGGACATGGAGCTCGCGAAGTAATTGATCTTTTGCCGATTAAAGAAGTTTCACCTGAAGAATTTTTAAAACAACAATTTTCTGAACCAGTTTTTACTCAATTAGAAGTGGAAGATTATTATGGACGTTTTGATGGAAAACCTTTTGTCAAATCAGAATTTTATTCGAATCCAGAATTATTTCAATCTACCTTTAAAAGATATATTACCGAAGCAGATGTTTATATCCCATGTCATTTTTGGAGTAATAAATCACCATTTATTGTTACCAAAGAAGATTTCAAAAATCCGAATTTAAAATTAAGTGTGGTAGCAGATATATCTTGTGATATAGATGGACCAATCGCTTGTACGATTAGACCTAGTAAAATTGCAGAACCAATATACGGTTATAATCCAATTACAGAAAAAGAAGATGATTTCATGAATCCTGGCGTAATTGCTGTTATGGCGGTTGATAATTTACCTTGTGAACTTCCTTTGGATGCTTCTGAGGATTTTGGAAATGAATTGATGCGCAATGTTTTACCTGTTTTATTGAAGTCTGATCCTGATCAAATTATCGAAAGAGCAAGTGAAACTTCTTCAGAAGGAAAGTTAACTGAACATTTTTCTTACCTTCAAGCTTATATTGAGGGCTCAGAATAATATGAAGTTATTGAATGATTTGAGTATTTTTAAAGATTTGAAGGATTTCAAATTTTTGAATCCTTAAATTTTCGAATCCTTTATCTTTCGAATCCTTAAATTTTCAAATCTTTAAATACTAACTATATTATGGAAAAAGGTAATGAAAAAACAATTCGAGGTTGGATTGCTTATGACTGGGCAAATTCAGTTTATAATTTAGTTATTTCTTCAGCAATTTTCCCCATTTTTTACGATACTGCTGCCAAAAAATCGTACGCAAATTCAAAAGGATATATTGATCTAAAAGGAAAAGTTGATATTGAACAAATAAAAGAGGGAGAAACAGTTTTAGTGAATTTCTTTGGAGCAGAACTTTCATCAACTGTTTTATATTCATTTGTATTATCTGCTTCATTTTTAGTTGTTTCGTTTTTATCACCTTTACTTTCTGGAGTAGCAGATTATACGGGAAGTAAAAAGAAATTCTTGAAATTCTTTTGTTACTTAGGGTCCCTATCATGTATGAGTCTTTTTGTTTTTGATGTCGACAGATTGGAATGGGGAATGTTATCAGTTTTCTTAGCTAGCGTAGGCTATTGGAACAGTCTCGTTTTCTACAATGCCTTTTTACCTGAGATTGCAGAAGTCAAAGATCATGATCGAATCTCTGCAAAAGGATTTATGATGGGATACATTGGGTCAATGATATTATTGATTATTTGCTTGGCAATAATTATGGGAATCGGTAAAGAATATACAAAATTCAGTTTTATTCTTGTTGGTCTTTGGTGGATTGGTTTTAGCCAAATTACTTACCGCGTTTTACCAAATAATGTATATAACAAGAAACCTGATAGAGGTTATATCTGGAAAGGATTTAAAGAGTTAATTAGTGTATTTAAAGAGTTTAAACAAACGAAAAGATTAAAAAGGTATTTGGTTGCTTTTTTCTTTTTTAACACTGGTGTTCAGACTGTTATGTTGATGGCGACAATTTTCGCAAACAAAGAAATTAATTGGCCTAAAGGAAGTGGAACTTCTGGTTTAATTGTAGCTATTCTTTTGATTCAAATTCTCGGTGCACTTGGTGCGTTTATTATGTCTAAATTATCAAATCGAATTGGAAATATTAGAACTTTATTTGTTTCAGTTACTATTTGGATTGGCATTTGTCTTTTTGCATTTTTCATTAAAACGCCTGTTGAATTTTATATCCTTGCTAGTTGTGTAGGATTAGTAATGGGTGGAGTTCAAGCAATTGCTCGTTCAACTTATTCTAAATTTTTACCTGAAACAACTGATCATGCAAGTTATTTCTCCTTCTATGATGTTACTGAAAAGATTGGAATCGTATTAGGAACATTGTTCTTTGGACTTATGGAATATTGGACTGGTTCAATTCGTTATTCTGTTGCGGCAGTTGCCTTCTTTTTTGTTTTTGGGTTGATCTTCCTATTGTTTGTTCCAAAAGAAGAGGTCAAAATTGAAGCGCATTGATTGAATTTTTTATTCCATAAAAAAGCCGACCTCGGCCCTTCGATAAACTCAGGGACCGAGAGCGGCTTTTAACTTTTGTAATCTAATTATTTCTTATAAAAAGGAAGTTTCACCACTTTCGCTTTAATTCCTTTTTCACGAATTTCAATAAATATTTCAGATTCTAATGCTGCATTTTCAATTGTAACATAGCCTAATCCAATTCCTAACTTCATAGATGGTGACATTGTTCCAGAAGTAACTTTTCCGATAACTGTGCCGTTTGCATCAATAATAGGGTAGTCGTGACGCGGAATTCCACGATCAATCATTTCAAAAGCAACTAATTTGCGTTTTACACCTTCTTCTTTTTGTTTCTTCAAAAAGTCTGAGTCAGTAAAATCTTTCGTGAATTTTGTAATCCATCCCAATCCAGCTTCCAAAGGTGAAGTTGTATCGTCAATGTCATTTCCATATAAACAGAATCCCATTTCTAAACGCAATGTATCACGCGCTGCTAAACCAATTGGTTTAATTCCAAATGATTCACCTGCTTCAAAAACTTTATCCCAAACTTGATTCACATCTTCATTCTTAACGTAGATTTCAAATCCACCTGAACCTGTGTAACCCGTTGCCGAAATCATCACATTATCAATACCTGCAAATTTACCTCGTGTAAAAGTATAGTAAACCATGTCTTTCAAATTCACATCCGTCAATGACTGCATTGCTTCAGCGGCTTTAGGACCTTGAATAGCTAATAAAGAATACTGATCTGATAAATTTTCCATTTCAACACCAAGATCATTCAAAGACGACATCCAATTCCAATCTTTCTCAATGTTTGAAGCATTTACAACAATGAAAAATTCATTTTGATTAACACGGTAAATAATCAAATCATCTACAATTCCTCCTTTACCATTTGGCATACATGTATATTGAGCTTTTCCATCAGCAATAACTGACGCATCATTTGAAGTGAATTTTTGAATTAATGCTAAGGCATTTGGCCCTCTTAAAACAAATTCACCCATGTGAGAAACATCAAAAACACCAACAGCATTTCTAACTGTATCATGTTCAATATTAACACCTTCATATAAAACAGGCATGTTGTAGCCCGCAAAAGGAACCATTTTTGCACCAAGCGCAATGTGTTTGTCAGTTAAAGCAGTATTTTTCATTTGATTTAAATTTTGTCCAAAAGTAAGTATTAATATAGTGTTTTTGTTGGTTGACTAAAACAATTCCGACAATTCTTTGCCAACAAGGCTTCCAATAGCAACTCCCATTCCTCCAAGTCGCACTCCAACAGCTATTCTTTCATCAATTTTTTCAATAATTGGCGCTTTAGTTTGACCAACTCCCATTATTCCTGACCAATTGTATTCAATTGAAAATTGCTGATTGGGAAGAATGACATTTTTCAAAAGATCCGTTAAAACATCTGTTATTTGTGAAGTTGTTTCTAATTTAGTTGTCGTTTCTCCTAGAAAGTCCAAATTTCTTCCACCTCCTAAAAGAATTCTATCTTCTACATTTCTGAAATAATAATATCCTTGTTGATAATGAAATGTTCCTTTAACTTTTAAATTTTCGATTGGTGTCGTAACCAGAACTTGTGCTCTTGCAGGATTGATATCTCTGTTTGGTAGAAATTGTTGCGCAAAACCATTCGTGCATATCAAAACATTTCTAGCTTTCATGTATCCGACAGAAGTTTGTAATCCAATATTGTACAAATTCGATTGTAACGCTTCAACTGAAATCCCGAACAAGCACAAAATCCCTTTTTCAATTGCTAATTGATGAAAACGAGTAATCATTTTCCCCGTATTTATTTGTCCTTCTAATCGGTTGAAATAACTCGTTTGCACTCCATTAAATCCAAATGTTGCCGAACAGTTTTTGTCTTCTAGGTAAACATTCTTTTCGCCTGTTATTTCTTCTATTTTTGCATTTAAATAGGGGAGTTTGGAATTAATTTCTGTAATAGAATTTATTTCGTCTGGCATAATTAAATCCCAAGACCCATTAGATTCTAATTCTAAATTATCTTCACCAATAAGTTGTTTTAAATTTTGAAGTCCATTCCAACGATTGGCAACTGTTTCCCAAACGTTCGATTCGTTCATTTTTGTTAAATCATCGAGTAATTCGGTAACGCTTCCAAAACAAGCGAAACCAGCATTTTTACTGCTCGCACCAGCAGGTAAATAACCTCTTTCAAGAATTAAAATTTTCGCATCAGGATACTTCTTTTTTAACTCAATAGCGGTTGAGAAACCAACTATTCCAGCACCGATAATTAAAAAATCAACTTCTTCAAAATAAGTTTTCCGTTCCCAATAACTTAATTGTTCAATGTTTAGTAGCATTTTTCAGGTTTTAATTGAACATTTTTCGCCATATTTGTATATTAATTAAAACAAATTTAAACCAATTCTGTAACTAGGTGTACAGCGGTTCGTTTAAACGAAAAGTATGAAGTATTTTTTTCTTATCAGTTTTCTAGTGTTAACGTCAACATTGACGGCACAATCGTTGACTTTTCTATTTAAAGGAACTGTTAATAATTCAGATTTAGGTAAAAATGAAACCGGTGTTACCGTGTCAATTGTTCAAAACGGAACAATATTAACCACTGCTACAACAGCTTCCAATGGAAAGTACAATTTAAAAGGAAATCCTTCCTATTCTTCACCTTTTTCAGTTGTTTTTTCAAAAGCCGGAATGGTTTCTAAAAAGGTAAACTTCAATTTAAATGGTTTAAACGAAGAAGATTTACCTGCAAGTGCTGAATATCAACCTATTACGGATTTAAGCATGAGTATATTTTCGGAACGGCCAAATATTGATTTTTCGTTTTTAAATACAGAACCAGTTGCAAGTTTCGAATGGAATGCAGCAAAAGCGATTCCTGATTTAAATAAAGTTGCATCGGATAAAACAAAAGCCAAAATCGAAAACTTGCTTATGCAAGCTGATAAAGATAAAGCTGAAAACGAAGCGAAATATCAAGCTGCAATTAAGGAAGGTGAAAGTTTATATTTAGTCCAAAAGAAATACGAAGAAGCTTTAACCAAATACGAAGAAGCTCTTTCTTACAAACCTAAAGAAGCATTACCTATTCAACGAATTGGAGAATTAGATGCATTGATTGCAGCGAAGAAAAAAGAAGAATTAGCAGTAAATCAAGCTGATTCAGAATATTTGAATTTAATTAAAGCGGCAGAATTGTTGCGTGATCAAAAGAAATATGATCAAGCAATTGCCAAGTATGAAGAGGCATTAGAGAAAAAAGACGAACAAGGTCCGAAGGATCAAATCGTTATTATTAAAGGCTTAAAAAAAGAAGCAGATAACCAAGTAAAATATCAAGAAGCGATTTCTTCAGCAGACATGTTTTACAATCAAAAAAGTTATCTTGCTGCGAAAGAGAAATATAACATCGCTCATACCTTAAAGCCATCAGAGCAGCATCCAATTACTCGACTTGCTGATATTGAAATAAAACTTGCTGCTAATTCTGCTGCTCAAGAAAAGAAGAAAAAATATGACGAAGCAGTTGAAGCAGCAGATGCTTTATTTGTTGCTGAGAAATGGGAAGAAGCTAAAACAAAATATACGGAAGCTTTAACCTTTGAAGCTTCAGCAACTTATCCTTTAGAAAAAATTAAAGATTGTAATGATAAGCTAATATTAATAGCAAAAGAGAAAGAAAAAGCAGATAAAATAGCGAAATTATTGGCAGATGGTGGAATTCTTTTTACAGGTTCTAAATGGAATGAAGCGAAAGTAAAATACAATGAGGTTTTAGTGCTTGATCCAACAAACGTAGAAGCAAAACAGAAATTAGAGATTATAGCAAATGAATTAGCGAATCAAGCTGATAAAGCAGCCCAAGACGCGAAATTTACAAAATTAGTTTCTGAAGGAGATTTAGCTGTTAAAGGATTGAAATATGCTGATGCGAAAGCGAAATACGAGCAAGCATTGTTAATCAAATCTGATGCAGGTGCTCAAACAAAATTGGATGATGTAATCAAGAAAATTAAAGAACTAGAAGAGAAAGAAGCTTTAGAAGTGAAATTTCAAGCGTTAAAAGCAGAAGGGTTGAAATTAGCAACAGAGCAACAATGGGTTGATGCTAAGAGTAAATTGAATGAAGCATTGTTAATTAAACAAGATCAAATTGTTATAGCTAAATTGAAGGAGGTAGATGCTAAAATTGCTGCAAATGAGTCGCTTACAAAATTAGAAAAAGAATATGCTGATCTAATAACTGCAGCAGAAGGTAAAGAATCTGCGAATGATATTGATGGTGCGATTGCTAAATATAAAGAAGCATCTCTTAAAAAGAGTACCGAACAAAAACCAAAAGATAAAGTCGCAGAACTGGAAGCGTTGAAATTAAATAACGCGAAGCAAAAGGAAATTGATGATAATTATAATGCGTCAATGAAAAAAGGGAAGGACCTAATGGCTTTGCAAAAGTATTTAGATGCAATAAAAGAGTTTAATATAGCAAATTCAATCAAACCAGAAGAAAAAGATCCGGTTGAATTAGCTGCTGAAGCTGAAAGATTGGAAAAAGCGAAAGGAAATGAAGAAAATGAAAAAATTGAAAAAATATTTACCGTTGCGTTAAAGAAATTTGAGGAGAATGATTATCCTAAATCAAAAGAATTGGCTGAACGTTTCTTATCTTTTCGCCCGGACGACCAGAGAGCAAAAGATTTAATTAAAAATATTAATGATTTAGCACTTGCAAACAAAAACTATGCGCTTAAAATGCAAGAAGCAGAACAACAAGCAATAGCAAAGAATTATTTGAAAGCTATTACTTTGTTTGAACAGGCCAAAGCGATAAAGAATGATGAGACGAAACCGCAAGAGCGCATTGATGCGCTGAATATACTAATTGCTGACCAATCAAGTCAAGCAGAGAAAGATGCTTTGTACAAAGATTATATGACAAAAGGTGGTTTGAGTCAAGCAGCTAAAAGTTATGAAATGGCTTTGTCTCATTATCAAAATGCACTTTCTGTTAAAGAAAATGACAGAATAGCGATTGATAAAATTGCTGAAATTCAACAAATATTGGATGATATTGCAAACGCTACTTCCAATGAACAAAATAGGAAAAATCAATTTGACGCTTTAATCGTTCAAGCTGATGGAACTTTTGCTTCTGAAGATTTTGTTTCTTCGAAATCAACTTATGAGAAAGCACTTGAATTGGATAAAAGTAGCACATATGCAAAAGCACAAATTGATGAGTGCATCAGAAGACAACGATTGAAAGATCTTTCATTTGCTGATTCTGAATATGAAACAATTATCAAAACAGGTAACGAAATGTTCGATACGAAAAGTTATGATCGAGCGAGAGACAGTTATAATGAGGCACTAGGGATTAGACCTACTGATCCTTATCCTCAAAAGAAATTAGATGAAATTAATGCAATATTAAATCCTGTGATTTCTAAATCTGCTGTTTTGGAAGATTTAGGTGACCCTTACGATAATTCAATTATGGACGGCTACGCAGCACTCGTTAAAGCTGACGTGGAACGGAAAAATGTGAAAGGGACAGCAATGAAAGATCAGTTTGATGCTATTAAAAATGCTGAAAACGAGTTAACTGAATTAAAAGTAATTGAACAACAAGCTACAACAAATGAAATTAATGCTGTACTAAATACAGTAGGAATGAATGATCAAGCGTTTGAATTAGATAGAAAATTAACAGTTGATGCTTTAAAAGTCGCAGAAGAGGAAATTGCTAAAACAGATGCAGAAAATGAATTGTACAAGCATTCTGAGAATTTAAAATCTCAAGAAAATATAAATGCAATCGTTGAATATTCCGCATTAGATTACAATGTGAGAGAGGCTGTTTATACTGATAATACTGAAATACTCACAACTTACGGAACAAATTATGCTGAGGAATTGCGTTTGAGAAATGAGGCAGAAGCAAATTCAACTTTACTTGTGGATAGGAATTTAACAGTGATGAAAGAATACATTCAAGAAGAGAATGCGGGTGATTATGAAGAACGTAAAGTGACTGAAAATGCAGTCAAATCAATAGTGAACACTGCTGCAGATATGGAAGTAGCAATTGGTCAAGAAAAGATTTTGGAAAATTTAGAAAGTAAAAGCGAAATTGAAAAAATTGAAATTCTCGTTGAAGAAAAAGCAATCAATGATTCTCGCTTAGTTCCGGAGAATGTTGTTAGTATCGAAGTAATTGAAGACCAAATTGTTTCTGCCGAAGCTATTCGAACAGAAAAACAGAATTTGAATTCTGAAGAGATAAATGAAACTGTTGACAGAATTAATATAGCAATTAGCGATGAATCAGCAGTAAGAGATTTAGATCGTCAAAATACAACTGAAAAACTTCACGAAGGAAATAATAGTATAGAACAAGCTTCGATTGATGCTTATAATAAAGAGACCATTAAATATTTAAAGAATAAAGCAGTTATCAATGCTGAAGTTATAAAGAATAGTGGTGTTGAAGAGAAAGCAAATGAGAGCAATGCGATTAATGTTGAAGGCGTAAACATACTGGATAAAAAAGCAAATGTTGTAAATGATGAAATTGCTTTGAGTGATGATGAAGAGCGTTTGTTAGCGCGGTCAGCAGTTGAGATAATTTCTGCTAATGCTGAAGAATCATCGAGTACTACTACGAAAAAGCAAGAAAAAAATTCAGCAATAATGACTGATATGAGTCGTACGATAGAAGCTGGAGATGCGAATAACGATCAAAAACAAATTGATAAGCATTACGAAACACAAGGGAAATTAAATAACATTAATTCAAATCAACCAGTAAAAGTTAAAATTGCAAATTCATTGGGGCAAGAATATCCTGAAGGTGTGAGTCAAGAATCATTCACGCAATCTGATGAAAATGGTTTGATGAAAGCAATTATTACACGTAGAATAGTTGTAATTGAAGGACAAGGAAATGTTTATGTTCGCACCCAAACGTTAGATGCAATTACCTATACAAAAAATGGTGAGCCAACAACTGAATATACTTGGCAGAAACAAACTAGTGGTCCGAATCTTGTGAAACACTATTGAATATGCTTGACTAATGCATATTTTCTATAAAAAAGAATCTTCATTACAAATTAAAGTATAAATGACTATTACGTTTTTTTGTATTGTTAAAAATAAAAGTTAAATTAGATGGCTAAGTAATTGAAAGCAAACTTATACCGCTATATAACTCAAAATTTTTAAATAAAGAAATATGAAACGTATCATTCAAATTTTAATCATGAATTTTGCTGTTTTAGCACAAGCTCAAACAATTAATTCACCACTTTATAATCCATTAGCACCAGCAGATGTTGACGACAACCTTAACGTTAATGACATGGCAATCGCTGTGGATAAAGGAAAAATGCCTTTTGTTGTTAAAGTATATGATAAGTCAAATGGGAAATATTTGGTAGGCCCATTAGATGCCACCCAATATGAAATAAAAAATAAAACAGGTGCATTACAATGGTATTTTTCAAATTCAGTATATAAATATTACGATGTTGATTTATTTAAATCAAAAACAGATAGATACATGTCGGTAGTGGAGGCATACATGCTTTGTTTATCTCAAAAATATAACTTTGATATTGAAGCATTTACAGGATCAACTAATTGGCCAACATATTATATTAAAGATCAGAAAGAGCATGATGATCAAAGCAAGAAATTGGATGAATTATTTAAGATTATGGAAAGTGAATTTCCTTCTGCTACCAACACTTATTTAAACTATAAAAACAACCCTTTTATTTGGGAAGTAATTGCAAGAAACAGAGTTGATTTGTTAGAATGTTTGTCTAAAGTAGATAACCCAAATGTCACACAAATGGTGGATTTCTATTTAAAAGAAATAGCATCAGCAAAAACAGCTGCTCAAAATTTTAAAGGTGGAAGTGATGATTTATATAACGCTACGACCTATTCTCCTATGTTTCGAGCAGTTTCAAAAAAAGCAAGAGAAGAATGGTTTTTAACCCAAAATGGTTGGAATAAAAATCCTGAAACAGTTGCTAAATTTAATCGTGCATTCGATGAATTAAAATTAATTTGTGAACCCAAAATGAGTCTTTTAAAAATGGATGCTTTTTTATTTAGTAATCATGATGTAGCAAGTGAAACGTTAATGAAAGCGTATTTAAAAAATATTGCTGCATTGAAGGTTCATAAAATAGGACTTTCTGAATCTGATTGGATTTATACAAAAAATAATTCAGGCATTCCTCTTTATCGCTATAAACATGGCGCTATGTGGGTCAGAAATAGTAGTGATGATTATTCTCTTTGTAAAGGTTTGTTTTTTGTTATTCAACAAGAGTATACTGGAACAGGATATACCAAATCAGTAATTCATGAATACAGTGAAGAACTTAGAGGCTGTCCTTGATTGTTTTTTCTATTAGTTTGATTCTAATTTAAATTTTGTTTTTTTCTTAAACTTAAATCAAGCTTTATCTTTTTTTAAATTAAAGACTTAAAGATATGTGGGAAACTAATTCAATTTTCATTGTGTGTAACTCTTTTTGATTTACCTCTCTTGCTTATCATTTTCTTTTAATTTCACAAAAAGAAGTTAAATGAAATCAAAAGATTTATTTTTAGCAATCGCAATTACGGGAAGATTGTTCCTTTCATTTATGATATGCGCATACTTCTGGAAATCCAATGATTTAGTACATTTACAGCAAATTCCAATATCTGTTTTGGCAATGGCAGCCGTTTATATTGGATTGCAATTGTTAACAAGGAAGTTATCTCACGTTCAAAATTGGTGGGATTGGGTATATTATTTCGGATTGTTATCTATCATGTTGCCCAATCTTTTAGCTGACGGATCAAATCAAAAATATTATCATTTTATGTCTGACTTCGGAACAATCTGTCTGATTATTCCAGCAATGATTGATGGTTGGAACTTAATTTTGAAATTTCTAAAAGGAAATAAATGAATATACATTTTATTGCAATAGGAGGTAGTGCAATGCATAATTTAGCAATTGCATTAAGTAGAAAAGGGGATGTTGTTACTGGATCTGATGATGAAATATTTGAACCTTCAAAAGCTCGTTTATTGAAACAGGGAATTTTGCCTTCAACAATTGGTTGGGACGCAACTAGAATTTCTGCAAATATTAATGCTGTTATTCTTGGAATGCATGCACGAGAAGATAATCCGGAGTTGTTACGTGCAAAAGAATTGAGTATTCCAGTTTATTCTTATCCAGAATATTTATACGAACAAAGCAAGAATAAAATTCGAGTTGTGATAGGCGGAAGTCATGGTAAAACAACAATTACATCGATGATTTTACATGTTGTCAATGAACTTGGTTTGGATGTTGATTATATGGTCGGAGCACAATTAGAAGGCTATGATTGCATGGTGAAATTGACTGATAAAGCTCCTATCATGCTGTTAGAAGGAGACGAATACTTGAGTTCACCAATTGACCGAAGACCTAAATTCCATTTGTACAAGCCGAATATTGCAATTATAAGTGGTATTGCTTGGGACCATATTAATGTGTTTCCAACTTTTGAAAATTATTTAGATCAGTTTGATATCTTTTGTTCGCTCATTGAGACAAATGGAACATTGATTTATAATACGGAAGATGAAGAAGTATTAAAATTAGGAGAAAAGTATAAGTCTACAATTAATTCAATTCCTTATAAAACTCCAACGTATGAAGTAACAGTTGAAGGAACACGTTTGTTTTTTGACAATGAGATTTATAATTTAAAGATTTTTGGAGGACATAATTTGCAAAATCTGATGGGCGCGATGCGTGTCGGTGAAGCAATGGGAATAGAACCAACCGATTTTTTAAAGGCGAGTCAATCTTTTACGGGAGCTGGAAAACGACTTCAAAAAGTCGCCGAAAATGGAACTTTTACCATGTTTAAAGATTTTGCACATTCGCCCTCAAAATTAAAAGCTACGACAAAAGCGGTAAAAGAGCAATTTGCTAGTCGACATGTCGTTGCTTGTATGGAATTGCATACGTTTTCATCATTGAAGAAAGAATTTTTGCCACACTATTTAGGTGCAATGGAAGCGGCTGATGAAGCTGTTGTATATTATAGTCCAGAAGTTGTGAAACACAAAAAACTCGAACCGATTTCAAAAGAATTGGTTGAAAATGGATTTGGTGGAAATGTTCTTGTGTTGAATGATACCAAAGAAGTCAGCGATTTTATTCATTCAAAAAAGTGGAATAACTCCGTATTATTAATGATGTCTTCTGGAAATTTTGACGGAATAAACTATGAAGCGTTGGGAGAAGAGTTAGCGAATAATTGCTAAAAGATTACCTTTTAAACATGATTCTTCTGTAAATGATTGTAATCAACAAGCTGTAAATCGTTGCTAAAATCAACAAAGCCAGTGTTGCCAATGTAGCTGTAAACCCGGCTGATGCGCCCTGACGGTTGCTGTGCTTCAGTTTAATTTCGATTTGTTCTTTTGTCATTACTTCTGCATCACCTTGTTCCGATTTGAATTTTTTCAACGCAACAGGATCATTTACCATTTTTTCAATCGTAATTTCATTTTCCGCGATTTGATGCGCATAATAATCAGGATTGATTTTGGTGTAATAGAAATAAATGAAAATACTTACCATTAAAACATACGGTAAGCCAGCACTCATTCCGTTTTTTAAATCAACCATGGTATTAGTTTCTTCGGTCTCTCTTATTTTTTGAAGGTATAAACCAATGGCAATTGCAAGCAATAAACCAAGTATGTTTAGCATTACAAGAGGAACAATTGAATCATGAGAAATATCTAAATAGAAAAATGAAAGCTTAATTAAGATCCAGATTGCTGCTGAAATTATTCCCGTTTTTACTGTGATTCTCATGGTATTTAAATAAAAAGTCCCGAAAAGGAAAATCCAATTCGGGACAAAAGTATTGATAATAAGTTATTAGCTATTCATAGAAACAAGGAATTCCTCGTTAGAAATTGTATTTTCCATGTGATTTTTCATGAATTCCATTGCTTCAACAGGATTCATATCAGCCAAGAACTTACGGATCAACCAAACACGTTGTAAAACTTCCTTGCTAACAAGTAAATCTTCTCTTCTTGTTCCTGAAGCAGTAATATCAATAGCAGGATAGATTCTACGGTTAGATATTTTACGATCTAATTGTAATTCCATGTTACCAGTTCCTTTGAATTCTTCAAAGATAACTTCGTCCATTTTAGAACCAGTTTCAGTTAATGCTGTTGCAATAATTGATAAAGAACCTCCATTTTCGATTTTTCTTGCCGAACCAAAGAAACGTTTCGGTTTGTGTAGCGCATTTGCATCTACACCACCAGATAATACTTTACCAGAAGCTGGAGAAACGGTATTGTAAGCTCTCGCCAAACGCGTAATTGAATCCAAAAGAATACAAACATCGTGGCCACATTCAACCATTCTTTTTGCTTTCTCAAGCACCATGTTTGCAACTTTTACGTGTCTTTCTGCTGGTTCGTCAAAAGTGGAAGCCACAACTTCAGCTTTTACGCTTCGAGCCATGTCAGTAACCTCCTCAGGACGTTCATCAATAAGTAATACAATTAAATATGTTTCAGGATGATTCGCTGCAATAGCATTCGCAACGTCCTTTAAAAGCATTGTTTTACCTGTTTTTGGTTGGGCAACGATCATTCCACGTTGACCTTTTCCAATTGGAGCAAACAAGTCCATCACTCGCGTTGACAATGTTTCTTGTTTGTGTCCAGTTAACTTGAATTTCTCATCTGGAAATAAAGGAGTTAAATATTGGAAAGGAACACGATCACGAATATAAGATGGGTGACGGCCATTTATTGATTCAACTTTCACCAAAGGGAAGTATTTCTCACCTTCTCTCGGTGGGCGAATTGAACCTTTAACTGTATCTCCCGTTTTTAAACCAAACAGTTTGATTTGACTTTGAGAAACATAAATATCATCTGGAGAGGGCAAATAATTGTAATCTGAAGAACGCAAGAAACCATATCCATCTTGAATAACTTCCAAAACTCCTTCGGCAGAAACAATTCCAACTAAATCATACGTGTCATCTTGTTTTTCCTCATTTGGTTTGTGTTCTGGAGGTCGGCGATTTTGTTGATTTGGATTATTTTGATTGGCATTGTTATTATTGGCCTGATTCGGATTCCTATTTGGGTTCTGGTTTGGGTTCTGGTTCTGGTTCTGGTTTGGATTCCTTGGTTGATTTCTTTCGAGAGGTGGTCTTGGATTTGGTCTTGTATTTGGCGTCGTAGAAGTTGGTGTTTCACTAACTGGAACTTCATTTGTTACCTGAGCATTAGATTCTACTGATTCATCAGTAACCTCAGCTTTAACAAGATTATTTTTTTCTTCCAATAAATTTCTTCCTGGACGAACTGGTTTATTTACAGGTGTTTTTTCAACTTTCGTTGGCTCTTCTTTAATTACATCAGCTGGTTGGTCAAAAGGAAGTTCATTCACTTTAACTGCTATTTCAGAAACTACTGGTATTTCGACCACAGTTTTTGCTGCAATTGGAGCTTCTTCCGTTTTTTCTTCATCTTTAATAGCTGAAGGAACTACCTCATTGGTCTTAAAAAGGCTCGGTTTTTTAGAAATTGGTTCAGCAAGTTCAACTCTCGTTCTTTTTCTTTTAGGACGATCTTCAGCAGTTTCAGTTGTTGAAATTACTTCAGCTGTGACATTTTTGCTTTCAATAAGTGTTATTAATTCTGCTTTCTTGAAAGTTTCAGCTTTTTCAATACCAAGATTTTTGGCCATTTCTTTAAGGTCAGAAAGTTTTTGACTTTCTAAATTTTTGTTATCCATAAAATGCGTAAAAGGTGCAATGTATTAATTTGGGTATTTCAATTGTTGTTTTGGATTGTCGTAGAAGTAGGAAATACTTCCGTTATAGGATACAATAATACACATAATCATTAATATGACAAAAAAATGAAGGAATTTTTCAAAATATTTTAAAAATGGTTGAATAAATAACCTGTTCATGCTTATTGAAACTTCAAAAGAAAAATTCCTATCTTCACGGCATGAAGTTATTTAAGTCAATGTTCACGGTATTTTGGTATGTAGTTGCGTTCATGCATATCGGATTGGTATTTTTTATTGAAAATAAATTACCTGGTTTTGATCCTATAGGATTTAAAATCGTTCGGTATCTTTTAATAGCTTACCTTTTTGTTATTTCTTTCAAGCGGAAAAAACTCTCTTTATGGATTTTTTCTTCCATGATACTGGGAATAGAAGTAGGAATGGATTTCCCAGTATTTGCTTTGGAAATGGAACGTTTTGGCAAGATTTTTCTTCGGTTAATAAAAACATTGGTGGCTCCTTTAATTTTCGCGACTTTGGTTGTTGGAATTGCAGGACATAGTAATTTAAAGCAAGTCGGTAGAATAGGATTAAAAAGTATTCTTTACTTTGAAATCGTTACAACTTTCGCATTGTTTATTGGATTAGTGTCAATTAATATTTCTCAAGCAGGTGTCGGTGTAAAGGTTGAAGCAAGAGCTCAAGATATGGAGAAATCCGCTGAATTGATGAAGCAAACAGAAGCTCCAAAAGACCATTTAGTTGAAATATTCCCTGAGAATATAGCAAAATCAATCGCTGAAAATCAAGTGCTCCAAGTTGTTATTTTTTCAATTCTATTTGCAATTGGTTTAAGTATGGTAAAGAATCAGAAACACAAAGATTCTATGCTTGGTTTCAGTGAAAGTTTAGCCGAAGTCATGTTTAAATTCACAGATTTAGTCATGTATGTTGCACCAATCGCTGTGTTTGGTGCCTTAGCTAGTACGATTGCAAAATCTGGTGTTGGTATTTTATATAACCTGATGCAACTTGTTGGGACTCTTTATATCGCATTGGTTGTATTTATCCTTTTAATTCTTCTTCCAATCGCTTTACTGGCAAAAATTCCAATTAAAAAATTCCTGAAGGCTGTATCTGAACCTGTTTCATTGGCCTTTGCAACAGCTAGTAGTGAAGCTGCTTTGCCGAAAGCAATGGAAAATATGGAGAAATTTGGCGTTCCTCAGAAAATTGTTGCTTTTGTGATTCCTACTGGTTATAGTTTCAATTTGGATGGTACAACGCTTTATTTGTCTTTGGCAACTGTCTTTTTAGCGCAAATGGCTGGAATAGATTTAACTATAGGAGAACAAATAAGTATCTGTCTAGTCTTGATGTTAACAAGCAAAGGTGTAGCAGGAGTTAGGGGAGCATCTTTCGTAATTCTTGCAGGAACCGTAATGACAATTGGTGTTTCAGCAGAACAAGCAAGTGTCATTCTCGCTGTTGATGCCTTAATGGACATGGGGCGAACTTCTGTAAATGTTTTGGGAAATTGTTTAGCATCTGCAGTTATTGCCAGAAGTGAAAATGAGCTTTTCGTGAAAGAACCAGAACTTTACGTTGATTAAAGTTTTGGTGCTAAAAACATTCCCGTTGAGTTGTCTTTTGATTTAACAAGGTCTTCTGGAGTTCCAGTGAAGAGTATATTTCCACCATTTTTGCCACCTTCAGGGCCAAGATCAATAATCCAATCTGCACATTTGATTACTTCTGTATTGTGTTCAATAACGATGATTGAATGTCCTGCATTGATCAATGAATTGAATGCAATTATCAATTTATCGATGTCATGAAAATGCAGTCCCGTTGTAGGCTCATCAAAGATAAAGAGGGTAGAAGGTGTATTTTGACCTTTAGATAAAAAGGAAGCCAATTTAATTCTTTGCGCCTCACCGCCGCTCAATGTACTTGATGATTGCCCCACTTTTAAATAACCTAAGCCAACATTAATTAACGGTTGAATTTTTTCAACGATTTTGGCCTCCAACTTATCTTTTCCTTCTTTGAAGAAATCTAGAGCACTCTGAATGTCCATTTCAAGCAAATCAGCAACGTTTATTCCTCGGTATTCAATCTCTAATGTTTCTTGCTTGTAGCGTTTCCCTTGACAAGTATCACATAAAAGGTGAACATCAGCCATGAATTGCATTCCAACAGTAATTTCACCTTCACCTTCACACATTTCACATCTCCCGCCTTCAACATTGAAAGAAAAGAAGCCTGGTTTATAACCTCGAGTTTTAGCTAATGGTTGTTTTGCAAATAATTCACGGATATCATCAAACGCTTTTACATACGTAATTGGATTACTTCTAGATGATTTACCAATAGGATTTTGATCCACAAATTCTATTGCTTTAATAAGTTTGATGTCACCCGTTAAACTTCCAAAATCACCAATTTTATCTCCAAACACACCAAGTTCTTTCCGAATTGCGGGAAAAACGATTTCTTTTATTAAAGTCGATTTTCCTGAACCACTTACTCCCGTAATACAAACCAAACTGTTTAAAGGAATGTCAACAGAAATATTTTTTAAATTATATTGTCTCGCCCCAGTTACGCTAATTTTGTTCTTTGAGACCCTTCTTTTACTTGGAATAGGAATACTTTTCTTACCTGTAAGATAATCTGCTGTCAAACTGTTTTTAGCGTCAATTAATCCAGCGTGTTTCCCTTGAAAAACGACTTCTCCACCAAATATTCCTGCCATTGGACCGATATCTAAAATTTCATCTGCTGCCATCATCATTTCTTCTTCGTGCTCAACAACGATAACCGTATTTCCAAGATCTTTTAATTCGTGTAAAACTGAAATCAATCGTTTTGTGTCTTTGGGATGTAAACCAATGGACGGCTCATCCAAAATATACATCGAACCAACTAGTGAACTCCCTAACGATGTTGCCAAATTAATGCGTTGCGATTCGCCTCCAGACAAGGAGTTTGATTGACGGTTCAAGGTTAAATAACCCAATCCAACATTCAAAAGGAAACTCAATCGACTGATTATTTCAGGCAAAATACGTTTCGAAACTTGTCGGTCGTAATCGCTCAATTTTAGAGATGAAAAGAAAGAATGAGATTCTTCTAAAGGCATAAGAACAACATCTGTAATCGAATGTCCCGCAATTTTGACGTAATTCGCATCTTTTCGTAAACGCGTTCCTCGGCAATCCGAACATTCTGTTTTTCCTCGATAACGAGAAAGCATTACCCGGTATTGAATTTTATACGCTTGACTTTCAACAAACTTAAAAAAACCGTTGATTCCCGTGAAATATTGATTTCCAGACCATAATAAAGCAAATTCTTTCTCTGTTAATTCTGCAACAGGACGGTGAATTGGAAAATCAAATTTCTTTGCATTATAGATTAATTCATTGAGATATTCTCCCATTGATTCACCTTTCCAAGGAGCAATAGCACCTTCATAAACGCTTAAACTTTTATTGGGAATAATAAGAGTGGGATCTATTCCAATTACTTGTCCATAACCCTCACACATTTTACACGCTCCAAAAGGATTGTTAAACGTAAAGAAATGTTCATTTGGTTCTTGAAATTCCATTCCGTCTAATTCAAACCGATTTGAAAAAGGAAATTTCTCAAAATTGGATGCGATAACAATTGAGCAATCTCCATGTCCTTCAACGAAAGCTAAATTAATGGAATCAGCATATCTCGCTTCATTTTCTTCCGTAAAGGAAACTGCAATTCTATCAATAACTAAAAAAGCGGTTTCAATATCTTTTGGAGTAGTTGAAATGCAATCATCCAAATCTACTACTTCGTCGTTCAGTAACAAACGCGTATATCCTTGCTGTTTTAATAAGTTTAGTTGCCGTTCAATGCCATACTTTTTAAAATCATGAATTGGATTGACGATGTAAATTCGTTCTTCAGGTTTTAAAGTCTTTAAAAAATCAATCACATTTGCAACAGAATGTTTTACGACTTCATTTCCTGAAATAGGAGAGAAGGTTTTTCCAATTCGTGCAAATGCAATCTTCAAGTAATCGTATATTTCAGTTGTTGTTCCGACTGTTGACCTTGGATTACTAGATATAACTTTTTGTTCAATTGCAATTGCAGGCGAGATTCCTTTAATGTAATCCGTTTCCGGCTTGTTCAACTTTCCTAAAAACTGTCGTGCATACGATGATAAACTCTCAATATATCTGCGCTGTCCTTCCGCGAATAACGTGTCAAATGCTAAAGATGATTTACCAGAACCTGATAATCCGGTAATTACAGTCATTTTACCGTGTGGGATATTCACATCCATATTTTTCAGGTTGTGAACACGTGCACCTTTAACTTCGATATATTTTTGTTTTGACATATTAAATAGAATATAACAAAGATAAAAACAGTTTTGTTGTAAAAAGTTATTGATTCAAGAGTTCGTGGTTTTTTAATTTAAAATAGTGAGAAAAATGCGCTGCTTAATTAGTGAAATCGGACGTTCTACGTAATATTGCGAAGTTGCAATGTTGCACGTCATTTAAAAAATAAAAAGTTTTTTTTTGGATTATTCAATTTAGTTTGTACTTTAGCTCATATAATTCTAAAATAAAGATCGCCTATAAAACACGTATACGCTTAATAAGTTCGAAGATTTAAACAATAAACTTGAAGTTATGGCTATGAAGTGTATGGACGATCGTGAGTTAATCACAGCGTATCTCGATGGAAATGATAAGGCTTTTGAAGTTCTTTTGATGCGTCACAAAGATAAAATGTTCCGTTTTATTTATTTAAAATTGAGAGATAAGATGTTAGCAGAAGATGTTTTCCAGGAGACATTCGTTAAAATTATTAATACTCTCAAAATAGGTACGTATAATGAAGAAGGTAAATTCTTGCCTTGGGCAATGCGAATTGCACACAATCTTGTAATTGATCATTTTAGAAAGAGTAGTAAAGTGCGTTTGATTTCTGAATCTTCTTCTATGAAAGACGATTACAATATTTTTAGCACGCTCTCTCAAGAGGACAAAAATATTCAAGAAGTGATGTCTTATGAGGAACTTGAAAAGCAAATGGTTGGTTTAGTTGATCATTTACCAGCAACTCAGCGTGATATTCTAAAAATGAGAATCTATAACGATATGTCATTCAAAGATATCGCTGAAGCGGAAGATATTAGCATCAATACTGCATTAGGAAGAATGAGATATGCGTTGATAAACATGCGTAAATTGATTGAAAAACATCAACTAGTGACTGATATTTAAAGAATATGAGAAAATATGTTTTTCTTTTTTCGCTTTTGACCTTAGGCTCGTGTGCTAAAAGCAATTCATGTGCGAATTCTGAACATGCTGAATTGAAAAATCTTGCAGGTTTGGATGGTTGTGGATGGGTACTTGAATTGGATAACGGTTCAAAATTGGAGCCTCAAAATCTCAGTGATTTCGAAATTGCATTGGTTGATGGTAAAGATGTTCATGTTCGTTATACAGAAATTGAAGGAGGAAGCATTTGCATGGTAGGGCAAATGGTTACTATTGATTGTCTTTCAGAGGATTAATCGAAATATGCAACAGAATAAATCATTCCTTTCGAATTATACTTTTTGGTATGTTCTTATCGGCGTTTTGTTGATTTTAACACTGTTCTTGCCCTTTAGAATAAATGTTGTAAATGCGGGATATTCAACCAATTTTATTGGTGGAGCATCATATAATAATTATTCAAAAGAAATATTAAATGGATTTGGATTGAAATTTTTTCCATTCATCCCAATTGGAATTTATCTTTTAACAACTTTATTTATATCATTTTCAAAAGGTAAGGTGACTAAAGTTTTCGCACTTGTTTTTTCTTTTTTTCTCATCCTTTCCTTATTGCTTTTATTAGTAGCCACAACCTTCACCTTGAATTTCGGCGGAGCGAAAACGATTGTAAAAACTGGGATTGGATATTATGTTTTGACATCTTTATGTCTTGTTTTTATTGTAATTGTTTGTTTGAATGTCGCTAAAACGTGGAATAACCATTTGAGTCAGATAAAACTAAATGATGATTTGTTGGATAGTTAAAGTTTAAAAAATGAAAAAATTTATTTTCGCATTAATTATTGGTTTGACATTTTTGTCTTGTGATAAATACAAGGCAAAAAGGTTATCTGGGATTTATACTTGCACTGTTAATTATCATTATAGTGATATGACAGGATTAACAATTGACACTTTGTATACTGAAGATATAGAAGTGAAACAAGATTACGATTCAATTGTGATTTTTAACAACAAAGTTCATGTTGATGAATTGAGAAATGGTGCAACTTTTCAAGAGAATATAGGGGCATCCTCCCATTATAAAATTAAAATAGATAAAGACGAACTTTATTATTTTTCAACTAATGGCGGATTAGGTGGGTCAAGCAGCATTGAATACATTGGTAAAAAGAAATAGCAGTATTCTTTTTTCAAAACGTTAAAGCTTCATATGACGTTCCTTCTTTTCAATGTAAATATCAGAAATTGTAACAAGAATACCTGTTTCCTCCACATTGCCAAATTCAGGGTTGACTGCCGTTCCAAACGTTTTCATTGTTGCAGACAAATTCATATAAATATTAACCAACGGTGGAATGAATTCTCCATTTTCGCGAACAGCGCTATTTAAAACTTTAAATCCATCTTTAAAATCTAGACCTTTTAATTGACTGGTAACATATTCTTTGTCATAATTCTGAACAAGTGGATGAAAAGGTGTCATAAGGTTTTCTGTATCCGGAAAATAATGTTTCATAAAATGAAGTAAGAAATCCCTACTTGCTGTATTGTAATTTGGATACATCGTAACTTTTCCGAACAGAAAGTTGATCTCAGGATTTAGTACAATTAATGACCCCAGACCGTCCCAGATATTATCCAAAGCAAAAAGGCCTTTTCTCGGGTTAACAGTTGGTTGAAAATTAGGTTGAACCCAACTTCTTCCAAGTTCAATTGTAAAAGGAAGATAGTCTTCAATGAATTTTTTAGAAAAATCAAAGTAATGTGTTGTTGATAAATGAATTTCTCCAGTTTCAGGATCTATTGCATCGGCACATTTAATAAATCTGTATCCACCAATAATTTCTTCGTCTTCAGGCGACCAAACAATCAACTGTTGATAGCAAATGATATTGGTGTCGTAATCATCTAAATCAACAGATAAGCCAGTTCCACCGCCAGATGCTCTAAAAGTAACCTCTCTTAATCTACCTATTTCTTGCAGAACATTTGGTGCGTTTTGTTGGTTGACAATATAAATTTCATTGTCGCCTTTTCGGGTTACGCGAACAAATCTATTTTCCGATAATTCAGCTTTAAGAATCGTTTTATCTATTGGGTCAATTATTTTTTCCATGCTTATTTTTTTGAAGACGCAAGATTATAAACCATATTTTTTATTTCTTGAGCGATAACTTTTTCGGATTTTGTATTGTCAAAATCTTTTATGTAAATTTTTTCACCAACAGTAAAGGTGATTGTTTTTCCTTTTTGTTTGTATAATTCGTTAGCAAGGTATATCATTTCAACATTTGCTTTAATTCCAATGAATTTTCTAAAACTGGACAAACGATAAAAGAATTTTGATAAATAACCATCAATGTGAATTGGTACAATTGGTTGATTCAATCGTTTTGCATACGTTACAAATGTTTTTTTCCATTCGATATCACTTATTTCGCCATGTTGTTTTCGACTAACCATTCCAGCAGGAAAAACACATACTACTTCCTCCGAACTAAATACGTCAAGAACTTGATTTCTTGTTGAAACACCCAATTTGCCGTGTTTATTTATGCCAACAAATAAATCTTGTAGATTAGTCAAATTCATCAAGATGTCATTGACAATGAATTTAATATCTTCTCGATGACCTTTGAGAGCAGCTACAAGAGCAATTGCATCCATTCCACCAAGTGGATGATTAAGAGCTAATATAACAGCTTTGTCTTTTGGAATGTTTTCTAAACCGTTAATTTCAACTTTCACCTCAAGATATTCCATTACCGCAATACAGAAGTCGATATTATAAACATCCTTTTGTTTTGAAAGGAAATCATTTATTTGATCTTCGTGCAAGATATGTTTTAAGTACCGTAAAATAAATCCTGGAAGCCATTTTAAAAGCCGTGGATTTTTGTTTTCGATAATTTTTTCAATATCAATGAATTTCTTTTCTATCATGTGTTTTACAAACTTACATAAATCAAACAGATGGATTTTTTATATTCCATTGTTTTATTCACAATTGACTCTTCAATTCTTCCGTTATTTTTACAAGGAATGAGGCATTTGTTCGTTGAAGTTGTTTAGTTTTGCATTAAAATATTCTCATAATAAGTATGATACATTTATCAAATCGTTTAATGGCGATGGAAGAGTCCGCGACCATTGCAATGTCTAGAAAAAGTAGAGAGTTAAAAGCTGAAGGAAAAGATATTATTTCCTTGAGTTTGGGAGAACCAGATTTCTTTACTCCACAATTTATAAAAGACGCTGCATTAGAAGCGATGGATAATAATTTCACGATGTATACGCCTGTTCAAGGATACGATGATTTGAGAGAAAGTATTTCAAAGAAATTTAAGCGTGACAATGGTTTAGATTATACAAAAGATCAAATTGTTACATCAACAGGTGCAAAACAATCGATTGCGAATGTTGTTTTAAGCCTTATTAATCCGGGTGATGAAGTGATTGTTCCAGCGCCTTATTGGGTTTCCTATTTGGAGATTGTGAAAGTTGCTGAAGGAATCCCTGTTATTATCAAAGCTGGAATTGATAAAGATTTTAAAATCTCAGGAGTACAATTAGAGGCTGCGATTACGCCAAAAACTAAAATGCTGATTTTCTCAACACCTTGTAATCCAACAGGATCAGTTTATAGAAAAGAAGAATTGAAGGAACTAGCGGATGTGTTGAAAAAATATCCACATATCGTTGTGATATCTGACGAGATTTATGAGCATATCAATTTCGTGGGTAAACATGAAAGTTTAGCACAATTTCCAGAAGTGTATAATCAAGTAGTAACTGTAAACGGTGTTTCAAAAGCATGGGCTATGACTGGTTGGAGACTCGGATATATTGGCGCTCCTAAAGCAATTGCTGACGCATGTACGAAAGTTCAAGGACAATTTACTTCTGGAACATGTTCGATAACTCAAAAAGCTACAATAGCAGCAATGGAAGCTGACCCGATTGTCTTGAAGGAAATGATTACAGCGTTTAATAAACGTAGAATTTTGGTCTTGAACGCCCTGAATACTATTAAAGGTGTAAAAGCTAATGTTCCAATTGGAGCATTTTATGTTTTTCCAGACATTTCTGCTTTCTTTGGAAAATCATACAATGGAACTACAGTGCACAATGCAGACGATATGTGTTTGTATTTACTGGATGAAGCATTAGTGGCACTTGTTACTGGAGATGCTTTTGGCGATCAAAATTGCATTCGAATTTCATATGCAGCGTCAGACGAAACACTAATTGAAGCGATGAAACGTATTAAATCTGCTTTGGAAAAACTTAATTAATGGATTTTAAAAATCTTTTTGATCAATTTATTGGCAAGCGAATTCTCGTAATTGGGGATGTTATGATTGATTCTTATTTAAGAGGGAAAGTTAATCGCGTGAGCCCTGAAGCACCAGTTCCAATTGTTAGTCTTGATTTAGAAGAAGACCGATTAGGTGGAGCAGCTAATGTTGCGGTGAATCTAATTGCAATGGGAGCACTGCCAATTATTTGTTCTGTTGTAGGAAACGATAAACAAGGAGAAATTTTAAAAAGTTTATTAGTAGAAGCTGGTATTTCAGACCAAGGATTGGTTTACAGTGCTGATAGAAAAACGACCGTTAAAACAAGAGTTATAGGGAATAATCAACAGCTTTTACGAATTGATTCTGAACAAACAAATCCCATTTCTCAACTTGAAGAAAAGGATTTAATAGAATTGGTTAAAGTGTTAATTAACAGCGGTGTTGAGGGTGTAGTTTTTGAAGATTACAACAAAGGAGTTTTAACACCTACGTTGATCCAAAATGTAATTTCTTTAGCAAATGAAAAAGGAATCGTTTCAACAGTTGATCCTAAAAAAGAAAACTTTTTAGCGTATAAGAATGTTACATTGTTTAAACCCAATTTAAAAGAATTAAAAGAAGGACTCGGACTAGATTTTTCATTCGTTCATTCCAAAGATAAATTTGAAGAAGCAGTTGTGCAACTGGAAAAGGAATTGAACAATAAAATTTCATTTGTGACACTTTCAGAGCACGGTGTATTTATAAAAGAAGGTCAAACTCAAGAATATTTTGCTGCTCATTTAAGAAATATTGCTGATGTTAGTGGTGCAGGAGATACCGTAATTTCAATAGCAACGCTTTGCTTGATAGCTGGAGTTCCAATTAAGTTGATCGCTGAAATATCGAATATCGCAGGAGGTTTAGTGTGTGAAGAAAGTGGGGTTGTTTCAATTAATAAAGAACAATTGTTGGAGGAAGTGGAGGAGCTTTTAGGGAAGGAGCGATGAGTCTCGAATTGAGTGAGGAGTGAGGAGTGTTGAATTAGGAGTGAGGAGTGTTGAATTAGGAGTGAAGAGTGTTGAATTACAAGTTGAAAAAACGATAAATTGTATTGGTTCAAAAACTAGCAACTAGCAACTAGCAACTAGCAACTAACTTGAGTTTAATAAAAAAATATATGTCAGAAACAAAAGTAGTGAAGCCTTACGGTAACGAAAATACATCCAAGAAAGAGGAGGTTGCTGAAATGTTTAATAATATTTCCAAGCGCTACGATTTTTTAAATCATTTTTTGTCACTTGGAATCGATAAAATTTGGAGACGAAAAGCCGTAAACATGCTTCGTCCATTGAACCCTAAACGAATTTTAGATTTAGCGAGTGGAACAGGTGATTTTGCTATCGAAAGTTTGAAATTGAATCCTACTGAAATTGTTGGGATGGATATTTCGGAAGGAATGCTGGAAGTTGGTCGCATAAAAATGAAAACGAAAGGTTACGATAACGTAATTACCATGCGGTTAGGTGATTCCGAAGATTTGCCATATGAAGATGGGTATTTTGATGCATTGACAGTTGGTTTTGGCGTTCGTAATTATGAGAATCTTGAAAAAGGACTAGCTGAAATGTTGCGTGTCGTTAGAAAGGGCGGGAAAATTGTGATTCTTGAGTTTTCGAAACCTAAAAAGTTTCCTGTTAAACAATACTATGCGTTCCATTCAAGGTATATCATTCCGTTTTTCGGTAAAAGAATTTCAAAGGACGAAAAAGCATATGCTTATTTACCTGAGTCAGTAGCAGCTTTTCCAGAAGGTGAAGCCATGAAAGAAATCCTACGAAAAGTAGGTTACTTAAACGTGGAATCAAAGCTTGTTTCTGGTGGGATAGCAACAATTTATAGCGGAGATAAATAACAATGAATCAAGATAAAACACAATATGAACCAATGTTACTCGTTTTTCTCCCCATGAGAATAGCTGTTTTAGCATTATGTCTAGTGTTTTCTTTTGCAATGTATGCTCAAAAAGAAAAACCATTGAACTACAGAAGGTTTGACGAACGAACGCTGCACTTTGGTTTTATGCTGGGTTTCAATAAGTCAAATTTCACTGCTTTTCCAATCATTGATGCGTATGAACAGTACGGCTTAAAATCACTCGTTGCTAAATCACAACCTGGTGGACAAGTAGGCATCGTGATGACATTAAAATTAGGAACTCCAGTTGTTCGATTGCGATTCTTGCCCACATTGTCCTTTCAAGAAAGAGCGTTGCAATATACTTTTGCTAATTCGGACCCAACAAAAAAAGATATCTTTCAGGAAGAACGAATTAACTCAACAAATCTCGATTTTCCATTAATGTTTCAATTTAGAACGACTCGTCTAAATAATTTCGCGACTTATTTGTTGTGTGGAGGACAATATACGATTGATTTGCAATCACAAGAAAAGGCAACACAAAATTTCATTGATCCTTTTATTAAAATCAAGAAGTTTGATTTATCTGGTCAAATTGGCGGTGGTGTAGAATTCTTTGCTCCTTATTTTAAATTTGGAATAGAATTAAAATACGCACACAGCTTTTACAATTCATTTATTCAAGATTTAACACCTGTTTCTAAACCAATTGATCGCTTGTATAATCAAGTTTGGTGGGTTTCTTTTATTTTCGAAGGATAATCAAATGAGTCAAACAGTTCAATTTCAAATCCTACCCGAACAAGTGCAGGATTTAGCATTTCTCAAACACAAAATAAAAGAAGAATTAGGACTTAATTCCGATGATTTTCAATTCGATTGGAAAAAACGCAGTATTGATGCGCGAAAAAGAATCATCAAAATCAATTGTTCATTTGAAGTTTATTTGAAGGATGAATCTATTGAAAAAATAGCATCATTTAATCCTAAAGATGTTTCTAACGAACAATCAGTTGCCATAATTGGTGCAGGTCCAGCAGGTTTATTCGCAGCATTGCATTGTTTGGAAGTCGGACTTAAACCAATTGTATTTGAACGCGGAAAAGATGTTCGTTCACGCAGACGTGATTTAGCGAAATTGAACAAAGATTCCATTGTAAATCCAGAATCCAATTACTGTTTTGGTGAAGGTGGCGCAGGAACTTATTCTGACGGGAAATTATATACACGATCTAAAAAGCGGGGAGACGTTGAAAAAGCGTTGAAGTGGTTTGTGCATTTCGGTGCGGATGACGCTATTTTGGTTGATGCACATCCGCATATTGGCACGAATAAATTACCTCAAATCATTGTTGAAATGCGTGAAACGATTATCAAATATGGGGGAGAAGTGCATTTTGAATCGAAATTAACTGATGTTCAAGTTGAGAATCATTCAATAAAACGCATTGAAATCAATAGTAAAGAATGGTTGAATTTCGATAATGTCATTATAGCTACAGGACATTCAGCAAGAGATATTTTTCACTTGTTGCATCAACGAGGAATAAAGATTGAGGCAAAACCGTTCGCTTTAGGCGTTCGTGTTGAACATACACAAGATCTAATTGATACGATTCAATACCATGGAAGGTTGAACGATGATTTTATTCCGCCAGCTTCGTATTCGTTGGTAACACAAGTTGATGGAAGGGGAGTTTATTCATTTTGCATGTGTCCGGGTGGGATTATTGCTCCATGTGCTACAGCTCAAGAGGAAGTAGTTACAAATGGTTGGTCACCATCGAAACGCAACAATCCGTATTCAAATTCAGGTGTTGTAGTAGGAATTTCTCCAGAAGATTTTCCTGGAAAAGAACATGATCCATTTGTTTGTCTGGATTTTCAAAAAATGATTGAACGAAAATGTTGGGAGTTAGCTGGTGGAACCCAAAATGTTCCAGCGCAGCGTTTATTGGATTTTGTTCAAAAGAAAAAATCAACTGATTTCCCTCGTTCATCTTATATTCCAGGATTAACAAGTGTTGAAATGGATACAATTTTTCCGCCATTTGTTGTCAACCGATTAAGAAAAGCCTTTATTGATTTTGGTCAAAAGATGAATGGTTACTTGACAAATGATGCTGTTTTACACGCGCCTGAATCCAGAACATCTTCACCGATTTCTATTCCTCGGAATTCGGAAACAATGGAGCACGTTGAAATTGATGGACTATTTCCTTGTGCAGAGGGAGCGGGATATGCTGGTGGAATAATTTCAGCAGCAATTGATGGGATGAAATGCGTTGATGCGATTTTCATTAAAATAAATAAAGAATAAATGTTTTTCAGAATCACCTTACTACTTATTACACTTTTACAAGTCACCTTTTCAGTTCTTTCGCAACATGAAGCAGTTGATTATTCAAATCCTTCTAATTGGGCAGTTGTTCCGGGGAATTACCCTGAAAAAATGAAAGAGTTCTTCGTTCGAGATCCGTTTGATTCGATTGATGTTTTTTATGTCTATCCAACCCTAATTGTTTCGGAAAAAGATACCCGATGGAATGTTCCAATCGAAGACAAAGAGCAGCAAGGGAAAATATTAAATTCTGTAGTTCCATTTCAGGCATCAGCATGGGCTAGTTCGGGTCGTTTATATGTGCCGTATTACCGTCAAGCACATTTGCGTTCCTACTATAATTTAGATTCTGGTGGGAGGGAAGCGTTACTTTTTGCGTATTCAGATGTGAAAGCGGCGTTCGAATATTATTTGGAGCATTTTAACAACGGTCGAGGAATCATTTTAGCGGGTCACAGTCAGGGAAGTACGCATTTATCCTTTATCTTAAAAGACTTTTTCGACGGGAAACCTTTGCAGAAGCAGTTAGTTGCGGCTTATTTGCCAGGCAATGGTTTCGAGCATGATTTATACAAAACAATTCCATTTATGGTTCATCCAGATGAAATTGGAGGTTTTGTGAGTTGGAATACCTTTAAAAAGAAATTGGATCCTACAAATTATGCTTGGTGCAAAGGAAAGGTTGTGATAAACCCTGTAACGTGGGATACTACAATGGTTGCTCCACGAGAATTACACAAAGGATTTTTATTTTCAAATGGTAAAATGTATGAGCAAAGTTTTACCACTAATCGTGGCAACGGAGTAATCTGGATAACAACTCCTCATTTTCCCTACCGCTATATGTCGTTTACAATGAAACAATATCACATCGGTGATGTCAATCTCTTTTGGGAAGATATCCGGCTGAATTCTATTTTGCGAACGGAAGTCTTTTTGAAGAAACGGAAGGAAGGGTTTCTTGATGAAGGAAAATAACTATCTTGTACTAAAATTTGATAACCCTCATAAAATGAGGGTTATCCGCCCGATTTGAGAGATAACCCTCAAAAAATGGCGGTTATATATAAGTTAGGCACAATAGCAGGACTCAAGAACAGTTTAATCAATGCTTTAGACAGTACAAGCAATTGATCTGAAAACGATATTTATTTGAGCTATGTTTATAATTCAGAAATAAAATTGACTATTATGAAATACTCCTTCTCACTTTTTATATTTTGCTTTTTGTTCAATTTCAATTCAAATTCGCAAATAAATTCAACCTTTCTCGAGCATAATAATGTTTCTGCATATATTTCAGATGCAGGTACATATTTTTTAAATTTTGTGAATCCTGGAATGGGATACGAAGTGCCGAAAGGATCCGGTCGTCATGCTATTTACACAACTCAATTTTGGTTTGCTGGAAAAGATGGGCTTGATAGTTTGCATTTCGTTCAAGGCGGCTCACCCTCGCAGGGAAGAGATATCTTCAACGGTCCTGTTTCTGGTGTAGGAACATACACTTCGCCTGAATATCAAGCCGCATGGAGTAATTCAATGTGGAGCATTTGTCAATCAGACATTGATCAATTCAAATTGTGGTGGGAGTGTCAGAACGGAATTATTACAACGGGGTGTGGTTCCGTAAATCCTCCTTCGAACGAGGCTCTACAAACGATCTTTGATTGGCCCGCACATGGAGATGTTTCTTCAGGACAATCCTTTTATTTAGCACCTTTTTATGATTATAATTCTGATGGAATCTATGACCCAAATGATGGGGATTATCCTATTATCAAAGGATGTTGCGCAACGTATTTAATACAAAATGATGTAGCTGAAGCACATTCATATACCAACACAGATTCCATTGGCATAGAATTACATATTATGTTTTACCAATATCAAACATGGGATTATTTAAATGATGTGACTTTCATCGACATTAAGGCAATAAATCGTGGTGGTATAAATTATCCTGAATTTGCGCACAGCATTTTTGTTGATGCAGATCTTGGTTACTATGGCGATGACTTCTTCGGATGTGATTCAGTAAACAATGTCATGTATTTTTACAATGCAGATAATAATGATGAAGATGGGTTTCCAGCATTGGGCTATGGCGTAGACCCGCCCGCACTAGGAATTGTCACCTTACAACAGGAAATGTCTTCTTGTGCTTATTACATGAATGCGGGTGGAAACTTAATTTCTGAAAAGTGGAATATTATGAATGGTCTTCAATTTTCAGGTAATCCATGGGTGAACCCTTCTGGTAATGAGACGCAATTTGTTTATTCTGGTAACCCAAATGTTCCATTAGAATGGAGTGAAATAAGTGCTGGGAATCCATCAGGAGATCGAAGAGGAATTTCGTCAACATCTGTTGGAGCTTTTAACGGTGGAGACACTTTATTACAATCCTATGCCATCGTATATGCTAGAGAAGGAAATAACCTAGAAAATGTTCAATCAATTATTGATTTAGCTTCTCAAGTACAGACATTTTTTGATACCGAATCAAATATTCCATGTATTAACGGAACTTGGAATGTACTCGAACTTGAAAATCTCCAAATAGAAATTGCGCCTAATCCATCAAGTGGCATACTATATATCTCAAGTGATCAGGAGAAACTTACATCAATTGTTATTTATAATACTCAAGGGAAAATAGTAAAGGAGTTTACACCTTCAAATTTTCATAAAATTGAGATCGATTTAAGCAATCAAAGGAAAGGTTTGTACTTGATCCATATAAAAAGCGAGAAAGGAATCTCCGTTCAAAAAATAATCATTGAATAAAATAAATGTGCCTAACAGCTGCTCAAGCGCCAGCCCAAAATCTTGCTTCGAATGAACGGTAAAATCGAAAGAAAAAGTTCTATCTTCGAAACAACGATTTATTTAAAGAGTTGGGCCGTGCGCCTAGCAGCAAAACGTTAGCAGTAATCGACGCATATGATAAAGCATAGTTTAATATTTCTCATCTTGTTTACTATTTGTTCTTGTAAAAGAGGTACAAATGAAATGAAATTTGATATTGAAAAATGGAATGATGAATCGGATCGTGGATATTATTATAACCGAAATGCAATGCTCGATGATTTAATGAATAATTATCATTTGAAAGGTAAAACTGTTGATGAAATAACTGCAATGTTCCACTACTTTGACTCAACAGATAATAACATTTCATTCGAAGTATATCAGGAATGGAAAGGAATCGATCCATCCTACACGAAATATTTGAATTTGAGATTAAACAAGAACAAAATAGTGGATTCGGTTTATATAGACGAATTTCGAAGATGAAAAAGGACAACTGCTAACACACGTCTAGCAAAAAAGCCGTAATATCAATAACGAAAACGATCATGGAAAAGCTTTTGATTATTGATCGCAAATATTATTAATTTTAAAAATCGGCTTCTTCGCTAGGCGTGAAACCGTTACCGGCAAGCATAGGAAAACCGCTGACGTTGAAATCAAAAGCAAAAAGATAAAAAACCATCAAATATGATAATAACAGGAAAAATAATCCAAATAATGCAACCCCAAACCGGGACAAGCGCAAAAGGACCTTGGGAAAAACAAGAGTTTATTGTCGAAACTGACGGTCAATATCAAAAGAAAATTTCTTGCGTAATTTGGAAAGACAAGATAATCCTGGACCACATTAAAATTGATGCCCACCTTAAAATTAGTTTTGACATTGAAAGCCGAGAGTATAGCGGTAAGTGGTATACAGAAATAAAAGTTTGGAAAACTGAAATATATTCAAATGAAACTGGAGGCGTAAAAACGAATGAAAATTCAAATAATTCCTCTGTTGATGACAGCAATGATCCATTCTAATTAAATTTATCAAATGGAAGTATACGGAAAAGTACCCGAAGATGATGCCGAAAAGTCACTTTATGATTTCTGCACAGAGATTGATGTAAACGGGTCAGCATGGTTTAATCTCGATATCCCTGCAATTAATGAAATAGATGCTTTGTGTTGGTTCAAAGACTATGGATTTTTCATTGTTGAAACTAAAGGATTCAGGATAAATGATTTTAAAAGTGTAAATCTTGACTTTGTAGAGTATAGGAGTATAAATCATCAAAATAGATTTGGAAAGAAGCCTCCACCTTGGAAGCAAGCAAAAAATGCGTCAAGAATTTTATACACCTATTTATGTGATATATATTATCGAAAAAATATATTTCCGGAAAAAAAGACCGAGTCTATAAAAAAATATGTTCCTCAAACATTTTCTCTGACATATTTTCCTTTCATTAGTGAATCTGAATTTAAATCTGCATTCCCAGACTGCTCCAATGCTCTACTTGATTATTTACTGTTCAATGATTGTCATAGTAATCATGATTATTTATTTGATAAATTAAAGAAATTAGTTTACAGTCATGTAGTAATAAAATTTGCCAAAACAGATATTGATGAGATTGACAAGAACATAAGGAAGTTAACCTCTACATACAATGACCAGGTAATTGAAATATATAAAAACAAAATATTTTTAAGCACAGCTGAACTTAACACAAAAGAACCGTATGACAGGAGGATTATCGACTTTATTGAAACGAAAGATGTTCAAGATGAAATAAAGGAAATTAATTTTGAATATCCAGTTCTACGAACTGGATATGCAGGTACTGGCAAGACAATAATTGCTTTAGCTGTGTTGAATAAATTTGCCTCTGAAGACAGGCAAGTATTATTTACTTGTTTCAATAAAGTTTTAGCGACTGACTTAAAAAGATTTACAAAGCTGTCATTTGAAAATCACTATAAATATTTATCGAACATTTTAATCAGTGATATTCATGCATTGATTCAGGAATATGCTCCAATGGAGAAAGCAATCGATATTAACGCTTCTATGGAGAATACTGATGATAAGTTCAACAGACTTGTGGATCAAATAATTGAATCTGGTTATTTCAAGGGCGCTTTTGATTATATAGTAATTGATGAAGCGCAAGATTTAAAAGATTATGGATGGAAACTTATTCTGTATTTGTCTTCAAGGCAATTAAATAGCTTAATTGTTTTGAATGGGAAAGAACAAAATCTGTACACTACAAACCCAAGTAAATATTTATTACAGTTCGAAGATATTTGTAAAAGAAATTCTAAAGAACTTGGCATTAAAGGAAATATAAAGCAGAAAAGAAGAATTTATAGGAATAGAACTAGAACATTTTTATATTCACAATCCTTTTTAGAGTTCTATCCCGAGGCAAGCAATACAATTCAATTTATTAAAAAGAATGAAAAGAAAACAGACCCTACTTTTGAATTTACAAGAGATCCTGGTAATTTCCCTTTTATACTTGTCAAAGGAAAAGAATACAAGATTTATAGGAAGTTTTTAAAAGCAATTAAATATTGTATAGATCAGAATAAAGAATTCGGACTTGGTGCATCTTCAATTTTAATAATAGTTCCTTACAAATACAATCCAAAAAATAGAGAAAATAATAATTATAGAAATATCGCCACGAGAGCTCTGAAAGAATTAAATCAAGATTTTATTGATTATACAATAGACGATAACAGACGACTCGATTATCGTTCTAACCAAGTTAGAATTGTGTCTTATCATTCTTCAAGAGGGTTAGAATCAAATTTTTCAATTGTTCTAGGATTTGAAGAATTGAAAAAATTATCCGATAATTCGCAGTGCGATTATCATAAGCTAGGCTATATCGTTTTATCACGAGCAAAATATGAGACATATGTATTTATTGATGAGACCAAATCAGATGATTTTTCTGATGCATTCATTGAATACACTGACTCAGTTTATAAAGAAATAGAACCAGAAACTAATTTTATTTATAAATATCCAAATACATAATGACAAAATGCCAGCCGTTAACAGCACCTAAAAAAAATGGCGGGAGACGTGCGAATATAAACAGTTGTGCAACTAATAAACATTGTGCGTGTAGACAGTTTAGTGTTCCAAAACTGCCACGTCTTTTAGCTGCAAACCGTTATCTGCAACCCCTTACACATTGCCAAACACCCCACATCCGAAAGGCAATGTAGAATTTCAGCTTCTAATAATCTTGTTGTTTAAATAAAAAAAAGAGCTAAAAAATTGCGCAGGAAATGATGTTTTTTGTTAACTTATATATGAA
>CANITF010000017.1 GCA_947470515.1 Flavobacteriales bacterium
GCTATCAATTAATTGATGTTTGACATAACTTGATTGAGTTTCATTTTCTCTAATATGCAATGGTTCACCGCAACAAAATACAATTCCAATTTCATGTGAAATTGCTGCGTCAACCTTTTGTTTTATAAGCTCTTCTGATTCATGAAAAATTTCTCGACGTTCGCTATGTCCAATTAGAACATGACTTGCACCGCACTTCTTTATTTGTGTAATTGAGATTTCACCTGTAAACGCACCACTTTCTTTTGGATAAAAATTTTGAACGCCAACAGTTAATTGATTTTTGATTTTTGCTATTTCCAATAAAAATAAAGCAGGTGGAAAAACCATTAGCTCAACGGCGGATAAATCTTTGGAATTATCTACTATTTCATCTATAAGCTGAATAGCATCATTCAACTGTAAATTCATTTTCCAGTTTCCTGCAACTATTTTTTTTCTTGTCATTTTTTTAAAACATTAATTTTTAACCAATCAACTGTTGGAATAGATCGATGAGGATATTTTGCTTTTACTATTCCTTTTTGAATAATTAAGAGGGATGGATTTGAGCGACCAATTGATTTCAAACCTGTTCCATCATTTAAGAGAATTGGAACATTGAAACTGTTTTCTGCCCGAAAATTATTAATTTCATCTCTACTGGCATTTGAAATCATAACAAAGGGAATATCATTTGATTTACAATAGTTAAAGACTGATTTAAGATGGGCAATATTTTTAAAATTTGCAGTTTCCAAATTTTGAACACTTAATATAACCACTTGTTTTTCTCGCACAATTTCTTTCTTGAAAGAGAGTTGCGTTTCCTCTGGATTCTTTTTTAACTTGTCCGAAACGAAAGAAAGATTGCGCTCTGCATTTTTCAAGTCTTTCACATTAATAAAAGGATCAAATTGATCAGAAATTGTTGGATCAGTAGAAGCAATTATTATTTTTTCGGTTTGATCAACAATTGAATATTTTTTATCATCCCACAATCTTGCGTTTGAATTTGATGTATATGCTTCTTTAGAATACGTTTTTTTCACACCTGTTTTATTGTTCCGAACAACATAAAAAATATCTTTTTTACCTTCCTTTCCATCATTCATTTCCCACATTAAATTTTTCCCTTCGGCAAAAGGACTAAAATCTTTTATTGGTTCGTATCTCAATACATAGCCTATAAAAATGGAACAAAGAATAATTATGAACAAAACACTTCCCCAATGATTACCGAGGAAATAACCACCTCGATTATACATCCACAAGGCTCCCATTAATGCAATAAAACTAAATCCAATTGGGAAATACCATCCAAAAACAAAAGATAAAGCAGTAATTAAAAGCAATGATAGTGTAATAAATTTAACATTTTGCTTTTTCGTGTTTGGTTTGATAATCCATTGAGCAAGGAAAATCCAAAAAACTAAATAAACTAAAACAATGTCTTTCCATAATGATTCAGAAGGTGTCAATGATCTTCCGACAGAACCTTTAAGTGCATCACCAAAACACCCACAATCAGAAACGCATTGCGGATGTTTTCTTTCATCAACAACCACTTCATCTGAAGATTTTGAAACTATTTTGATTGATTTATTTGTTTTGGCGGTTTGAATTTTAAGTTGGGCTATTGAACTCGTAATAGCATACGTATCCCTATCTAAAAACGTTGTTTTTGGATTGCAACTAGCAGTATGCCAAGTCAAAAAAGTAAAAAACACCATCATTAGTGCTAGTAAATAGGAAACTAATTTAATTTTCCCACCAATAATTACTAATACACCAAGTATAATCTCAATTACACAAATGAGTATCGCTATTGTTAACGCTGAATCAATTAAAAAATTGAAGGAGAAACTGGGCATTCCAAACAATTCCTTGATTCGATATGCCAATGCGCCATCTTCAAAATACTCTTCCAATTTATATGCAAAACCAATTGGGTCGTTTGCCTTAACTAAACCAGAAACGATGAATAAACTTCCTACCAAACCACGCGCAACATTCGCCAACATTAAACGCCCTTGAAAAACAAAAATTCCCGCGGCACTTAATGCAATTATGATATAACCTAAAAAGTTAAACACTAAAAAATAATCTTGAAATGCAGCATGAGAGCCTATGACAACTAATGCAAGTCCACATAAATTCAATATCACAAACAAGATATTAAATAACATTGATCTACCTTGAACAGTTGCTTTTTGTTTCTTAATCATTTTATTTTTTTTGATTATTCAGGTGTATCAATGCAAAAACAGCATAATTAAGCATATCGAAAAAATTAGCATCAATCCCTTCACTAATTAATGTCGCACCTTTATTATCCTCAATTTGTTTAACTCTTAGGATTTTCATTAGAATTAAATCCGTTAAAGAACTTACTCTCATATCTCTCCATGCTTCGCCATAATCATGGTTTTTTTTCGCCATTAATTCTTGAGCTTCATCCACATATTTAGTGTATAATGAATTTGCCATATCTTCAGATAATTCAAGATCTTTTAATTCATCTTCTTTAATTTGGATTATTGCCATGACACAATAATTGACAATTGCTATAAATTCACCTTCAATATCTTCACCAACTTTATTTTCGCCAGTCTCCTGTATTGTACGAATTCGTTGCGCTTTAATAAAAATTTGATCTGTCAAAGAACTTGGTCTTAAAATGCGCCAAGCAGTTCCATAATCTTTTGTTTTCTTAGAGAAAATATCTCTGCAAACATTGATTACATTTGTATATTCTAAATTCGTTTGATTCATTATATTTATCAATGGGCTTTTCAAAGGTTGAAGATACACATTTTCCAAAAAACAATTACCTTCGGGTGAAGGATAAATTAATTGACTTAAGTCAACCTAAAATAATGGGGATAGTCAATGTTACGCCAGATTCATTTTATTCCAATAGCAGAAAAACGAATGAAAGCGAATTGCTTTCTACTGTTAATCAAATGATTAATGATGGCGCTGACTTTATTGACATAGGAGGTTATTCTACAAAACCTGGGGCGGAAATTGTCTCGCTGGAAGAAGAACTCAAGAGAATTTCAGAACCAATTTCTTCCATAAAAAAGGAGTTTCCAACGGTACTTTTAACACTTGATACTTTTCGTGGAAAAGTTGCAAGAAGAGGTATTGATTTAGGAGTCGATATAATAAATGACATTAGTGGTTTTCATTACGATACCGAATTGTTAGATGTTATTTCTGAAACTACGACACCTTATATTTTAATGCATGTAAATCCTGAATTTGATCAAATGCATGTTGCTCGTATCAATGAAAATATTTACCGCGATATGATTTATTATTTCTCGAATAAACTAATACAATTAAAGAATAGAGGAATTGTTGATGTAATTATTGACCCTGGATTTGGATTTGGAAAAACACTCGAACAAAATTACTCAATCCTTAAGAATTTAGAATTGTTTCACATTCTTGAACGTCCTATTCTGGTTGGTATATCCAGAAAATCGATGATTTATAATAAATTAAATTTATCCGTTAATGACTCTTTGAATGGCACAACAATTCTTAATACTCAAGCAATTTTAAAAGGTGCTTCGATACTTAGGGTTCATGATGTTAAGGAAGCAAAACAAATAATTCAACTTATTTCTTAACCTTTTTACTTATAATGCGTATTGCTAATTGAAAAGTTGTTTTTTATATTCATAATTCGTTAACTAAACACTACTTGTATGAGGTATATTTTTACACTACTCTTTATAGTTACAATTTGCAATGTTTTATTTGCTCAACCGATTGCAATTATTGCTCCTTCCTCAACAACTGTTTGTGCAGGACAATCATTGATTTTCAATGATGCAAGTACGGGAACCAATGTTGATGCTTGGACTTGGTCATTTGGAAGTGGATTACCAGGAACAGCAAATACTGCAGGTCCTCATAGCATTTCTTTTCCTGCTGTAGGAACGTTTAATGTTTGGTTACAAGTAGCTGATGATTTTGGAATAGATGATACTACCATTCAAATTACAGTAACAATGTGTAGCACACCAACCGCAGCATTTTCCATTTCTGACATTACGATATGTCCAACAGACTGCATTACTTATACGAACAACTCCACTTCGGTTGGAGCAACAACCTATTTGTGGACATTTAATGGTGGAACCCCTTCTAGCTCCACTGCTCAATTTCCAGGTAATATTTGCTACAGTACTCCTGGAACTCATAATACATCGCTTTTTGTTACGAATGCATTTGGAAATAATACTTATTCACAAAACATAACTGTTGTTGTTCCTCCTACTATTACGGCAAGTGGAACTAATGTTATACCAGTTGATCCTGGCACATTGGTTTCAGTTACAGCAGCAGTTGTTCCTTTGTCTGTCGGTAATTTAACTTGGTCATCCAATCCTGTAAGTCAAATTACAAATTTAAGCTGCACATCTTCGGATTGTTCAACGGCAGATATAACAGCAGTTTTAACAACAATTTACAGTGCTACTTTTACAACAAGTGAAAATTGTATTGTAACTGATACGGTTAAAATTACGATCAATACTCCAGTTGGTGGTTTCAAAGTTGGTGTACCAAATATGTTTTCACCTGATGGAAATTCTGAAAATGATATATTATATGTCCGAAGTTTCCAAGACAAACTGATAACATCTATGACATTTAGAATTTTTAACCGCTATGGGCAATTAGTTTTTGAATCAATTGACCCTACCATAGGTTGGGATGGCAGTTTTAATGGTAAAGATGAAAACGCTGGGGTGTTTGTTTATACTTTGGACTATGAACTTTTTGATGGAACAACGGGTTCAACAAACGGTAATGTAACACTAGTAAGATAAGAGTTATGGGAACAAGAATAATAAATATAAGTTTTTTGACATTCATTTTGTCAATGAATACTCTTGCGCAACAAGAAAAGCATTTAAGCATGTGGAATGAAAATGCTGCTCAGTTTAATCCCGGTGCTGTTGGTGTAATGGATGAAAATGCACGTTTATTGACAAATTTCAGAATGCAATGGCTACCCTTGAACGGAAGTGCTATGCGTACAAACACATTTTCGTTTGACACTCGAATAACTACTAGCCAAGTTACTGAAAGTCATTTGGGAATTGGAATTAATTTTTCAAATGATCAAACTGGCGATTCAAAGTTAACAACAACAAGTTTTTCTGTTCCAATCGCTTATAATATTCAACTTGATAGAAAAAGCTCTTTATCAATAGGTATTTCACCAGGATTTTATTCTCAATCTTTTGGAGGGAATCAAACATGGGACAACCAATGGAATGGGACAACATTCGATCAAACATTACTTAATGGCGAGACATCTTTACAAGAAGCTTTTTCATTCGATTTAGGTTCAGGTATGCTTTTTAAACACAAATTTGATGCAACCTCATATATATCAGCAGGATTTTCTGTGAATCACCTAAATCCATCGGCTATAAATTACTCTTCGAACGGAAATGGAATGTTCAGACAGTTCAACTTTCACGTTAGTGCGACAAAATTTGATTCCCAAAGACGTTTCGGAATTTCACCTCAAGCATTAGTGACTTTAATGGGACCTAATTATAATATTTTAGTTGGTACTTATTTTGACCACGAATTATTTGAAAGTTCACAGCGGACTAATTATGTTCAACGTTCCTTTATTTCATACGGATTTTTCATGCGCTGGAAAGATGCCTTTATTATTTCAGCTGCTTTTAAAACAAATGGTTTTAAATTCGGTGTAAGTTATGATGTCAATTTATCTAAGTTGAGCGCAGCAACAAGATCTTCCGGAGGAGTTGAATTATTCTTAAAGTATTCAATTATTAATGATCCAAATTCAAAAATAGGTGACAAAAAGTTATTCCGTTGGAAAGGCGGAGGTGGAGGATTGTAAATTCATCTTTTAACCAGCGTTTCATTATAAAATTGGGCAGGCATTAACTAAATGTTCTGCCCTCTTTTTTTGCAATCATTTTACCGCCTTGAATTCCACCTGTATGAATAAAAAGAATGGAGCAATTTGAAATATTGAATTTATCGATCCAGCCAAACAACGCATACATGGTTTTTCCAGTATAAACAGGATCAAGTGGAATTGTTGTTTGTTCATAAAACGTTTCCATAAAGTCGAGGAGTTCTGACGTGTACTTCCCATATCCTCCGAAGTGATAATCTGTTAATACCTCTACTCTATTCAACAGCTCTATAGCAAAAGATGCTTCTATTCCCGAATAATTAAACAGATTTTTCATTTCAGCTATAGCATCAAATCCTTTTAGGACTGGCACAACATTCATTTTTGTTTTTTCAGGAATAGCCAATAATACCCCTGCACTTGTAGTTGTTGTTCCTTGAGCAATGAAGATATAATCATAATCGTTTGGTGTTTCAAGAAGTAGTTCTTGACAGCCGATTAACCCATAATAATTACTTCCACCTTCAGGAACAATATGAAAATTGGAATATTTAAACGATAATTCTTCTTGAAATGCTTTTTCGTTGCGCAAAGAATAATGTTCTCTAGAAACAAAAACTAATTGCATTCCCATTAATGAACAATTCTTTAATGTATCGTTGGAATCAATGGATAACTCCTCACCTCTTACAATTCCAATTGATTTTATTCCAATTTTATGACAAGCAGCTGCAGTTGCAAGTAGGTGATTTGAAAATGCTCCACCGAAAGTCAATATTCCCTCGTTTTTCATTTGAATGGCATAATCCACATTGTATTTCAATTTTCGCCATTTATTGCCAGAAACATGTTGATCAATAAGATCATCTCTTTTTATAAATAAGTCTATTGAACGCTTGTTTAAGGTTTCTAACTCCACTTTTTGTGTAATCGAATTTTCTAAGTCAAACATTCTGAATTGAGTCGTTTATAAAATTGGTAACTTTGTTAGATGGAAAATGATATGTCAGGCTTTTCAAAAAAATCACAATTAACTGAAGAAGATTATTACTTGAGTCCTGAAGGATATGTTGTTTTTACTGAAAAATATCATTTAAAAAGAGGTTATTGTTGTAAAAGTGGCTGTAAACATTGCCCTTATGGTTACGATAAAAAGACAGGTAAAATTAAAAAAAATCAGTAAACTCCATTTTCAGGAAATCTTCCTTTGAATTGTCCCATCACACTTTTTATGTATGCAATATCGGCATCAACATTTCCTGTAGGATGAAAAATACTATGAAATCCACCTGTTTTCTTTTCATAATCCATGTAACAGATATAAATTGGCACTTTAGCTTTTATAGCAATATAATAAAAGCCTTTTTTCCAATTTGGATTGTAGCTTCTCGTTCCTTCAGGGGTAAAAACCATATATAATTTTTTGTTTTCGTTGAAGAGTCTTACCGCCAAATCTGTAATGTTGTTATTTTTCTTTCTATCAACTGGAATACCACCAATTGCTCTCAACAACCATCCTAATGGTGGAAAAAATAATTCTTTTTTAATTAATATTTTTGGTCTCAAGCCATACATCACAAAAGCCATTCTACCAATAATAAAATCCCAGTTTGAGGTATGTGGACCAACAACAATCACACATTTATCTATACCTGCGGGTGAATGTTGGTCTATTTTCCAACCGAATAATTTTAAAAGAAAGCGCACTAAATATTTCATACGTAAAGTTAAGGATTAAACAAATACTTTTACTTTTACCCCATGTATTTTAGAAAAAGGTTTTTTCAATTCTTATCAATTTTTGTTCTATTAGTTTTTGCTTGGCTTTTGCTGTTTTTTAATCAAGCTATTTTAGCTGAAAAATCAAACAATAATACACTCCACGTGCCTGATAACGCAAGTTTTGCTATAAGAATAGATGGCCGAGAATTAGCTGAAAAAACACTCTTCTCAATTTTTCTAGAATCAAAAGATGAAGTTGTTATTTCTTTATTACAAAGTTCTATTTCAAAAAACATGAATACTGAAGGGCAATTCAAGAATTATGGAATTGATTATTTGTCTGACATCGTTATTTTTGAAATTCCATACAAAAGATCAACTATACAAGGAATTCTTGTTAATGTGAATAACAAGCAACTTTTTAATAAAAATTTAAATGGTTCAAAAAGTGTATTCGCTTGTCACGATGATGTCGGTGTCATTTTTAATTATTCCAACTTCAAAGATCAAGTTCCAAGTTCAGAATTAAAAAAAATTGCAGTTAACATTGTAAAAACAACTTCTAAAAATACTCCAGAAAATTTCATCGCTCATCATGGGCCTGGGAAATTTGTTGAAACGTATTCTAAAATTAGCAACTTTGGAGAATCTACCTATTTTGGAAAATCCACGGTTTTGTTTGAATTACAAGAAAAAAGTTTATTGCTATCTGGCAAACTTGATATCAATTCAAAAAATACAACTGCAATTAACCCATTAACAAAAATTATTGAACCGAAAGGAATTCATTTTTCAAGTACAATTATCCCGACCGTTCTTGTTGATTCACTTAATGGATGGTTGAAACAATTTTCGCTCACAATTCCTTCAATTAATACCATTTCATTGAACCACATTGAAACAAAGATAATTAATCATTCTTCCGGTTTTGTTGTAATTCCACAAATTGAATTATTGATTCAGTTTAACAAAGATTTCTCAATTCAAGAACTTCTTTCTTCCCCAGAATTAATTACGTATTTAGCTTATTCACTTCAAAAAAATCATATCTCTTTTCAAGAGGAAAAAATATTTTTCAAACAAATTAATTCAAAATCAATTTACATTGGAATAACTGAAAACCCCACTTTCAAAACAGTTAATTCAAATGAAGTAGTTAAGATTGAAGGTAATTTAAAAGCCCTTACGACCATCAAAGGAGGAGGAATGATGACTGCATTTCTGGAAATGCTACCAATTTATAGTGCAAGTAAGAATTTAGTAAAGCACACCGAATCATTAAATTTAAGTTTTGTAAAGACGAATAAAAATAATATTGATTTAAAAGGTGAATTAAAATTCACAAAAGATCATTATCCAATGAATGAGCTAATCAAGTTTTTACTAGTCGGTCAAATATTCAATTAATTCAATAAAATAATTAGGCGCATATTTCAATCGTGAACCATACCAAGAAAACATTTCGCCGTCAACAATTACAACTTTTGAATGAGGAAATTGTATTTGAATTTCAATAACATCTTCTTTTTTAAACGGATAGGGCTCTGAACTCAAGAAAATATAATCTGGATAACTTTCACTATTATTTTTCAATTCGGGATAACGCGCTTCTCGACAAAAGTTTTCGAATCCTAATTCGCTTATTATTGAATTAATAAATGTATTTGTTCCAGCTACAAAATAAGGGTTTTTCCAAATCAAATAAAGTACACTTATATTAGAATTAGATGCTTGTATTTTTGAGAATTCTCGCTTAATTTCTGTAACAATTTGATCCGAAACACTGCTAGAGTTTGTCAAATCGCCAAGTTGATTTATCATTTCATACGATTCCTCCAAGGTTGAAATATCACTCATCCAAACGGTTGCAATCTTTTGTAACAATTCAATATCTTCTTTCGTGTTTTCTTCTTTGTTTCCGATAATTAGGTCTGGATTCAAGGAACGAATCACATCAATATTGAGTTGCTTGGTTCCTCCTACTCGTGTTTTATTTTTAAACCAACTTTCCGGATGAATACAAAATTTTGTTATTCCAACAACTTTGTCTCCCAATCCCAAATCATACAACAATTCTGTTTGAGAAGGCACTAAAGAAACAATCCGACATGGAAATTCTTCCAGTCGGATTGTATTATTCATTTGATCGGTGAACTGTTTTGCCATTAAGACATTGCAGAAATTATATCGTAGCGGGTTACAATATGATATCCGCCTTCTGGCATTTCAACCAAGACCGCTGGTGTATTTTTGTTGATCAATTTACACAATTCATCCAAATGTGTTGCGGCCTTAACAATTGGAAAAGCAGCATTCATAATCGTAGATATTGGCGCATTTCTCAATTCAGGATTTTCAACTAACAATTGATAGACATTACTGTCGTCTATCGATCCCACAAATTTTCCATCTTTCATAACTGGAATTTGAGAAATTGAAAATTTACGCATTGCAGCAATTGCATGAGAAACCAATTCTTCAGCATACAATGTTACTAAAGGTGTATTTCTATGTTGCGCTACTAGTTCGCCTGCAGTTTTAAATTCTTCATCTAAAAACCCTCTTTCACGCATCCAATCATCGTTGTACATTTTTCCGACATAGCGACTTCCATGATCATGGAATAATACGACAACAACATCATCTTCTGTTAATTGATCCTTTAATTGAAGTAATCCTTTAATTGCGGAACCAGCAGAATTACCGACGAAAATTCCTTCTTCACGAGCAATTTTACGCGTGTAAACAGCAGCATCTTTATCGGTTACTTTTTCAAATAAATCAATCACATCAAAATCTACATTTTCAGGAAGAATATCTTCACCAATTCCTTCTGTGATATATGGATAAATCTCATTTTCATCAAAAATACCTGTTTCTTTATATTTTTTAAATACAGATCCATACGTATCAATTCCCCAAATTTTAATATTTGGATTTTTCTCTTTCAAATACTTTCCAACTCCAGATATAGTTCCTCCTGTTCCTACACCAACAACAAAGTGTGTAATCTTACCATCTGTTTGTTCCCAAATTTCTGGTCCCGTTGATTCATAATGAGCAGTTCTGTTGGATAAATTATCATATTGATTCGCATACCATGAATTCGGCGTTTCTTCTGCCAATCTTCTTGAAACTGAATAATATGAGCGTGGATCTGTTGGCTCTACCGCTGTTGGACAAACAACTACCTCTGCCCCTACGGCTCTTAAAATATCCATTTTTTCCTTGGATTGTTTGTCGTTTAATACGCAAACTAATTTATATCCTTTAATTATACATCCCAATGCCAAGCCCATTCCTGTATTTCCAGAAGTTCCTTCAATGATTGTTCCACCCGGTTTTAAAAAACCAGCTTTTTCAGCATCTTCAATCATTTTTATAGCCATTCGATCTTTTACAGAATTTCCTGGGTTGGTTGTTTCTACCTTTGCTAAAACAGTCGCTTTAACGTCCTTCGTAAGTACATTTAACTTGACAAGAGGAGTATTTCCAATTGTTTCAAGAATATTATTGTAAAATTTCATTGTGTTTTATTTTGTGTAAAGATATATAACCAAAATTCTAATTCCGAATTAAGTTTTCGGAAATAATATTTAATTTAAGTACGATTACTGTTAAAGGATTTTGCCTTAAAACTTATTAATGAAACCATTCGTATCACTACTTTCAATTGTATCGTTTATCTTTTTGATTAATTCTTGAGCGGAATTAAGTAATGCTGCATATGATGTTAGTAGCAATAAATTGTTCAGATATTATCGATTGAGGTAACAAGGTAAGTTGAAAGGGCAAAAGGGGGAATAAGTTGAACTTATTTCTTCTTGAAAAATTTTACCGACACAATCGGTAGAACAAAAATCATCAAGGTAAGAACCGAAATGAATAAATCGAACTCTTCAGATTCGATCCATTTGTAATTCGGGTTAAAATGCACCAACATGGAAAAACACAATTTTAGTCCCAAAATACCAATCACAATAAATGCTGACTTTTCAAGAAACGCATATTTTTCCATTAGCACCACAAATGATTTTGCCACATAACGCATTGCTAGAATTCCAATAAAAACACCAATACAAATAAGAAAGTAATTTTTTGACATGGAAACGACAGCAAAAATATTGTCAATTGAAAACACAATATCCATGAATTCTACAGCTAACACAGTTGACCAAAAAACACCAATTAATCCAACAGTAGAACGATAGATAATACTTTTTTTCGTGTCCGAAACTGTTTCTTTCGCTTCTGATGCTGAACTTTTACTAAAGAAACTAAATGCCATCCAAATTAAATACAAGCCACCAAGAGGTTTTAACCACCAGATTTCTAAAATTGATTCTACTAAAACAAGTGCAATTCCTCGAAAAACATAAGCTCCTACAATTCCATATCGCAAGGCTTTTGATTGTTGTTCTTTGGGTAAATCCTTCACCATTGTTGCTAAAACAGCAGCATTGTCGAAGGATAAAATTACTTCCAATAAAAGGATACTTAAAATTAAAAAAATAGCATTCAACGGCTTTGTCGCGAGCATTGTGACTAAATCGTTCCATTGTTCTATCATCCTATTTAACTATTTTTTGGTTTACAAAGATAGTTTTTCTGAACTTTAAAAAGACTATTTATTCTATAAATTCAGTAGTTTTGTTAGAAACACAAACCCATGGATTTTCAGCTTGTTTCAGACTTTCAGCCTACCGGTGATCAGCCCGAAGCAATTCGACAATTAGTTGAAGGATTAAATGCCGAACAACCATATCAAACGCTACTTGGTGTGACCGGAAGTGGAAAGACATTTACTATTGCGAACGTCATCCAACAGGTAAACCGACCAACGTTAATTTTATCACATAATAAAACATTAGCGGCTCAATTGTATGGTGAATTCAAGCAATTTTTCCCAGAAAATTCAGTTGAATATTTTGTGTCCTATTATGATTATTATCAGCCTGAAGCATACATGCCTGTTACAGGAACATATATTGAAAAGGACCTTCAAATCAATGATGAAATTGAGAAGTTGAGACTTTCAGCATCCTCCGCACTTTTATCTGGCAGAAGAGATGTGATTGTGATTGCGTCTGTTTCTTGTATCTATGGAATTGGTAATCCAAATGAATTTGCAAACAGCATAATTAGCTTAAAAGTTGGTGAAAAAGTTTCGAGAAATAAGTTTCTTTTCAAATTAGTAGAGAATTTATATTCACGCGCCAATGCAGAATTTAAACGTGGAATGTTCCGTGTGAAAGGAGACACCGTTGATATTCATTTGGCGTATGCCGATTATGCGATTAGAATTGAATTTTGGGGTGATGATATTGAAGCAATTTCGTCCATTGATCCAATTTCGAATGCTAGGATAGAAACCTTCAACGATATTAATATTTACCCCGCAAACATCTTCGTTTCAAGTCCTGAGACAACACGTAAAGCTGTTGATATGATTGGTGAAGACATGGTGATTCAAGTTGAAAACTTCAGGAAAGAAGGTAAAATTGAAGAAGCAAAACGCTTGGAAGAAAGAGTCAATTATGACTTAGAAATGATTCGAGAATTGGGCTATTGTTCGGGAATTGAAAACTACTCTCGGTATTTTGATCAACGTCAACCGGGCGAGCGTCCTTTCTGTTTATTGGATTATTTCCCTGATGACTTTTTAATGGTCATTGATGAAAGTCATGTTACAATACCTCAAATTAGAGCGATGTATGGTGGCGACAGAGCGCGAAAAATAAATCTAGTAGATTATGGTTTTCGCTTGCAAGCTGCAGTAGATAATCGTCCATTGAAGTTTGATGAATTTGAATCAATGATAGAGCAAATCATTTATGTTTCTGCCACTCCAGCTGATTACGAAATGGAAAAGTCAGAAGGAATTATTGTTGAACAGGTTATTCGTCCAACAGGACTTTTAGACCCAATTATTGATGTTCGACCAAGTTTGAATCAGATTGACAATTTAATTGAAGAAATTCACATTCGAATAGATCGAGATGAGCGAACATTGGTTACTACTTTAACGAAGCGAATGGCGGAAGAACTGCAGAAATATTTGGATAAACTTGGGATTTTATGTCGTTACATTCACAGTGAAGTAGATACTATTGAACGTGTTGAAATCCTGCGACAGTTGCGATTAGGTACTTTTCACGTTTTGATAGGTGTGAACTTATTGCGAGAAGGACTTGACTTGCCTGAAGTTTCACTTGTTGCAATTTTAGATGCAGATAAAGAAGGTTTTTTGAGAAATGAGCGTTCCCTTGTTCAAACAACAGGAAGAGCCGCGCGAAATGTAAACGGAATGGTTATCATGTATGCTGATAAGATGACTAAATCGATGCAGCGAACAATTGATGAAACTGCTCGAAGAAGAAATTTGCAAATCAAGTATAATGAAGATCACGGGATGGTTCCAACTGCACTGAATAAATCCAAAGAAAAAATAATGGATTCAACTTCGGTTGCAGATGGAAATCCGAACAAGCGTCAAGTCAATTACGAATATCCAGAAGCACTTCCATTAGCAGCCGATCCAGTTGTAGAATTCATGTCAATAGAACAATTAGAAAAAGCAGCAACTTTCACTAGAAAAGAAATGGAAAAAGCGGCAAAAGAGTTAGATTTCATTGAAGCAGCAAGATTGAGAGACGAATTGTATGCACTGGAAACTAGAAGGAAAGAGAAGATGAAGTGAACTGAGGATTGAGAATTGAGGAGGTGATAGATTATAACTGATAGCGATGTCCTGAGCATTTGCCGAATGGTTTATAGTTTATTTTCAAGTAAAAAAATCGAGCGACAGTTGAGCTAAAGTTCAACCATCGCTCAATTTAAATCACATTTGAACAAATTTTCCACCTGTCATTTTGAACTTCATCCCATTCAATTTCACCGTTTTTCCCTCCCCTATTTTTGCAACATCGATTAGATCTTGTTCCATCGTATGGATTGATCCTCCGGTTGCGTAGGCAATATCTAAATACAAGGTATTCATACGATCTGTCACACCGCAAACAATTATTTTAATCGGGATTTTCTGACTTTTAAGAAAACTCAAAAGTGCCATGTCACATGGGTCTTCCCAATTATCCGCAATAAGAACAACATTCTGTTTGTTTTCAGGATATTTCTTTATCGCATAACAAATCGCTTCTAGGTCATTTTCAATATGCTCACCCTTTTCCATTGCTTCGAAAGCGGTTTCTATTACTTTTTTCGAATTCCCGGATTCTATGCTCCACATCCCAGATTGATCTGATGTTATTAATTGGTTGGTGCTTTTTTCATCATTGTCATTAAAAAACACAATTTGTTTAAAAGTTTTCAACGTTTGATTGCTCTTTATCCAAAGTAAAATTTGCGCTGTATAAGGCGACATACTTCCTGTTACATCGCAAACAACTAGCATATCTTTCCAAGTACTATTGCGACTCACAACTTTTAATACAGTAGAATCTTGTGGTGGTTTTTTTCCTTCAATTATCTCTGTAATACTAGCATTTTCAGATTGATACGTCAGCATTGGTCTGTAATAAACAACAAAGCCATGGAAATAATTTTGAATATTACCTGTTTGTTCCACTCCCGTTTGTTTCACGAGTTGCCATTTAATAATAGTACTATTAAAAGCTTCAGGTAAATTCATGTGTAATTCTAAAATGCGATTGCGGTTCAATTCTGAAAAGTCATCCCCAACAGGATAATCCGAATAAACCAAATCAACTCCAACAATTGTTTGATTGCTTAATTTTTGAATGATTTCTGGGTTGTTAATTTCAAACTCACCGGGGTCCATTTTGATTTTTAAATTTGAAAAACCATTATTATCGGGGACATATTTATCGACAACAATGGTATCCTTGAAACGAATATTGACTTTAATATTTACTTGAGCTGCGACAGACCCTTTTATCAAAAGAATCAATGTCAAAATGGAGAGAGAAGTTTTCATATTGCTATAATCACTTCTAAATGAAAAGTAACAAAAAGAATCAAAACGGATTTATTGCTATTAATTATTTGAATTCAATTTGATGTAATCATGTGACTAGTCAAATAATATATCAAATTTTAAAATAAAGCTGCAGTCAAGCTAAAATTATAAATAGTACAATTTTCAAACACAAATAAATTATACATTTTGTGTAATACATTTTGTGTAATACATTTTGTTTAATACATTTTGTGTAATACATTTTGTGTAATTTAAGAAAAAATTGTATATTTGGACTATGAGAAAAGAGTTTAATCCATTCATAACTTCATTATATGAAGGTCCGGAGCATTTTTGCGACAGGAAAAGCGAAACACAACAATTGATCGATTATGTTGAAAATGGCACAAATGTAACGTTATTTTCTATCCGAAGACTCGGTAAAACTGGATTAATTCAACATGTTTTCAATCAATTAACAGAAGAAAAAGATACAATATGCATCTATATTGACATACTTCCAACTCAAAAATTAGAAGATTTTACTAATCAATTAGCCACAGCTATTTATAATATATTTCCGCCAAACAAAAGATTAGGAAAGAAATTACTAGCGTTTATACAACAATTCCGTCCAACAATTAGCTTTGATGAACTTTCAAGCAATCCAACACTCAGTTTAGCTAAGGCATCCCCTATTCAGCAAAATAAAACAATTAATTACTTATTTAATTTTTTAGATTCTCAGAATTTGAAGGTTGTATTTGCAATCGATGAATTTCAACAAATTTTAGAGTATCCTGAAAAAAATACTGAAGCGCTATTAAGGACGTACATTCAGCAATTAAAAAATACTTCTTTTATTTTCTGCGGTAGTAATCAGAAAATGATGCATGAGATTTTCAATTCGAGCAAACGACCGTTTTTTGCAAGTTGCTCTAATATGCAGCTAGATTTTATTCCAACTACTGTTTATTCAGAATTCATAAATAACAAATTCACGGAACGAAAAAAAGCTATTACTCCTGAAAGTATTGATTTCATTTGTGAGTGGACCAAATGTCATACTTTTTACACACAGTTTTTTTGTAATGTATTATTTTCTAAAAATCTCAAACATAACGATATAAAAGATGCGCACGATGTTGCTATTCACATTTTAAAAATAAATGAATCCATTTTTTATCAATATCGAAATCTATTATCAGAAGCTCAATGGCGTTTATTAAGAGCTATTGCAAAAGTTGAAAAATTACACCAACCAAACGCAAAAGATTTTATTCAAAACCATTCACTTGGCACACCTTCATTAGTTACAAGAGGAATGGATGCACTTTTAACGAAAGAAATGATTTTTCATAATAGCTCTGTTGAAAAACCTTATTACGAAGTATATGACAAATTTTTAATGCGCTGGCTTCAACAGCACTAAAACCTCAATATCATCTTTAAATTGAACCTGCGTTGGGTTAAATAATTTGGGATTGCATAATATTTTCCTTCAACATCTTGAATCCATTGTTTAGATAACACATTATTGATTCCCAGTAAATTAAACACTTCAAAGGAAAGCATGGCAGTAGTAAAATTCTTATTCCAGAACGTTTTTTCAGTTTTTTTCTTGTAAAGAAAATCGTAGGACATACCGATATCGACTCTAAAATAAGATTTCATTCTAAGTGTATCTTTATAACGATTTTTATCTGGTGGTCCATACGGCAAAGATGATCCATATTGCATTCCCATTTGCACACTGAAACTTTCAAAACCTGGCATTCTATCTTGAACTAAAGCTCCAAAATTGATCATTTGATCTGTTGGACGAGGAACATATCCTGGAAAAATAGTAGCACTATCAACAACCATCTGATCTTCACTATAACCGAAGATGATTTTTTCACCAGCAGCATTATAAAATTCTTTGTACGAGTCATTCAAGATGTCCTCTTTGGTAGAAAGAAATCCAACTTTGAAGAAGGATTCAATACCTTCCACAAATTGTCCATGCACATTTAGATCTAATCCATACGCATAAGCAATTGCATTATTTTCAGCATAATAGCGCGTGCGTACATTTTCAACTTCATATGGGTTCACATCCCATAAATATTTATAATATGCTTCTGCAGTGAATTTAAAGGGTACTTCTCTATTCCATAAATTGAAATAAACGTCGGTTCCAGCTACAACGTGAAACGATTTTTGAGACTTAACATTCAAATTTAATTGCCCATCAAAAGTTCTGAATTCACGGTAAAAAGGCGGTTGATAGTACATTCCTGAAGCTAGTCGGACGGTCATGTCACGACGTGTTACTTTACCTTTGTTTAACATATAAACTCTTGGGTAATAAATAACTGAAGCTCGAGGCGTAATAAATAGCTCATTGTTTATCGTTGTATAACCACCACGAGTTCCAATATTCAATGCCCAACGAGAAGTTGATTCAAAAATAGTATCACTAATAATTCGTGTTTCCTTCTTTTTGTTGACTTTATATTTGTCTTCTAATGTTACAATAAAATCTTTTTTTGTTTTAGACCAAACAGAATTCAACTGAATAAAACCTGTAATTCGATTGGATTGCAAGTTTAATTTACCTTTAATCGTTTCATAAAGTTCAACAGTATGGTCATTGCTTTGGGGCAAACTATAACCAGCAGAATCGATCATTCTCCATTCGCTTAAAACGTCATTAAATTGGTCATGCTGAAAATTTATTCCCCAATTAAAAACTTGGCTTTGAAATTTTGTCCTTTCTTCATTTACAAACTTATTTTTAATTGTGAACTGGCCATTATGGTAAACATTAAAAATAGTAGCATTCAATTTATTTCTGGCGTGATTTAAAAATGTTCCAATTCCGAGAACAGCAATTGAATCGCCGTAAGTTTCTTTAGATGGATCAGTTTCTAATTGATTGATATAATATTGCCCTTGTATATCAAAATATTCACGTTCAACAGTATTAAAAACTGTTGCGTAAAAATCTAAATTCGTTTTTTTGTTTGCTTTAACTTTGATAGAAGTTCCTCCCATCATTGTTTGAAACTTGGTTTGTTCTTGACCGTCAAAATAAATTTTAAACGAATATGCTTCATTGGCAGTTCCGAAATCTGTTTCAGCTGTTTGAGGTGTAAAACGGTAATTATTGCTAGAAACATGGCCTAATACCGACCACGTAACTTTTTCTGTAATAGCATAATTCGTTAAAAATTGTGCGTCCCAAAAAACTGGATTATAAGCACCTTTTGTTGGTAAAGCATTTAATAAATAGCCATTTGATCGGTACCTTGCACCAATTAAATAATTAAAACGAGTCGTAGGATTATGTTCGACATGTGTTTCTACTCCCAATAACGAAGCCATTGCTGAAGCCTTAAATTTTGTAGGTGTTTTGTAATCTATATCTAAAACTGAACTTAATTTATCGCCATATTGAGCATTAAATCCACCACCAGAAAAACGAATCGATTGAACAAGCGCAGAATTGATAAAACTCATTCCTTCCTGTTGTCCACTTCGAGTTAAAAATGGTCGGTACACTAGAAAACCATTTACATAAACCAAATTTTCATCATAATTTCCACCGCGAACATTGTAGTTGGATGTTAATTCATTATTCGATGTTGCCGCTGTAGTATATACTAAATATCTTTCAACGCCTCCCAAGGGAATCGTTTGCACATCTACCAAGGGTAATTTTTGAATTTCAAAAGGATCAATTCTTTCAGCCCTAATAATTACGGTGTTTTCAAGAATGAATGGAAATTTAACATCATTAATAAATTGAACTTGCTTTTCTGTTACTTTATAACTAATTGATTCAGAAAATTCTGCAATTTCAAATGTCAATTGAAGGGTGTCAAATGGCTTTGAAAAAAGTTCAAAAACTCCTTTATTATTCGTGTAAACAGGATTGAGCGAATCTTGATTTAAAATCACCTTAACCTGATCTAAACCGTTGCTTCTTTTATCGATACATCGCCCAATAACTTTCACTTCTTGAGAAAAGCAAACTAGATTAATGAAAAGAAAAAAGAAAATTAAACGCATAAAACAAATGTAGTACTAGAAACGCAATGTGAATGAAATTATTTCTTATTCTCGAATAATAATAAAATCTGGGTCAAATGGGTCAATCGCGCTATAAATATATTCTAATTTAGAAGCAACTTTGCCATCTGAACAAAGTGAAAACAAATTCAAAGTCCGCTCTTGCATTCCACCATTTGGAAAAAGTTTATCATAAATTTGATCAATTGTCTTCATGGCATTATCATGTCGCTGTTTCACTGTTTTGACCAGCTTTTCTTTGATAGCATCCAATTGTTTCGTTAATTTCACCGCCTCTGCCTGAGCATATTGTTCGAGATTCACATCAATTTGTGTGATTTTATCAATAATAGAATCCTTTAACACATCAATCTTGACATCAAGCGATGTGAAATCTACCTCATCTGCGGCAAATTCTTGTAAATACCACTTTTTCACTTTTGAAATATCTTTGAATAAATCCTCTAAAACGAGTGATACTTTCTCAATTTTCTTTGATAGAATTGGATCAATCCATAAGATTGAAGTGCGAACTTGAATCAGTGGGTAAGGCAAATCAAGCGCATCAAAAACACCTTTAAGCTGCAACCAATAGGAAATCTCACCAATCCCACCAACATAGCATAAATTGGGTAAAATTGTTTCTTGATAAACTGGTCTCAAGATAACATTTGGAGAAAACCGTTCTGGAAATTCATTCACTTCTTTTATTAATTCTTCAAGTGAAACCGTTCCTTTTCCTTCAATAAAAAAACCGTTTTCAACATGTAAAATTCTTTCACGTGATTGATTTGACAAATAAAACAGATTGATTTCACGTGCATTAACTTGTAATTTAAAACCTTCTTTAATAATTTGCTCATTTGTTTTGTGAAGCGCTTTGAAAGAAAATTGAGTCGTCAATTCCTTTTCAATTGCTGGAATGAACGCTCTTTTAAAATTTGAATTATCGCCATCAAGAATTATTAAACCGAATGAATCAAATAAACGATGAATCAATTTAAAATTCGCTTCACTTAAATTCTTGCCGTCATATTCATCCAATATTGCTTTAACTTCACTTTCGGACTGATTATCAAAGAAAGAACTAATTTCAGCTTTTACTAAGTCCAAACCTTCTAAGTCAAATCGTCCAACAGCGCCTTTTTGATCTGAATCCCATTTTAAATTCTTTGAAAAAATCTCAACAGATTGAATTTCTTCAAAATCATGATCTTCAGATGCCATCCAAAAAACCGGAACAAAATTGTGTTCAGGATATTCCTTTTTTAATTCTTCCGCCAAGCGAATAACATGAATGATTTTGTAAATTAAATACATTGGACCTGCAGCTATAGAAAGTTGATGTCCTGTAGTAATTGTAAAAGTATTTTCGTTTTGAATTAGTTGAATATTGTTTTTCACTTTTGACGAATGCGAATATTGCGCGTATTTATTTAATAATTCAGTAAATAACAGCTCACGGTTTTCTTTAGTAAAGCAAGCTTCCTTTTGCTTAATTTGCTTTTCAAAATTCTTAATAGAAAAAGGCAAATTGATAAAGGAAAATAATTGTTCTTGATTATATGCCAACTGATTCTCATGATCGGTAAAAAGTTCAGTAAGTTGTCTGTGAAAATTGAATTTTTGCATGTACAAATTTAAGGAAGGATTCTTTATTTCAAGCAAATTAAAAGAGAGAATGTATCTTTGTCAAAAATTATCGAAAAATGGAAGCAATAATTAAAACGAATAAAGGAACGATGAAAGTTTCTTTATATACTGAAGATGCACCGATTGCGGCTGCAAACTTTGCTAAATTAGCGAAACAAGGATTTTACAATGGGCTGAAATGGCACCGTGTAATTCCAAATTTCGTAATACAAGGTGGTTGTCCAAACTCACGTGATGGTGAAAAAGGTATGGCTGGAACTGGTGGACCAGGATACAAAATTGACTGTGAATTAAAAGGAGGAAATCAACACCATGATCGTGGTGTACTTTCAATGGCGCATTCAGGAAGAAATACAGGTGGTTCTCAATTTTTCGTTTGTCACTCTAGAGAAAACACAGCTCATTTAGATGGAAATCATACGTGTTTTGGAAAAGTTATCGAGGGAATTGATAATGTTGACGAAATCCGAGAAGGAGATTCTATCGAATCAATTGAGATTATAGACTAGAATTAAATTAAAAACCGCCCCTCGACAAGCTCGGGGGACGGTTTTATTTTTATTTATTTAAGACAATTGAAAAATTTATTAATTGAGGCGCAATTAAAATTTAATACCAGAATTTACCTTTGTAAATGAGGATGTTAAATATTTAGAAGCAACGAAGAGTAATGGGTTTTACAACAGTCTTATTTTGAGTTTTTTACATACGTATCATGTAAAGGCTTCAAATCAGGACACTTTTCTTCAAGTGCTTTACCCATTTGAGCATCAAATGGATCAACATCTCCCAAAACATCTAAAGCGCACAAAGAGAAATCTAAATCTTTCATATCCATTTTAAAACTTGAAGTGTCTGCTTCGCTTTCCGCAGTTTTCTTACTCATACAATCACAAATAGTTTGAGCTGATTTGTCAAATTCTTCTTTTCCCGAACCACCACAAGAAGCAACAATAAGAGCAACTGCAGCAAATCCTAATATTTTACTTTTCATATTACTATAATTATATTTTACTTAAAATTATAGAAAATTGTTTATCCACATCCAAGAAAAGTATTTTATTTTTCAGTATAAAATTAAGTTTTTAACAATGTGATATTTTACATGGAAAAATGATTTCTATACATTAACTTTGTTTCTCATGAGTGATTTTGTTGTTTCAGCTAGAAAATATAGACCCCAGACCTTTGATACGGTTGTGGGACAAAAGTCGATTACTTCTACTTTAAAAAACGCAATTAAAACAGGTCATTTAGCACAATCATTTTTGTTTTGTGGTTCAAGAGGAGTTGGTAAAACAACAACGGCTAGAATTTTGGCAAAAACGATAAACTGTTTTAATAGATCTGAATCGATTGAAGCATGTGACCAATGTGATTCTTGCCTTTCATTTAACGAAGGTGCTTCTCTGAACGTTTATGAGCTAGATGCTGCTTCCAATAATGGAATTGAGGATATTAGAAATCTAATTGACCAAGTTCGAATAGCACCTCAATTGGGTGAATATAAAATCTATATTATTGATGAGGTTCACATGCTCTCTAATTCAGCCTTCAATGGTTTTTTGAAAACCTTAGAAGAGCCGCCAAAACACGCTATTTTTATTCTTGCAACGACTGAAAAATATAAAATAATTCCTACGATTCTTTCCCGTTGTCAAATTTTTGATTTCAACAGAATTAAAGTAAAAGATATTGCTGATCATTTGGCTTACATTGCAACACAAGAAGCAATAACAGCCGATCCAGAATCATTGCATTTAATTGCCCAAAAAGCAGATGGTGCGTTGCGTGATGCTTTGTCGATATTTGATCAAATCGTCACATTTACTGGAAATAATTTAACGTACAAGAGTGTTATTGAAAACCTTAACATTCTTGATTATGATTATTACTTCAGAATAGTAGACAGCGCGCAAAAACAAGATATCCCATCATCTTTGTTGCTTTTAAATGATATTTACGAAAAAGGTTTTGACGGACACAATTTTATTGTTGGCTTAGCTGATCATTATAGAAACTTATTGGTTTGTAAAGATATTCGAACGGCAGTTTTACTTGAAGTTGGTGATGCAATTGAACAACGTTACATTGATCAATCGAAAGAAGTTGACGGTAATTTAATCTTACGCGCATTGGCCGTGTTGAGTAAATCGGATGTCGATTATAAGTCATCAAAAAACCAACGTTTACTGGTTGAAATGGCGCTGATGCAATTGTGTTCTTTATTACAAGAGCAAGAAAAAAAAAATGCCTGACGGATCCCGTTGATTTAATTCCATTTCCAAATCAAAATTTAAGAGACAAGATTTCGTCTGTTCCAAAACCGATTGCTCCTCCAGTTCGACAAGCATCAATTCCAGTTGAACCAGAAAAAAAATTGACTACTGTTTCATCGGCTGATTTGAATACCACCTCACTTTCTATCAAAAAGATGATGGAGAAAAAGGAAGATGACAAATCTGGTTCAGAACAACTGCATGAAAACCTTCCTAGAAATCCATTTACGTTTGATCAAGTTAAAAGGCATTGGAGATCTTTTGCTTTTGAAATGAAGGAGCAAGGTAAGGAAACATTCTACAATGCAATGATTAAGCGTGAACCAATTCAAAAGGAGGAAACGCACTTTGTTATGGATGTTGACAACCAAACACAAGTTGACATGATTACACCACACCTTTTGGATCTTGTTGGATACTTTAGAAAAGAATTAAAAAACTATTCAATCGATATTAGTTTTAAGCTAAATGATAATCCAGAACACGAAGTGAAATTTCTTACTGGAAAAGATAAATTTGCTGCAATGGCAAGGAAAAATCCGAATTTGCATACGTTGAAGAGTACGTTTAATTTGGATATTGAGTTTTAGAGAAATTGCTAGTTACAAATTGCTAGTTGCAAGTTTTGCATAGTAATAAATTTAAAACTTCACCCTCAATTGCACTGTAATATCTGATTTTTTTGAGCCTGTAATTTCTTCGGCACCTGAACCAATGGAAGAACGGTTATTGTATATAAATACGCCATATCGTACCCACAAATCACAATGACGTAAGAAGGAATAACGGATCATTGCGTATGCCCTACTTCCTTGATAATAATAGGAAGGAACAGCAAATACGTACAATGCATTATTTTCATAGGAATAAATTCGTGTATCGTAACTGTCTGTATCGAACAAAACATATCTCAAGGCAAGATCAAAAGGTAATTTTTTCGGTTTGAATAATACATCTTGACTGATAATCAATCCTTTTTCAGGTGTATTACTTTTTCGGTTGATGGTAACATATTCAATTCTACTTTTGATGGTGAAAAATTCACTCACTGCATAGGAGATGTTTAAACGGTAATTGCGCTGAATCACATCTTCAATTGGTGTAACTGTTCCATCAGAATCTCGGCTATTCTTTTGTCGTAATTGCTCACGGAATCGGACATATATCTCCAATTGTTTATTAGGTTTATAAGATGGTTGAAACATGAATTCATGCCCTGTTGAAGGGGAATCAACTTGGTATTTCATCCAAGGAAATTTGAATAAATCAACATAACTATTTACAGTCCATGCTGGTGATAATTTCATTTTTAGTCCAGCATAAATTCCACTTTCATTCTGCGTATTACTTCCTTCAGAGAAACCTGTATTATACAATGTTTGATATCCTCGTTGATAATTTCGGTATAGAATACTGAAAGATGCTCGAGAGTCCAACGAAAACAAAACGCCATGTAAATTTGCCCATGAACCATTGTAGGAAGAGCGAGAAGTTTCACCGAAAAAATTAAAATTCTTGATTACCCAACTGTAATCGGCACTCAATGAAAACATGTTTTTGCCTCTAAAATCAAATTGATTGTATGGCTGAATTGCTTTACTATAATCCTTATCATAACCTTGAAAAATTCCTGCAATTCCAACTTGAAAGTTTCTATTTCTAAAGCGCAAATTTGATCCCACGATTTTTTCTGTCAGCGCATTTTTCTTGGCAATTTCAGAATTCGTTCGATGCAATCCTGTTAAATTAATACTGGTTACAAATTCCAAATCGTCAAAAAGTGAATCAGAGAGCAATGAAGCATCCACTTTTTTCACAGATGCAAAAGAAGTTAATGAGAAAGCTTTATATCCAATGTCAATTGCTGCTCCACGCATAAAACGTGTTTCATCAACTGATGTATATGGTTTTAATGGATTAGCAGTTTTTTTCACATTCGTTACATCAGCAGTTTTACCGAAAGCATATCCCGACCATAAATTCAACCCTTGACCAATTTGAATTTGATAATCTCCAAGAGCAACAGCTCTAATGTATTTTCCTCCTTTGAAAAAGGCATGAACCGAATAAAAATCGAATCCATTTTTTTGAGCCCCTTTGAAAAATTGTTCACCAGCGTCTTTATCACCAGTGATTCCTATACTTATATTGGTTCGATAACTGTAGCGTAAACGGGTATAATAATGGTCAGAATTCCCGTAATAAAAGGAGTTACTTGTTTGTTGAATTGAATCTGGAACATTCGCATAACCACTTTTTGCTTCTGGTGTCGACTGATAACGCAAGAACGCTTCATAATTCCCTTGATTTAATGCTTCTTTCCAAGAAACATGAAGGTTATCTAATTTGTCATCCACTCGAATAAAAGGCAATACTAATTGAATTGTTTGTAAATCCCAATATTCTAAACTTTGCAGCTCATAAACAGAAATTAATTTCCCAAACAATTTTACATGAAGTAATAGATCATTGATTTGGACTGACGACAATAAATTTAATTCTTCTAATTCCTCTGCTGTTGCGCCATTTAAGTTTAAAGGGTGGTCAAAGTAATAATTGAGTTGTTCAACAACGTTGGTTAAATCGATTTCTTCTGTTTCCAATTGCTCTGCTATGAATTCGATACGTTGCTGTACTACTTCACTTTTCTCCTGAGAAAACACTTGAAAACTTATAAAAAAGCAACTTAATATTAAGATATGTCGAAAATAGATCAAATTTTATTTCCCTTGATACGTCAATGAAAAATGAGGTGACCAACCTAATTGCTGGTGATAAGCACTACCAAGATCCAATTGAAAAGCTTTAAATTTATATCCAAAGCCAAAAGTGACTTCAACAGGTTGCGTTGCAAATCCAGCTCTAAAAAAGAAATTTTCCACGACTTGGTAATCCAATCCTGCTTTAAAACGCATTTTGTAATCCACATTTTTATCAATTTCTGCAGCTACAACAACTTTTTTGGAGAACGAGTAACTTGTACCTAAGCGCATGAGGGTGGTAAACCGATCGTCTTCATAAGCGGAAAGTTTTGCTCTTCCTAGATTAAAAACACTCAGACCAATTTTCCAATTTTCGGTCAGTTTTGCTAAAATTCCAAATTCTGCTGTTACAGTATTTTTGGAACCGTAATTTTCCGATAATCGAATTCCTTGGTAATTCAATTGTACACCTGCAGAAAATTTCTCGCTCAATTTCAAACTATAACCAGCACCGATTCGATAAGTTCGGTATAAATTATATCCGTATGATTGAGCTCCAAAAGACAAAACACCTGTTTTTAATGGTTGAACATAAACTAAGCCTTGTGATTGTAATTCCTTTAACAAGAACCTGTTTTCATAACATGCGCCAATTGACATTTTTTCCACTTCAGCTAGCGCTCCTGGATTATGGTGATATGACCAAGGATCAGATAATGCTACTGTTGCGTTGGCCATAGAATTTGACCTTCCTCCCATTGGAAGCCATCCTTGAGAAAAGCTTAGTAATGGAAATAGCACTAATAATCCGACAATAATTTTTATCATGAGTTAAAAATAATCAATTGAAGTTATTTTTTCAATAATCTTTTCAAATTAGGTAAAAGTTTATTGTTGAAGTAGTTTTCTTGATCAATAAAAAACCACGATTTACCATTGTCACTTGAGATTGCGACTAATTTATGTTTCGCCTCCAATTCTTCATTCGTTGCTTTATGGTAAGCGTCTAAGTCATATTCCACGTGAATTTCATCGTTTTCTTTAATTGTTTGACGCATCGTTGGATTCTCTAAATATAAACTATCTAAATTGCAATCAAATGCCCGTTGAAAAGCACTATCTCCTTGCGATTTATATGCAATTACCATATCTGGGTAGGAAAATGCAACATAATTGACGAGTCGGCATTCATTTCTTGAGAACAGATACGCGGACAATGATTCGTTTAATTTCTTTTCTTGATCACCAGATAAAGTACAGGAAACAAGAACTAGAAGTAAGATGAGTAAAGAATAATATTTTTTCATGCTGAAGGATTTGGGATTCGGGATTCGTGATGTGTAATTCAATTTGAAACACATTCATCATTTAATTTAAACCACATAGGCACATAGGACACATGGGCTTTCCCATATTTGTAATTCGTAGCTCATAACTTGTAATTCATAACTTGTAATTTGTAACTTATAACTCGCAACGCCTTGTGTATTCCGTTTCACTTGATAAAACAAATGGTTCTTGTAGTTCTAACATATCTTTAATTCGAAGCATTTCTGGATATTGTTCTGCAACGATTTTGTGCTTTATAAATTTGCTTCCCATTTGCTGAATTTCTTCAAAATTGCGATCATCGAGAATCTTATAGAAAGTCTTACCGTTAGAAAGCTTTCGGTATTGAGGAAAGTCCGTATTTTTATCCATCGTCTAACGAAAATAAGGATGTTTATCAAATTAAATAGTAGAAATCACTTTAATTTTAGGCGCAAAAACAATTTGACATGACTAAGAAGGAAAAAGCACAATATATTATTGACGAATTGGAAAAATTATATCCTGAAACGCCTGTTCCTTTGGATCATACAGATTCGTATACCTTGCTGATTTCGGTATTGTTATCTGCTCAATGTACAGACATTCGTGTGAATCAGATTACCCCTATTTTATTTGCTCGTGCAAACAATCCGTATGACATGGTGAAATTATCTGTCGATGAAATTAGATTGATTATTCGACCTTGTGGACTTTCTCCTCGTAAATCTCAGGCTATTTATGATCTTTCTCAAATTCTAATCGATCGTTATGATGGAATTGTTCCTGACAACATGGAACTATTAGAAGAATTTCCAGGTGTTGGGCACAAAACAGCTTCGGTTGTTATGTCTCAATCATTCGGGGTTCCAGCGTTTCCAGTTGACACGCACATTCATCGGTTGCTCACTCGTTGGGGAATTACCTCTGGAAAAAATGTTGTTGTTACTGAAAATGATGCAAAAAAAGCTTTTCCTAGGGAATTATGGAATAAGTTGCACCTTCAGATTATCTTTTATGGCCGGGAATATTCGCCCGCTAGAAGTCCAAAATTAGAAATAGATTTTATTACTAGAACTATTGGAACCAAAACTGCTTTGGCAGAATTGAAATAAAAACAACTATTTATTTTCTTGCTATTTCCATCCATTCCCTTGAACGTAAAAAACTTACGTTCTCACACATTTTATTTGTATTAAATAGTGATTAATTTTTAATCTTTTGTTGATTACTTTTTAATCTTTTATTGATTTTAAACTGTATTTTTATGAAATAATTGGAAACAATTAAAGCAGTATTATCACTGTTTGAGCTTTTACATAGTTACGATATGCAGTCCAATAAAATTTAACTAACACGTTGAATAATGGCTGATTTACGCTCAATTGTACACATGGATCTCGATACATTTTTTGTGTCGTGTGAACGCTTATTAGATAGTCGATTGAATGGAAAACCGATACTTATTGGGGGAACCAGTGATCGTGGTGTAGTTGCTTCTTGCAGTTATGAAGCCAGAAAGTTTGGTATTCACTCTGCCATGCCTATGAAAATGGCGAGAGAGCGTTGTCCAGAAGCAATAATTATAAAAGGAAATACGAATACCTATACCAATTACTCCAAAATGGTAACGGATATTGTACGGGAGGCTGCGCCAGTTTATGAGAAATCTTCCATTGATGAATTTTACATGGATTTCTCTGGAATGGATAAGTTTTTTGGGACAATGAAATATGCCTCTGAGTTGCGTCAAAAAATAATTAGAGAAACAGGATTACCTATTTCCTTTGGTTTATCGCAAAACAAAACTGTTTCTAAAATTGCAACAGGCGAAGCAAAACCGAACAATGAGTTACTGATTAACTATGGAATGGAAAAAGGTTTTTTAGGACCATTATCTGTTCGGAAGATTCCGATGGTTGGACTCAAAACATACCAAACACTTTGCAATTTAGGAGTTAGAAAAATTGAAACAATTCAAGAAATGCCTATCGAAATGATGGAAAGCGCATTGGGTCAGAATGGTGTGGGAATTTGGAAAAAAGCGCAAGGAATTGACAATTCAGCAGTAGAACAATACAACGAACGAAAATCAATTTCAACGGAACGCACTTTCGATATTGACACCATTGATGTCTTTAAACTCAAAGGAATCATGGCTGCAATGGTAGAAAATCTAGCGTACCAATTGCGTCGAGGAGATAAATTAACAGCTTGTCTTACAGTTAAAATTCGCTATTCTGATTTTCAAACTCAAACACTTCAAAAGCATGTTCCTTACACCGCTGCCGATCATGAATTGATGCCGATTATTTCAGAATTATTTGATCGTTTATACAATCGTCGACTACTTGTTCGATTAATTGGAATTCGTTACAGCTCTCTTGTTTCAGGGAATCATCAACTCAATCTTTTCGATGACGGCACACGTTATTCAGAACTCTATGGCGCAATGGATACCATTCGTAAACGCTTTGGCGATCGTGCTGTGATGCGTGCTATTGGCTTAGATGCACGAACAATTGGAAGATACAATCCATTTAGTGGAGAACCGCCACCGTTGTTGGCTAATCGAAGGCTTTAGAAGAGAGATTCGAGACCGCTCCGCTGGGAGAACCGAGAACCGAGATTTGATTTTGGGAAATATCTCGAAATTGTAGTAGAAATTAATTAAACAATAAATTATATGCATAACCACAAAAATTTAAAAATTTGGCAACGATCAATGGATTTGGTAGAATTGGTATACAGAGAAACTGCAAAATTTCCACAAGAGGAAAAATATGGCCTAACAAGCCAACTTCAAAGAGCGGCTGTAAGCATTCCTTCGAATATTGCAGAAGGGACAAGCAGAGCAAGTCAAAAAGAGTTCAAGTATTTCCTTTCAATATCCTTAGGTTCTTCTTATGAAGTAGGTACACAAATTGAATTAGCAAAAAGATTTTCTATTATAGATCAGCAAAAAGCAGAAGAAATACTTACTGAATTAGATCAAGTGGAAAAAATGATTATTGGATTTATGAAATCACTCCACATATGAATTTCTATACTTAAAAGAGCTGAAACAACTTAAAAAAGAACATCGACCGCTTCGCTGATAGAACAGAGAACATCGATTTGGTTTTTTGAAACAATCTATTATTTAGAATTGAGATTGGTAATAGTTCAATTGAACAAGTCTCAGTTCTCACAGCGCAGCGTTCTCAATTCTCGGTTCTCTATCCAATGTTTTACAAATCACACTATAGCATCAAATACGGAATCCTATCTCCGGAAGAACTCATTCAATGGGCGAAAGAAAAAGGTTACGAATATATTGCGCTGACCGATATTAACTCAACAACAGCTGCATTGAGTTATGTTCGTAAAGCACAACAGCTAGATATTTCTGCAATTGTTGGAATAGAAATTCGAAACGGGATGGACCATTGCTATACACTATTAGCGAAAAACAACCGTGGATTTCATGAAGCCAATCAATTTCTGTCAACACATCTACACGGCCATAAAGAATTCCCAGAACGTCCTCCTCATTTGGGGAATTGTTTTGTAATCTACCCACAAAACAAACAACCAAAGAAACTAGCCGAAAATGAATGGATTGGAATTCGTTTCGATGAATTGAATCGCTTGAGAATGCAAAAAGGAAAAATTCCTTTTGAAAAAATGCTCGCTTTTGAAACGATGCTTTTCAGAAATAAAAGGGATTTTAACACCCACCGTTTGCTCCGTGCAATTGATCTAAACGTCTTGTTATCAAAACTTCCAAAAGAAGAACAAGCAGCTGAGAGTGAAAAATTGATTTCACCAGAAGAAATAAAACAACGATTTGAAGATTTTCCTCAATTGTTAGATAAAACGAAGAAACTACTTCGCTCCTGCTCTGTTCATTTTGAATTTGGAGAGGAAGCAACTCCTCAAAATGTTGCGACATACACTGGAAGTAAAACTGAAGATTTAGCGTTACTCAAGCAATTAGCGCAAGAAGGAATCCCATATCGTTATTCAACTTTGACAGAAGAAATCACATCACGAATTGCAAAAGAGATTGATATTATTGCTCAAAAAGATTACCTATCCTATTTTCTAATCACGTGGGATTTTACTTCTTACGCCCGATCAAAAGGCTATTTTTATGTAGGACGTGGAAGTGGTGCAAACAGTATTGTCGCTTATTTATTACGCATAACGGATGTTGATCCACTTGAATTGGATTTGTATTTCGAACGGTTTATCAATTTATACCGTAAAAACCCACCTGATTTTGACATCGATTTTTCGTGGCGAGATCGAGATGATGTGACCCGTTATATTTTTCACCGTTATCCAAATGCAGCATTACTTTGTACGTATAACACTTTTCAATATCGCGCTACAGTAAGGGAATTAGGGAAGGTTTTCGGTTTGCCAAAATCTGAAATTGATGTATTAAGCAGGCGGAAATTCGACATTTCAAAACTCGATCAACTCTCACAATTAGTCTTAAAATATAGCCAATACATCAACGGACTTCCCTCCTATCTAAGTGTTCATGCCGGAGGAATTGTAATCAGTGAAAAACCTATCTCTTGGTATTCTGGTACTTTTCTTCCTCCAAAAGGTTATGCAACCACGCAATTTTCAATGTTAGAAGCAGAAGATGTAGGCTTGTTTAAATTCGATATTCTAAGTCAACGCGGTTTGGGAAAAATTCATGATGCACTAGAAATAATTGCCTACAATCAGCCTGATAACCCACCACATGACATTCACGATGTTGCCCATTTCAAACACGACGAAAAAATCAAACAATTACTGCGTTCAGCAAAGGCGATTGGTTGTTTTTATGTGGAATCACCTGCCATGCGGATGTTGATGACGAAATTACAAGTAGACACGTATCTCGGATTAGTTGCTGCGAGTTCCATTATTCGTCCTGGAGTTGCACAATCAGGGATGATGCGGGAATACATCTTGCGGCACCGGTTTCCTGAAAAACGGAAAGAAGCACATCCAATTTTGCAAGAAATCATGGCTGATACGTATGGCGTAATGGTATATCAAGAAGATGTTATAAAAGTAGCGCATCATTTTGCTGGTTTATCCTTGGCTGAAGCCGATGTATTGCGCAGGGGAATGTCAGGAAAATTTAGATCCCGCGCAGAGTTTGACAAAGTAAGAGAAACATTCTTTGGAAATTGCAAAGCAAAAGGATTTACAGAAGCACTCACAACAGATATTTGGAGACAAATTGAAAGTTTTGCTGGATATGCCTTTTCCAAGGGACACTCTGCATCTTACGCAGTAGAAAGTTACCAGAGTTTATATTTAAAAGCCTATTATCCACTTGAGTATATGACAGCCACGATTAATAATTTCGGAGGTTATTACCGTACAGAAATCTATGTACACGAAGCACGAACATGGGGAGCGATAATCACTGCACCATCCATAAACAATGGCTCGTATGAATGTGTAATGAATGGAAAAGAACTCGTTTTAGGGTTTATTTTAGTCAGTGGGATTGAAAGCAAACTCATTGTCTCAGTTCTGGAAGAACGTTTTAAATATGGGGAATTCAAGAACTTTGAAGACCTTGTGAAACGTGTATTTATTCCATTGGAACAATTGGTTCTAATTATCAGAATTGGTGGTTTAAGAGATTTCCCTGAAAACAGGAAAGCGTTGTTGTGGAAAGCACATTTATACCATAACAAAGCGAAGGAAAAGAATATCGTTCCTCTTTTATTTGAACAAGAGCAAAAAGAATTCAATTTACCCACATTGACAGAATCGTCCTTGGAGTTAGCTTTTGAGCAGATGGAATTATTGGGATTCCCCTTGTGTAACCCTTTTGAATTGCTTGCAGAAGCGATTCCAATTCATACGTTATCAAAAGAAGTTCATCAATTTCTTGGACTACGAATTATAACTTATGGGTATTTGGTAGCGCTAAAACAATCCAAAACAGGTAAAGGTGAACCAATGTATTTCGGAACATTCATCGATCGAAATGGCGATATCTTGGACACTGTTCATTTCCCGGAAACAGCCCGTAAATATCCTTTTTATGGAAAAGGAATTTATCAACTGATTGGAGTTATTTCTGAAGAATTTGGGTATTACACGATTGAAATCGGTCAAATGGTCAAACTTGCTTTTATGGAAGACGTGAGGTTTAGTGAGGAGGAAATCAACTTTTAATATCAACTAACAACATACACACATCATCAACTTGATCGTGCTTCCCTTTCCAAGAATTGAAATTGGATTTCATAAAATCGACTTGGTTAGAAACTGACAAATTACCAGAGTCTAAAATAAAATCTAGCAAGGCTCCTTTTTTTAACTTTTTGGAGAAATCCCCGCCAATTTGATCAGCATAACCATCAGAAAATAAAACAATGCGATCTCCTTTGTGCAATTTGAAAATCACTTCATTAAAAGGTATTGTTGAATGAGATTTCCCAATAGGTCTTCGTGTTCCATTCAAAGATATTAAAGTCAATAAATCAGTTCTGCCTTTTTGTTGAACATATTCATTAAAAATATTTTCATCAACAATTTTATTCTCTCGAATAATATAAGCCGTGTGATTTGCACCTGTGAAATGTAATAAATTATTTTCATGGTCTAAATGACAAAAACTCAAATCCATACCGTCATTAATTTCTTCACTCCCATGTCCTAAACTCTCCAAAACATATTGATTCAAAGATTCAACCATTTCTCCCGTATCGATGTTTTTTTCGTCACGAATAACTTTCTCCAAAGAATTCATCCCAACTAATGACACCATCGCTCCAGGCACACCATGTCCAGTGCAATCAGCGACGCCAAAGATTGATCGATTATACAATTGATACGAAAAATAAAAATCACCGCTAACAATGTCTTTTGGAGCAAAAAACAATTCAAACTGCAACTTATCAGAGGTGTGTTGTGTGATATTTGGTAAAGTTGCCCGTTGAATATAAGTAGCATAATTTATGCTATCAATGATTTCTTTGTTCTTTTCTGAAAGTTCATTCAGTGCACTTTGCAACGCAGCGTTTGCACTACCAATAATTTCATTTTTCGAATTCAACAAATCATTCGCTTTGCGGCGAGATTTATTAGCTTTCAAGAGTAATCCTACGCCTCCCAATAAAATCAATCCTGCAAAAATTGCTAAGGTTAATAAATTTGCATTTTTCTGAGCTTTCATTTCCAACCCTTGGCGCTTCACTTCTTCGAGTTCATTGGTCATCTTTAAGCTAGAAATTTCAGATTCTTTTTGTGCAGATTGGTATTTTGCTTCTAATGTTTTTAACAAATTAGCTTGTTCCACTAAATTCAAGGTGTCTTTTAATTTGATGTGCAATTTTAAAAATTCGTATGCATCTTCAAAATCATTTACTTTTGCATAAGCAGAACTTAAACTCTCGTAACCTGCAATAAGCGATAGAGAATCTCCGATCTCAATTTTTATATCATTTGATTTTTTAAAAAACTCAATGGCTTCATTGAACTGTTTCATATCTTCATAAGTCATCGCAATATTATGAAGATTGAAAGATTGCCATTGTTGATTATTGCTTTTTAAATTCATGTCTAAAGCCTTGAAAAAATAATCCAATGCTTTTTTATAATTCTTTTGTCTACGCTCTATACTTCCTAAATTGTTATAATTACCTGCAATTAATCGTTGATTATTTAACTTTTTTGCTAGATCAAGACTCATTTGGTAATATTTAATTCCTTCTTTTAGATTCTCTTGTGCTTTCATTGCATTTCCAAGACTAATAGCAGCATTTGCCATTCCCAAAGAATCATTTATTGATTTATAGGATGAGAGTGATTCCCTTAAATATTGCTCAGCAGTTTTGTTTTGGACTAATTTTAAATAAGACGTACCAATCAATCTTTGAAATGAGCCAATTGTTTTAATATCCCTGAATTTCAGTCCAATTTTTAACCCAAAATGATAATAAGAAATTGCTTTTTTGAACTCGTTATTTTCAACTTCAATATTTCCAAGTCGTGCGTAAATTTTTGATGATTCTAAGTATTTATATGCAATCTCACTCTTAACCAATTCCATTGAAAGTGTATCCGCTTTACCTGTAATTTTTAGTGAATCATAAATATATAGCTTCCATAATTTAAGATTCAGTTCTTCTTTTGGATTGCTTTTAAGTTTATTACGGTATATGTTTTCAACTCTTTTCTCTAATATTGGTGCTTCATAATCACCTATTTTAGATGTCAATTCAGGATAGATTCCTTGTGAAAAGCACAATTGAACAATTAAAATAAAACAGCATGTGAAAACTACTTTCATATCACTGCGAAGATAGTTGATTTTTTTTAGTGTCAAGAGACAGGACAATTTTAGATAAGTAAAAGAATTTTCAATTAAAAACTTCCAAAATGGGTTATATTTGTAGACGCAATTCAATAAAATTGACAATGCCCACGTGGTGAAATTGGTAGACATGCCAGCTTGAGGGGCTGGTGCCTTCAGTGGTGTGCTGGTTCGAATCCAGTCGTGGGCACTCTGATGAAAGTATCTTTTGCATTGCAAAAGGTGCTTTTTTCATTTTAAGTGAATCCGTGAGCGATAGCGCACGAGTGAAACATAAATGGAAAAAGCAAATCGTTGTAAATAAATGGTTTAGACTTTTTATTTCCCGTACACGTTCCGACTAGAATAATGTCGTTAATATTTCCAGATATCTGTTAAACAGTTTTGAATTCCTTTCAACTCTAAAGCTGATATTTTACCTACTTTTTGTTTTAGACGATCTTTTGAAAGTGAACGGATATGAAATGTCAGAATTTCTGAATTTGTGACCAAACCATTCACTTTAGTTGGCTCTAAAATAACATTTCCGTGATAATTTTTGATTTTTGTAGTCAGAGGACAGCAAACAACCAAATTCGTTAAATCATTCATTAAATTCCCACTGATAATTACAACAGGTCTAAATCCCGCTTGTTCACTTCCTTGAATTGGATTCAAATTAGCATTCCAAATTTCTCCTTGTTTCATGCATCTAAATCCTTCAAGTAATCTTCCATTCCTTCTTCTGCAATTTGAAGAATATCAGCATCATCAGCTAATCGTTTATATGACTTAACATAAGCCGCACGATTTAACTGATCTAAATAGATACGCAATGCTTTTTCGATTAATTTATTTTTGGGTATAGACAGTGCTTTTGCTTTTTCGGCAAGAACATGCAATAAATCATCAGGAAGAGTACTTGTAAACGTAGCCATGTTTGTATAATATATTTATAAAACACAAATATAAAATATATTTACTTAAAAATCAACAAATAAGTTATGTAATTTCTAAATTTTCACAAACGGCAATTGCACAGTTCTACCCGCTTGAATAATTTTGATAAAATACATCCCATTTCTCAAGGCATTAACATCTAATTCTTTTCCTACCGTATCCTCAATTTCATAAACTGTTTCAAAATAAACTAACCTTCCATTCAAATCCATAATTTGTAAATCAGTACTTTTCGATGAATTATCTGCATTGTTAAAAACAACATTGATAAAATCATTCGTCGGATTTGGGTAAAGGAACCCATTTAAATCATTCGGTAAAACTGGACAAGGAGTATAAGCTCTACCTGGAGAACCTCCTTCACAACCCACAAACCATGAAGTTGAAATAGTTGGATCCATATATCCATTCATATAGTTATATTCCAACGTATAATCACTATTTGAAGGTTCTGTTGGCCATGGTTCTGCAGAATTATACAACACACTAGCAATGAGAATTCCTTGATCATCAAATAGTCTTAATACATCTTTATTCGCTAAACCAAAATCAAAGATCCCGGAAACATTTTCTACCATATCATGACGTGCAGAAAAACGATTAAGATTATTTCCCATTACCCAAAAACCACCTGGTTCGATTGTCACATTCGGTAATTCGTAAATATGATCGTTTTTAGAATCTTTGAAAGTATACAAGCTCAGGTTTATTGATTGATTCGTATTGTTTCTAATTTCAGCCCAATCACCAGTGCTGTAATTCGTCTCTACACTATTGTAATTGACTTCAGAAAATGAAATTGGTTCTTGACATGGCGAATAAGCTTTACCGGGTGAGCCACCAATGCAACCACAATACCAACTGCTCGAATCCAGTTGCATGCTTTGAGTATATTTATTTTCCAAGGTTCTACCCCATCCATCAGCACATTCAGGAAATGGAGCACTATCGTGGTAAATTGCATTCAAAACAACTTGATTAAAAGCATTATAAACTTGAATTGAATCATATTTATTACTCCAAGGATAACCTGTTGCACCAACATAATTAGTCACAGTTGGATAAATTGCAGAAAAAGATGCTGTATCTTGGCAAACAACCAAATAGCCTCCAGCTGGAATAACGGTTTGATCAACAAAACTGTATTTATCCCAAAAATTCTTTGACTTAACCGACCAACTTGTTAGATCCAAATCTGTCGAACCATAATTATGCAATTCAATCCAATTCCCCCCATCAATTGTCATATCTGGATTGTAATGAATTTCAGAAATTGTAACAGCTAATGGCTCTGTTGTTCCAGTAAAAACAGCAGTGAATGTATCATCATTAGGAATATTCAGAAGAATACTACTACTCAATAAATCTCCAGCAGGTATACATGTGTTATTTTGCCAATTCATAAAGGTATATCCTGGATTTGCAACAGCTGTAATTTTAACTGGAACACCATCAAAATATACTCCTGTCCAAGGAAGTCCATCGGGCACAATTGTAGATATTTTAATGTAACCAGCTCCAGCAGGTGAAACATCCAATGTAACATCAACAGATTCTGCTAATCCATATTCCGTAACTATTTGATCGCGCACTACTGCATTTCTATTAGCAAATTGATTTAACAATTCTGTATGAATGTTTGCATAGTTTGCCATACCACCTGTTACATTTCCTGTCCAAGTTTGAAAATGTCTTGGTAATTCAGGTAACAACTGGTTATACATTGAATCGACGATAGGCGTATAATAATCCGGTTGAAATGTCATGTTCATCAAATCAGCATATCTATTGACAAAATAATTCTTGAATTCGGTATTTTGCAGCAATCCATTATAAATTTCCCAGTAAGGATTCGGTTGATTATTATTTCTGAAATAGTCGAAAATATTTGAATTAAAATCACTCCATCCACCAAGTCCTAACTCCATATCCTGCAAGAAAAAACGCCATTTATTACCTGCCGTTTGACACCTTGCAATTTTCATGTTATTATAAATCCAATCAAAATTTGCAAACCAATTTTCTGCAGATAAATAATCTGTAAAATTATATAAGTCTAATTGCTCATTGGTTTTTGCAAAATAATCAGGAGCTGCTGGACTATATGACGTAACGAAATTTTTCATATTGTAAAAACCAGTATCCGAACCTTTAACAGTTCTAAGAATTCCTGCTCCATAGAAGTAACTAACAGAAAGTAGATCTAAACTATCCGGATTATTTCCATAATTTTGCTCAAAATATCCTTCATTTGCTTTTTCTCTTAATTCATATACTCCAAAATACTGTCCATTAACAAAAGCAATTACGGGAGAATATGCTTGAGAATTAGCATTAGACTCTCTCATTATTCGCATAAGCGTTGCATCTTTTTGGGGATACTGATTCCAATAATTACTACCGTTTCTTAAATAGAAAGCATCATAATCATGAATAAAACTTTTCTCATCAATCAATGGATAATGAACAGGGTCTCCTTCTCCATATAAAACATGGGCTGGTTCAATAGTGACACTATGCTGCGGATTCGAGCGACTTCCCCCTGCTCCACCATCTGGTTTAATGGATGCGCGAGATTCGAATTGTTTCTGTCCATCTTCATCAAAATATTCAATCACACATGGTTTTCTCCAGTCGGTATTATAATTATCAAAAATTCCAGAAGCACCATATAAATTAACTGGATCAGTGGAGATTGAAATTACAGGCAAAGTGAAATCTTCAAGAAAAAAGAATGTTTCAACAGCCATTTCACTTGGAAGAAGATTAAAAGTACTTGAGAAACATCTCACTTTTAAAACGGTATTCGTATTCAAACTTAAAGGACCAGTATATAAAGTAGATGTCGAAACTGGATTTGTTCCATCCAATGTATACCTTAATTGACCTCCTGAAACTGCCGTATTCGTTATACTAACATTCATCGATGTTGTATAAAATCCACCTGGTAAATTTATGATTGGTGTGTTTTCAAATCCGACATAACCTACAGAGCCATTATTTGTTGCTCCAGGAGTTGGTAAATTGAACAGCATAGCATTTGGCGTACCGTCAACTAATTTACCTACTGACATGTCAGGATTTAAATCAGGAACAACTAGCGAATCAATAAAAAGTCCAAGTGGATTGCTTAAATAAATAGTTTCACCTGAAGTTTTAATTGTGAAATTCGTTTCAAATATTCCTCCAGAACTAGGGCTAATAAAATAAGGATGCGTTGTTCCAGCATAATATGTTGTCCCTTGGTTAAACCCAAAAGTTAAAAATGGAATCAATGATAAATCAGACCCATTCACAGCATTATTGTGCAACTCAATCGCTAGAACATTTGTTCCGTTTTGAATTGCGGCCATTAAAGCGATGCTGTCAATTGCGAAAGACGATATTAAACCACCTGCATACAATTGTGCTTCATGTCCAGGTGCATATTCATCCCAATTTGGTGGAGTTCCAATTAATCCATCTCTGGCAATTTCAATCCCATTTAAATAAGCTACAAAGCCATCATCATAATCAATATCTAAAATTGCAGAGCTAATAGCATTAATATCAGAAATATTAAATGTTTTCCTTACATAAACGGTAGATGTTGGATTTGCAATTGTCGTAGCATCATCTCCATCAGCGTATCCTATTCCTAAAGGCGCAGTTGTCCATGAAACATCAGAAAATGAAACTGCTTTCCAATTCGGAACAAGATTCGATACAGGTATAAAATATTTCCATGAATCACTAGCATTTACTGCGGTTTCATAATGATCAATATATGCAGTTTGTAATTTTTTAGAAGCTAATACCGTTAAATATGAATTACCAGGAAGAGAAAAACTAGGGAATATCCATTTCAAAGGTTGCGTTCTATCATCACTTAAACCATATCCACTTAAATTTATAGGAGAACTTGTTGTATTGTACAATTCCAACCAATCTGGACTACTGCCATCGGGCTGAATAAGCGTTGTTCCATTTGCATTAGAAGCTTCATTTATAACAACTTGTGATAATAATAGTGTTGGAAAAAATAAAATAGCAAAGTAAAATAATTTCATAGAGCGTAATTTTCGAAGAACAAAATACGGAAATTAAACGTTAAAAAATAAAATAATTTTAAAAATTCCAACATGAAAACACACAAGAATTGGAAGCCTATGCTGCTTAATTGCCGGAATAATTTAATTAAGAGATCTAATGTAATAATTAGTTTTCCCACAAAAGAATGCGCTTATCATCCGATCCTGAGCAAAACATATTCCTATTTATTTCAAAAAGGCAATTGACAGAATGGCGATGTCCAGCAAATTTAAAATCAATTTTTTGCTGAAAAGCGAAATCTTCTGATTCCCATATTTTTATAGACTTATCTCTGCTGCAAGAAGCAATAGAATCACCATTATTAACAGAAATAATATCGTATATCACAAAATTATGGGCTGGAATTTCTTGCATTAATTGAGCAGTTTTCCAATCCCAAATTTTGAGAAGTGCGTCTTTTCCACCTGTAATTATTTGACTGTCATTTTTAGGATGAAAAAGTAATGCAGTTGCACCGTTTTTATGGGCAACGAAACGTGATATTTCGTTAAAAAAAGTAGTATCAAAAACTCTAACTATACCATCTTGTCCAACAAGGGAAAAATAAGCACCATTCGAAGAAGATTTTATGCGTCTTATTTTCCCACAATCTAATGGCAAATAAATTAGCAAATCCAATGTCTCTGCATTCCAAATTGCTAAATTTCCATCTGCATCTGCAGTATAAAATTGTTTTTTTAATGAGTTTTCAGAAATAGCAAAAATTGCCTTAGTATGTTGGGTGAAATATTTTATTTCTAATCGACTTTCCAAATCAAAAATATGCAAATCACCATTTGATAGACCTGCAACTAATTGTTTCTTATCATTGATTAGGCAAATTGAATAAACAGGATTATCGAAACGAATTGCAAACTTATCTTGAATACCTAAAGTTAAATTCCATCGGGTAACAAAACCGTCTGCGCTTCCAGAATAAAGAAAATCGCCATCAAATGCCAAAGAATAAATACCAGCAGAATGACCAGTTAATTCTTTTAGCTTTTTAAATATCATTCGTTTTCTTCTTCCTCAACTTCTACTTCTTCGTCGTCATTGACTTGCTTCAATCTTTCAGCATAGTCTTTCGGTAAGAAATCGAAAAAAGTATCACCTCTTAATCCTAATCTCAAACATTCTAAAGGAATCATTTCATTTGGCCCAATATTACCTAGATTCACTTCAGCGCCAAACAGTTTTATAAACCAAACTTGTTGATTCTTTTGAGGTGCTTCCCAAAGAATTTTTTCAGGAGCAACTTTAGCAATAATTCGATTGATTAGCATAGTATGTGCAGTACCATTTGGTCTAAAAACACCAACATTACCTGCTTCTCTGCCTTCAGCAATAACCTTCCAACTTCCAGCTTCCAATTCAGTACTCATCATTTTGATCCACTTTGCTGGAGAAATCATGATACCTGCATCTTTAGAACCTACTTCAGATAGAACTACAAAATTCTTAGCCATTCTCTGAATTAACTCACATTTTTCGTCGTGATCAATTATAATTGATCCATCAGAAATTTCTGCTGTACCAACTTTATATTTATCTAATAATCTCAGATAATCTTCAAATTTACCGCGTGCATAGAATGCCTCAAACAAAGTACCTCCGAAATATGGATTTATTCCAGCAGCTTTATATAAATCAATTTTAGCTTGTAAATCATTTGTGACATAAGCAGTTCCAAATCCAAATTTGATTAGATCCGTTAAATGACCAGAAGCTGCAATAAAGTCTGCTGTTTCATTCAGACTCAAGCCTTTATCCATCATCATTGTCACACCCTTTTCTCGCGGTTTAACGCTTCTTTCAGGTATATAAGGTAATTCGAAATTCATATAGTTAAGTTTCTTCCGACAAATGTACAAATTCTTGAACACTTAAAAGGCTCGGATTAATTTCAAAGATTTCTTTTGCCTTTTTTCTGTCCTTTGATATACATGTCTTAAATTTTGAGATTGCTTCTTCTTTACTTCCGAGCAACCATAATAAATTCACTTCTAATACTGGTCCAATGTCATTTGTTCCAATTTTCTCATTGAAATCAACAAGATAATTATAGCTATTAATCAGTGATGCTTCAGAAAGAAGCTCGATATAATTAGTCAAACATTCTTCATCAGAAGAATCAAGAGCGAGTGATAAAAGGTAATATTCTTCTGCTTGTTTCAGGTCATCCAATTTTTCATAAGCTCCAGCTAACACATGATATATGCCGGCATTTTCAGGATCTAATTCAGCTGCTTTGTGCAATAAAACTAAACCTTCTTTTGTTCGACCTTCTAAATCTTCTATTATTCCTAATCCCAACCAGGCATCAGGTAAAAGAGGTGCTAGTTCAATACTTCTTCGGTAAAATTTCTTTGCAACTTCAAGATCATTTAATTGCTCATGTGCTTCGCCAATATAGCAAAGCGCCATCGGATCTTCACCATCCAATTCCATGCATTTATTGAAATGTTCGATAGCTTCATTATACTTCTCCTGAGATAAGAACGCATTTCCCAAGTTAAAATATACAGGTCCAAAATCTTCGTTAATTAAAACGCAATATTCGTATGCCCAAATAGCTTTCTCGAAATTTTCTAATTTAGAATATGCATTACCCAAATTATACCATGCTGTAAATGAATAAGGGTTTTCATCAATGAAATCTGAATAACATTTTATGGATATCTCATATTCACCTAACTGATCATAGCAAAATGCAATTTCATAAATAGCACCTTCGTTATGTGGATTATAGATTATTGCTTCTCTTAAAACTGCTACCGCTTTTTTGTATTCATTTGCATTTTCATACTCCATTGCAAGATCCAAATAGATCTCATCACGGTCTTCAGGTTCAGAGAGAATTAATGCTTCTTTGAAATATTTAATAGAATTTTTACTATCTCTTAATTGACTGAAAATTGATGCTTTTGTCAATAAAAACTCACATGAAGGAGTTTCCCATTTTTCAATTTGGGCTAACAATCCCAACGCTTCTTTTAATTGTCCCATTGCTGAAATTGCTTGCGCTTTTCTTAAATGGAATACTGGATTAAAAGAGAATTGAGCAATTGCATGATCTGCACACATCTTAGCTTTAGGATATTGACTATTAATCAAATAATGGTCAATGATTGCCTCTAACCGATCACTGTCTAAAAAACCGATTGAATCGCCTTTTAAATGTGCTTCGAAACGCTCAATATCTTCACTTAGATTTCCTTCGAAATAATCTTCGTCTTCGTCGTCAAACATAAAGGTTGCTTTATAACTCTAAATTACAACAATTAATGTTGCCAAATAGATGCATGCATTTTTTTTTTGAACAAAAAACAAACACCTTGTATACAAAACGGATGCAAGGTGTTTGTTTTATTTCAATTAGGTGTTATTTCCCTGATCTTTTACGGTCTGCTTCTTTCAAATACACTTTACGAATACGCAAACTTGCTGGAGTAACCTCAACATACTCGTCACCTTGAATGTATTCTAAACACTCTTCAAGACTAAAGATTTTTGGTGGAACCAAACGAACTTTATCATCTGCTCCAGAAGAACGCATATTACTCATTTTCTTTGTTTTAGTGACATTCACACACAAATCACCTGCACGTGAATTTTCACCAATAACTTGACCTTCGTAGATGCTTTCGTTTGAGTTGATAAAGAATTTACCTCTATCCTGAAGATTATTCATCGAGAATGGAATAGACGTTCCTAATTCCAATGAAATCAATGATCCATTTTGACGTCCAGGAATATCTCCTTTATACGTTTGATACTCTAAGAAACGGTGAGTCATAATAGCTTCACCACCAGTTTGAGTCAATAAGTAATTTCTTAAACCAATTATTCCTCTTGAAGGAATTTGGAATGAAATAATCATTCGAGCTCCTTTTGGTGTCATGTTGGTCATTTCACCTTTTCTCTTCGTTACAGCTTCTACAGCAGTTCCAGAAAACTCTTCCGGTAAATCGATTGTCAATTCTTCAACTGGCTCACATTTTTTACCATCTATTTCCTTCAAGATAACTTGTGGTTGTCCAACTTGCAACTCATATCCTTCTCTTCTCATTGTTTCAATTAAAACAGATAAGTGAAGCACACCTCTACCAAAAACAACCCATTTATCAGCTTTATCTGTATCAGAAACACGCATTGCCAAGTTTTTCTCTAATTCTTTTTGCAAACGCTCTTGAATATGACGAGAAGTTACAAATTTTCCTTCTTTACCGAAAAAAGGTGAATCATTGATTGAGAAAAGCATTGACATTGTTGGCTCATCCAATTGGATAGTTGGAAGTGGTTCTGGATTTTCGAAATCACAAATACAATCTCCAATTTCAAAACCTTCAATTCCTGTTATTGCACAAATATCTCCAGCTTGAACAGCCGTAACTTTAAGACGTTCAGTTCCTTCATAGACAAAAATCTCTTTAATTCTATGTTTTTCATGCGTTCCATCGCGCTTAGCTAAAATCACTTGTTGATTTTCCTTTACTTCACCGCGGGTTAAACGACCTATAGCAATTCTTCCAACGTACGTTGAAAAATCCAAAGAAGTGATGAGCATTTGTGTATTTCCTTCCTCAATTTTACGCGGCGGGAATGTTTCTAAAATTTGATCTAATAATGGTATAATCGATGTAGTAGGTTGTTTCCAATCAGTTGACATCCAACCATTTTTTGCAGAACCATAAATTGTAGCGAAATCCAATTGTTCTTCGCTTGCATCTAATTCAAACATTAAATCAAATACTTTTTCGTGAACTTCTTCTGGCGTACAATTATCTTTATCAACTTTGTTTATTACTAACAAAGGCTTTAAACCTAAAGACAATGCCTTTCCAAGCACGAAACGTGTTTGTGGCATCGGACCTTCAAAAGCATCAACTAATATACAAACTCCATCAGCCATGTTGAGCACTCTTTCAACCTCACCTCCGAAATCGGCGTGACCTGGAGTGTCAATTATGTTGATTTTAGTTCCTTTGTAAGAAACAGAAACGTTTTTAGAAACGATCGTAATTCCACGCTCTCTTTCCAAATCGTTACTATCCATGATTAAATCTCCTGTTGGACGATCACGTTCATTCAAAACCATTCCAGCTTCAATCATTTTATCTACCAGAGTAGTCTTACCGTGGTCAACGTGTGCAATAATTGCAATATTTCTAATTTCCATATAAATTAAGGAATTCTAGTTAATTAATCTTTTTTATTGAATGGTTTTCCGAATGTTCTTGGACGGCTTCCAGCACCAGAGCTGCTATTTCCACCTTCTCGACTGCTTCCTCCTTCACGACGGCCTGAACCTTCACTACGTGATGAACTATTTCCTCCTCGGTATCCACCTTCAGATCTTCCTTCGCTTCTGTTTCCGCCTTCACTTCGACCTTCACTTCTGTAGCCACCTTCACTTCGGCTACTTCCACCCGAACTTTCACGTCTTGGTCTATCGTCACTTCTGTTTGAACTGCTTCCACCTCGGTATCCACCCTCACTGCGTCCGCCACTTTCGCCACGACGCGCTCCACCATCTCTACCACCTTGGAATTTACCTCCAAAAGAATTTCCTCCTCTTCTATCACCACCACTGCGTTCACCTCCGCCACGATTTCCACCGCCACTAGGTTTATCTTTTGTGATTTCAATACTTACAGCATTTCCTTCATATTCAGCTCCATTTACCTTTTTCAAGATATTGTCTGAATACTCATTGTCAGCTTCAAAGAATGAATAAGATGTCATGATATCGATACGTCCAACATTTCCAGAATTCAATCCAGTTGCATCGCAAATCAAACGCAACAAACCGCCCGGGTTTAAACCGTCACGACGACCGATACTCACGAAGAAACGTGTTTTACCACTTTCAGTTTCATTCGTTTTGCGCTCACGTCTATTTGGACGATCGTCATTTCTATCATCTCCTTTCGAAGCTGAAGCATTCAAATCACCTGCTCTTTCGTAATATTCAATAAAACGATTGAATTCAGTCGAAACAAAATGTTTGATAACTTCTTCTTTAGAAAGAGCCTCAAATTCAGCCATAATAGTAGGCATGAACTTTTGAATATCTTTTTCACGAACATCAGTAGAAATAACCTTATGAATTAATTTCAATAATTGAATTTCACAAATTTCTTCAGCATTAGGAACAGTTCCTAATGTGAAAGTTGTGCGCATTTGTTTTTCAATAGCTCTAATTTTTCCTGTTTCACGGGTATTAACCAAAACTAAAGATTCACCTTTTCGTCCAGCACGAGCTGTTCTGCCACTTCGGTGCGTATAATTTTCAATATCATCAGGTAAATTATAATTGATAACGTGTGTAATGTTATCAATGTCCAATCCACGTGCGGCAACATCCGTTGCAACTAATATTTGTAAATCTTTTTTACGGAAGCGATCCATAACGCGGTCACGCTGTACTTGAGATAAATCTCCATGCAACGGTTCTGCATTATATCCTTCTTTCGCTAATTTATCTGCTACACTGCCAGTTTCCTGACGTGTTCGGCAAAAAATCAAACCATATATATTAGGATTAAAGTCAATTAGACGTTTAACAGCAGCATAACGATCTTTTTCTTTCACAACATAGTAGATGTGATCAATGTTCTCGTTACTTTGGTTTTTATGTCCAATTGCAACCTCTAGAGGGTCGTTCATGTATGTTTTCGCGATACGAGCTACATCAGCTGGCATTGTTGCAGAAAACAACCAAACATTTTTCTTTTCAGGAGTTGTTTCCAATATCGCATCGATATCTTCTTTGAATCCCATGTTAAGCATCTCATCAGCTTCGTCTAATACAACGTATTCTACATCTGATAATGAAATAGCTTTTCTATTAATTAAATCCATTAAACGTCCTGGAGTCGCAACGATCACAGATGCCCCTCTTTTAATGTCAGACATTTGTTTACGAATATCCGTCCCTCCATATACTGCTACAATACTAACTTTCAAGTATTTAGAGTAAGAGTCCAGATCTTTTGCAATTTGCAAGCAGAGTTCACGCGTTGGGCAAATAATTAAACCTTGCGGTGTTTTTGCGTGATTTTCAATATTGTTCACTAATGGTAGACCAAACGCTGCGGTCTTACCTGTTCCTGTTTGAGCTAATCCAACGAAATCGCTATCCTTTCCTAATAGGTGTGGAATTGCTTGTTCTTGGATGGGAGTCGGTGCTTCAAACCCCAGTTCTTTTATCGACTTCAGCACCTCACTCTTTAACCCGAGTTCCTCAAATGTCATTATATATTTTTAAAATTGGGTGCAAAGGTACGTATAAAAAGGGGAAAGGCGAAATTTATTTTTTATTGAAGACTAAACAAGTAATTGACTAGACGAAAGTCACAATTAAACAGATTGCCGTGTTTTTTCTCTTTCCAAAACAACAAGAATAGATACGATTGTGCTTTTTTAAACTACTGAATTTAAATAACTTAATCTTTCAAGTTGTTTTCGTTATTTTCTATTTTCGGTTCAGGCTCACTAGGAGTTTCAACATCTAGAACAGGTGTTGATTGAATCTGACTGTTTCGATTAGGTTTAAATTCGATTGCATTATCTAAATCAGATACATATTGATCCATTGGTTGCTGAATATCATTTTTTGTCTCAGCAATTAAACCAGTTAGATTGAGGTCTTTTTTAATATCAAGGCCGGATTTCTTGATTTCATGTTGTAAATCACTGGACGCTTCTTTAATTTGACGAATTGTTTTCCCCATTGTTCTAGCGATACTTGGGATACTTTTAGATCCAAAGAACATTAGAATGAAAACTAAAATCACAAGAACTTCTGAACCCGCAATGTCATTTAAAAATAACAGCATTTATTTCTTTTTTTTCTGATTACAAAAGTAAGTATAAAATAAGTGTTCGGAGAAATACCTTTTTTATTTTATTTAATCGTCTGCATGTTTTGAATCATTTTCAGAACCAACTTCCTTGGGGCAAATGGTAAAACCCAATTCAGAGCAAATTTCAAACTATTATCCGATATAGCAATTAATTTACCTTTATCCATTGCTCGATATCCTTTTCGAGCAGTTGATTCAGCAGTTGTTGCTGATTTAAACAAACTACTTCCTTCCATTCCTGCTGCTTTTTCAAATTCAGTTTTTACAGGTCCTGGGCACAATGCGGTTAAGGTAACACCATCGTTACAAACTTCTTGTGCCACTCCCTGTGTAAAAGAAACAACAAAAGCTTTTGTAGCAAAATAAACACTTTGCATTGGTCCAGGTAGAAATCCGGCTGTACTTGCTGTGTTCAATATTTTTCCTGATTTCCGTTGAACCATTCCTGGTAAAAATAAATGTGTAAGCTCCGTTAAAGCTATAATATTGAGTTGAATCATTTCACGCTCTTTTTTCAAGTCACGCTCATGAAACTTGCCGTAACCACCTAAACCAGCGTTATTGAATAAATAATCAACCTGAATATTTTTTTCTTGGACAAGTTGAAATAAGGAATCTGCTGCATTTTCTTTCATTAAATCCATTGGGAGAACTTCAACCTGAACATTATAGGCGGTTTCTAATTCGATTTTCAACTTCATTAATTCGTCAACTCGTCGGGCAACCAGAATTAAATCTCGTCCTTTTAACGCATGAATCTTGGCTAATTCCATTCCAATTCCACTTGATGCTCCAGTAATTAATCCTACATTTTTCATTGTTGTTATTTTTGATTTTTTTATTGTTTATTTTTTAATTGCATCCCATGCTATTTCGAATAGCTTATTTTTAAATTCCACATCATTTTGAAATGTTGGATTATGCTTTAGAAATTTCACATTCGTTTCTACTAACCTTGACATTATTTGAAATAATAACAACGTATTAATATCTTTAAAAACATTTTGGATGCGACCTTGTTCAGCTAATTCGATACTCATTTGAACATATTTATGTTTTTTCTCAATTTCAGTTGAAAAATAGGGGGAATTTTCAAATTGTAGCGTAAATTCAAAATCTTCAGCATTTTCTAGATTCCATTCAACAGCTGCTAACCAAAGTGTATAAATACTTTCCTTCAAAGTTGCTTCTTTGTATATCTGGCTGACCGAATAAATAAAAATTCGATCTTTTATATCATAATACATTGCATGAATGAGATCCGCTTTTGTGGGGAAATAATGAAACAAAATTCCATTACTGACTCCTGCTTCTTTGGCAATTTTAGCTGTTGGAGTTGCATAAAACCCATTTTCAGAAAAAAGCACTTTTGCAGCGTTCATTAGTTTGGTTCGCTTATCTAACATTCTTTTTTTTTCAAATATAAGATAAAAATTCAAATTGACTGATTAGTCGGTCTAATTATTTTTTTTTTAAATTTAAACGACCAAATAATTTAGCTGTTGGGTCACGATGGAAACATTTATCGAAATTGGATTTAGGAATTAACGAATTTACAAGGGTACTTTAGAATTCCAAATAGATGTATTTAATAACCTGCTTTTTCTTTGGGATAAGCATTTAGAATCGCTGTTGCTTTTGCTATTAGCGCACCATTTTGGTTAACAACTTTAGCCTCCATAAAAATCAATTTATGACCTAATTTTACTAATTCAGATGTTGCGGTTAACTGATCATTTAAAAACGCTGGAGATAAATACGAAATAGATAATTCGACTGTTGAAACAACTTTTTCAAGTTCACAAACTGCTGACAGCGCACCTGCACCAACTGTAGCATCCAATAACGAAGCAACAACTCCACCATGAACAGCAACGGGTGTCGCCAAGTGAGATTTATTTATACTTAATGAATATGAAACAATTCCTGGAGATAAAATAGTGAAATTCATTCCCAACAACCTTCCAAAATTATTTTGTAAGATGTAATCAATAATCAAAGGATGCTTGTTCAAATCAGGCATTTCCATTCGGTTTTATATGCACATCCATTTGTGGGTAAGGAAAGTGTAATCCGGCTTTTTCGAATTCATTGTAAACTCTTTCATTCAGATCATAAAACACAGGATTTACATCATCTGTTTGAACCCAAACTTGAACAGTAATATTTACAGAAGAATTCGCTAACATCTGAATACCTATAAATAACTCAGGATCAGTTAATATTCTAGTATCTTCTTCAATAAATTGTTGAAGTAAATTCTTTGCTTTTTCGAAGTCATCCCCATAAGCGATACTAAATAGCCAATCTACTCTTCTAGTATCTGCTTTAGTGAAATTTGTAATATTCCCATTTGCAACAGGTCCATTTGGCAATATGATTACTTTATTGTCTGTTGTATATAAATAAGTGTTAAAGATTTGAATTTCTTTTACAATCCCCTTTTCACCTTGAGTAAAGATTATATCACCAACCCTAAAAGGCTTCAAAACCAAGATCATAATTCCACCGGCAAAATTTGAAAGTGTTCCAGAAAAGGCCATACCAATTGCCAAACCCGCTGCACCTAATAATGCAACAAAAGAGGTCATCTCAATACCTAATTGACTAATTGCGGTAACAACAACTAAAATCTTGAGAACCATAGAAATAAAGCTTGTTGTAAACGTTACTAACCCTTCATCAGTATTGCTTTTTCTTAATACTTTCCTTAATGCTTTTGAGATAACTTTTGCCAACCAAAAACCTACTATTAAGATTACGATACACATCAATAAATTCGTTCCAATTTTTACTAGAAACTGATTTACATCTGTATAATTAATACCAAAAACATCTTCAAGCCACGTCATTTTTTATCTTTTTTAAGCACAAAAATAATCCTTCTTAAGTAATCCGACCATAAAATTCTTTTAAATGCAAACAAAGAAGTTATTTTTGTACTATGTTTTTTATTCTATCAAAAGCTTTACTATTCTTATTATCTCCTTTTACCTGGTTGGTTATTGCCATTCTTGGAGCCTTTCTTTGGAAAAAAGAGAAAGGTAGAAAAAGGTTTAAATGGACAGCTTTAATTCTTTTTTTGTTTTTCACTAATTCTGTTATATTTTCAGAATTTTGTCGCTTGTGGGAAGTCCCCGGAAAAAAGATAACTGAGGTTCAAAATTTTGAAGTTGGTATAGTTTTAACTGGCATGGCTGAATATAATACTGATTTAAATATCATTAGTATTCGAAGAGGAGGAGATAGAATTTGGCAAGCGATAACACTCTATCACAAAGGGAAAATTAAAAAAATACTCATCAGTGGAGATAGTGGTTATATAACAGATAGAGGTTTGCACGAAGCTAAACAAATGAAGGAAGTTTTAATTGGCTGGGGAATTCCTGAAAAAGATATTATTACTGAAGAGATCTCTCGTAACACGCATGAAAACGCAGTTGAAACAAAGAAAATATTAAACCGTTCATACCCGCATTTATCTAAATTCATTTTGATAACTTCAGGTTCGCATATGAAGCGTGCAAAGGGGTGTTTTGATAAGGTTGGGCTCAAATGCGAAACATATTCTACTGATTTATATACTGGACCATCTAGAAACTATTTCTGGGATCAATATTTCATTCCTTCCGTAAGTAATTTTGATAGTTGGAATCATTTAATGAAAGAATTTATTGGTTATCAAACGTATGATTTGATAGGCTATATTTAATGTTTTTCTTTCTAAATTTGGAGTTATTAATAAGTATTGCACACCCAATTCGCAGCGAATGGTTGATGAAATCATTCTTAAATTACTAAATCAAAAAACACTAAAGCACTAATTTTATTTGATAATTGGAAAAATATACTTGACCAATTAGCCGTTGTTTGTGTAATTGATAAACGTGTATAACCATTCATATAATTTTCTGTTTGAAAAATCCTCGTACCGTTATATTTGTTCTCAATGTTTAAAAAGGCACTTTTCTTTAGTTTATTGTTATGTTTGAACTCCTCGTTTGGGCAGAAATCAATTGCTGCATTTTCTACTGTTGAAAAAATAACCATTGACGGGCAAATTATTGAAAGTGATTGGGCAAATGCTCAAACCATTCAAGATTTCACACAATTCAAACCTCAACCTGGAGTAGCTTCAACACAGCAGACACAAGTAAAAATAATGTACGACAAAAGTGCGCTATATGTCTCGGCAATATGCCATGACAAAGCTGAACACATTTCAAACGTACTTTGTGAAAGAGACGATTTTAATGCAAACATCGATAATTTCCAGATAATCCTTGACACCTACAATGATGATCAGAATGGGTTCTCATTTGGGGTAAGTAGTATGGGCGTTCAATTCGACTCAAAAGTATCTGCTACAGGTGAAAGTGTTGAACTAAATATGGTATGGAGCAGTGCTGTTAAAAGAACTGAAAATGGATGGGAGGTAGAAATGCGTATTCCCTACTCTGCTTTCCGATTTCCAAAAGTGGATGTTCAAAATTGGGGAGTAAATTTTTATCGGCAAATTAGTCGTAACAGAGAAGAAACCACTTGGAGTCCAATAAAACCAGATCTAGATAATTGGCTTGTACAATGCGGAGTTGCTACTGATATTAAAGACATTGAACCTCCATTAAGACTTGCTTTTATGCCCTATTTATCTGCTTATGCCGATCATTATCCATCAAATATAGCTGGTCAAAGTAATTGGTTAAGCTCGTTCAATGGTGGAATGGATATAAAATTAGGTTTGAATGAGGCTTTCACTTTAGACATGACGTTGGTTCCCGATTTCGGACAAGTTGTATTTGATAATAAAGTGTTGAATTTGAGTCCATTTGAAATACAATTTAATGAAAACAGGCAGTTCTTTACTGAAGGGACTGAGTTGTTCAATAAGTCAGGATTGTTTTATTCAAGGCGAATCGGAATTCAATCACCATACAGTGTTTTAAGTACGAACTTAACATCAGATGAGTACTTGACAAACACACCTTCTTCTTCGAAATTATATAATGCTTCAAAACTTTCAGGAAGGACTAAAAAAGGCTTAGGTATTGGCGTATTTAATGGCATAACAGCGGAACAAGAATCAACAGCTGTAAATTCATTGACAGGAATAGAAAGGCAAATTATATCATCACCTTTAACTAATTACAACGTAGTTGTTTTAGATCAAAATCTAAAAAATAATAGCTCGATTACTTTAACCAATACAAATGTTATGCGAGAAGGCATTTTTTACGATGCCAATGTTACTGGATTGAACACAAAATTAAATACTGTTGATAATAAATATTTTGTCGCGGGAAGAACTACTCTTTCCAATAAATTCTTTTCTTCCAACACAAGTACTGGCTATAATTATGGTCTTTCTTCAGGAAAACAAACTGGTAACTTTATCTTTCTCGGGTCCTATTTTGAAGAGTCTAACACCTATGACCCAAATGATCTAGGATTTAACTACAACAACAATAAACGGGTAGCAGAAGCATCAGTTTCCTACCGTGTATTCAAACCTTTTTGGAAATTGAATCAATTTTCAAGCACCTTAGGTTATTCATACAACAGATTATACAAGCCAAATGTATATACTTCAACCTACGTCAATTGGAATTCGTTCATGCTACTTAAGAAATTTCATGCATCGGGAATTAGAATGAATGCAAGTGTAACAGATAGCTACGATTATTTTGAACCGAGAACTGAAAACATGTATTTTATCCGACCTAAATGGCTCACAATGGGTGCCTGGTTTTCATCGAATTACCAAAAGAAATTTGCTTTGGATTTAGGGTTAGATTACACGTTTGTAACCAGAGAAGGTTGGAAAGATTATTCTTTTAATGTAAGTCCTCGATTTAGATTAAGTGATAAAATGTTCCTGGTATATGAATTTGAACAAGGATACTCTATTAATAGTCAAGGTTATGCTATTGCATTTGGAGAACCTCTAATCGCTTCAAATACAATTGTTTTTGGATCACGTAACTTGATAAATACAACTAATACATTAAATTTCCGCTATACCATGACAAATCGCATGGGCATTACTTTCAGAATGCGACATTATCGTTCTGTGCTTTCGTATAACTCATTCTTTGATTTAAATTTGGATGGAACATTGACTCCCAATACTTTGGATGGGCTAGATGTTAATGGTGAATCTGTTTACAATACAAACTTCAATGCTTTTACAATTGATTTGGTATACCGTTGGGTTTTCCAACCGGGGAGTGAAATAAATATTGTTTGGAAGAATTCGATTTTTTCGGATGATTCAAATATCAAACAAGCCTATTTCGCCAACCTATCTTCAATGTTTGAGTATGCTCCATTGAATAGTTTGTCCATAAAGGTGCTATATTGGCTAGATTATCAAAGTTTAAAGCGCAAGAAAGAAGTCATCAAAAAATAAGGATTCAGGATTTGTGATTTGTAAGTCATTTTTTTACCACAAAGGCACAAAGGGCACAAAGACGCTTCAGTTTGGGGTGTGCAACTAGTAATTTGTAATTTGTAGTTTGTAATTTACCCTACACTTTTTCCTGCCACAAAACCCGTTGTCCATGCAGCTTGGAAGTTGAAACCTCCGGTGATTCCATCAATATCCAGTACTTCTCCCGCGAAGAACATTCCTGGAACAATTTTACTTTCCATCGTTTTGAAGTTGACATCTTGCAAGGAGATTCCTCCTGCCGTGACAAATTCTTCTTTGAAGGTAGTTTTTCCACTTAC